>NZ_CP036298.1:6000000-6300000 GCF_007752135.1 Aureliella helgolandensis | reverse complement strand
TGGTTACTACGCAACCGCGACAACACCCGCGATGTGCGTGCTAACTACGACGGATTTTTGAACCTTGATCTGATCGAACCCTATGGTACAAATTTCGCTGTGCCGATCGCTAGCCACCAGGAGCTGCATCCAGAGTATTTTGGATACGACCCAATCAAAAAATCTCGTCGCTTTGTCAAGCATGGCGAGGGAACAATGTGCCTGAGCGTTCCCGGGTTGCCAGCTATCTGGGCGGAAGGGCTGGCTGAAGACATTGCCAAGCATGAGGCTAGGTTCGGTCGCAAGGTTGATCATGTTCGCTTGGGGCCGGGAGACAATTGGTTCTGTTGTCAATGTGATCGATGCACTGCTCCATTGGCCTTGCCAGATGGAACTCAACTGGAGTGCCAGGATCCCGATTCGATCAAGGATCCGCTGTTTCGCTCCACGCAGATCATGATGTTCATCAACGAAGCGATGGAAACATGGCAGAAAGTGCGGCCAGAGGTCCCGATTCATGTTCTAGCCTACATCCATTTCGCTGAGCCGCCCCGCGTGACTCCTCATCCAGATCTGGGCATTTGGTTTGCGCCGTATCCAACCAGCAACTTGCATTACCCGCTGCTCGACGCGCGACAACCGAAACCTTGGGGGAGGCGGTTCGAAAAATGGCTGACCATGACCGATCGTCTGGGATTCTACGAATACTTTGAATCGAAACCTTCGCCTCAAGCTTTCTATGCGGCGGCCAATTTGAGGGCGGTGATGGAACGACCTGACCATTCCAATTCATTGATCTACGCAGAAATTAGCAACGATTTTGGGACCGACGGAATCGGTAATGGGCAGTTCGGCTGGGATGTCGGCCAAATGAACTTGTGGGTTCACACTCGCCTTTTTTGGGACCCCACTCAAGATGTTGATTCGCTGTACCACTACTACATCCAGCGGACGTATCGCGAAGCAGCTCCACAGATGCTGGCCTATTACGATTTGATCAAAACGAGTTGGTTGGCGCCAGACAACGATACGTTCAGCTCATGCCACGCGAGCATTGCTGGTGTGTACCAGGGGTTGATCGTGGACCGTGGTTTGGAGAAAGAATGTATGAGGTTGTTGAGCGAGGCGGAAGGGGCTGCGCAGCATCCACATTCCAAGACCATGATTCGCCGCATGCGTGAGCAATACGAAGGATTCGGCAAGGATATGGCTAGGCTGATGATCGCCAATATTCCAGAGATGCGCGGCGAGGCCGACGACTTTGATTCACTTCAATGGGAAAAACCGTGGGTGAACGACGATTTCAAACTTGTTACTCGCGATAGTGATGAACCGAAAGCATTTTCCAGCACCAAGCTGCAAGCCGCACACGACGGTGACTCTCTGTTTTTGCGATTTCGCTTGGAAGATCTTCCACCCCAGGTTGTGGCACGCTCCGGTGACAAGGCAGAGTCTTGGCCCAAGGGGGATCATGTCGAATTTTGGTTGTTTGGTGGTGGGGCGCGTTACGTGTTCGCTTTCAACGCAGGCGGTAGCCAGTACGACGCAAAGGATCTAGACCGTAGCTGGGATTCCAACTGGGAATTGAAAGTTCGCCAGACGTCGGTGGGCTGGGAAGCGATCGCCAGTATTCCACTGTCGACATTTCAGCTGGGGGCCGGACAACCGACAGATTTGCGTTGGTTCTGCACTCGCGAAATCCAGCTCAGTGAGCAGGAGACAACCGAGGTTTCCTACCAGGGAAAACCACTTTACTATCGTAACTTTCCAATCGTTGTTGAATAAGTTTGGTGCAACATTTATGAAACTGTTTTATGGTCTAGTTGTCATGCTGGCAGCGAATGCCGCTCTGGCGGCATCGCCGATAACGATCGATTTTTCCACCGGCCAACCAGCAGACTATTTCACAGAAGACACGGCCAGTAGCGTGTCGCGGTTTCCAATCGGCGGTGCACAGGGCATGCTCGTTGCGGATGCAACAGCCCTCTTGCGCGATGTGACAGTCCTACCGTCCACAAAATATCGCCTGACCCTGCTGGCGGCTGGCGCAGGCGATGTCGAATGGTTGGAGGACAATCCTCGATTCGAATTCTTTCACCAACCGGGGCAGACCAGTGCGCATTTGCCAGCGCGTGAAATTGAGTTCTTCAATGCCGCGGGCCAGCCGATCGGGCGGCCTCTAGCATTCGCCCTGCCCTATCGGCAGTCGCACAGCTACCAGGACGTGTTTTATACCCCCGACGATGCCGTCACCGCGCGGATCCGCCTGTCCTCTGGCAAAGGCATTCGCTTGGCATTGACGCGGTTGGCGTTGGAGCCTGCCGCCGACGAAAAAACACTCAATGTCAATCCATCGTTTGATCTAGGTCCAGACAACTATTCTGGCTGGAAGAACATCGCCGCAGGCGGAAAGTTCATTCAACGCGACGGCAAAACAATTTTGGATACCAAATACGGATCAACCGGTCAAACCATTCCGCTACCGGAATCGGGAACCTATGCATTATCCGCACTGGCGACTGGTAACGGCTACAACTCAATCGTGATTGTTCGCGTGTATGATTCTGAGGGGCAAGAATTGATGCGAAGTTCGACCCGACGCTACGGGCCGCGCACCTATTTTGTCCCCCCTCCAGAAGCCGCCTATGCGTCGTTGTTGGTGTATAGCTGCCTGCTTGAAGAGGTACGACTCGTCCGCGTAGGAGACGAAAACATGATCAATGAAATGGACCTGTGATGAACGTGGGCTCAGCCCAAGCAACAAAACGGTGGTGATAAACTTTGCTTTTTCGAGCCTTCTAGAAAAAATTTTGCTTTGGGTTCTTCGCCTGGTGTGAGTGAACTGTCCCCTGCCATCGACAAGGATTTTGACATGGACTGGATCAAGAGAGGGGGCTCCGCAATTCGAATCGATTCGCCTAACCAGGGGGCTGAAGCTCGGAACCGAGCCACCAAGCTTTGATTGGTCAAACAACGGTTTGTTCATCCCGACTACCGAGCCGCGACCGCGGTGTTCGAATCGCAGGCTCCTCAGAGCATCGTTCGGCAACGCCAGAGCTTCGTCGCCGATCTTGTGCGCGTCGAGCGGCTGCGATGGCTTGTGATCTGCGTGCCTGCAACATTTGGTAACGAATGGAGGCACAAATGCAGGCCCCCAATAGAATGGCGGCGGTGATTAAGGCAGTGCATTGAACCAGAGTGACTAAGCTTGTCAAGATTTTCTCCAGCGATATCGTAGGTGATGGGATATTCCTATCACCAGTGTCGTACGCTGTTCTAATCTGTGGATGAAGTGAATCTGAAAGATGCTTCATCCCCCGCAACTGCCTCGCGGACGTCACGAATTCGGCTTGAATTTCAGCTTACCACCAAGTAGATAAAGCGGATTTTATCTAGGGCTTCAGGTTGGCTCACATGCCCCAGTAAAACTGAGTAGACTCTTTAGAAATCGTTTTACCCGAGCAGTCCAATGAGTGTGCGGATTTTAGTCGTTGAAGATGAGCCTGGCATCGCGGATTTTCTGATTCGCGGGCTAACCGAAGAAGGTTACGCAGTGTCGCACGCGGCTGACGGGCGGCATGCCTGGTTGCGGATGCAGTCGGAAACATGGGACTTAGTGATACTAGATTGGTGGCTACCGGGTGATGATGGGTTGCAGATTTTGCAGCGGTTTCGTCAAAAGAATCGAATCACTCCCGTGCTTTTTTTGACCGCTCGCGATGGCGTGAAAGAGCGAGTGACAGGGCTTGATGCAGGTGCCGATGACTATCTCACAAAACCGTTTGCATTCGAAGAGCTCTTAGCTCGCGTACGTTCGCTTCTGAGACGACAGGGGCAATCGGACTCGCTCCACTTGGAGTATCAAGACATCCGCATTGACCTTGCGCAGCAGCGAGCGACGCGTTCGGATATGCCGCTCGATCTAACCGCCAAAGAACTTTCGTTGCTGGCAATGTTTTTGCGACATCCGGGACGCGTACTTTCTCGAACACGAATCTACGAAACGGTGTGGGACGAAAACTTTGATGGGGTATCCAATACGCTCGAAGTGCATGTCAAAGACCTGAGACGCAAGCTTGAAAAACTTGGACCACGTGTCATTCAGACGCGTCGCGGTCAAGGCTACATTTTGGAAATACTGCGATAACCTGATGAGCCTTACCAATCGCGTATGTGTGTTTTTCCTTGCCGCATTAGGGATCATCCTTGCCGTCTACTCGCTAGTGTTTTACACGGTCACACGGGAACACCTGGTCCATCAATTTAGCAGTGAAATGCGCGGCGTGCTCAATTCATTGATCGCTGCGGCTGAGGTCGAAGAGACTGAGGTGAAGTGGCAGCCGTTAGAACACGCCATCGACGTGGGAGTCCATGACGAATTCGGCGAGGTTCAGTGGATCGTGTTGGGCGATGATAATTTAGTCGTCGAGCGATCTCGCTCGGCCGAAGTCGATCTTGTTGCTTTGGTTGAATCGAATGCAAACCTCCGCATGGAGCAGACGAGCGAGAGGGTGCTCACGGATACATTGGGCGACTGGGCGTTGATGAGCCAAAGGGTGTCGGCGCCACGACCGGTTCGCTTGCAGCGTGAACTCGATGAATTCGATCAACTGACGGTTGTCGTCGGACGTTCGACGCTACCGCGTGATGCAATTCTGTTTCGTCTTACGGCGCTGGTGACACTGCTGCCGCTGCTCACCTGGTCGATCGCAGCCTTGCTCGGCCGATGGGTCGTTCGTAAGGCCCTCAGCCCGGTCGCGGCAATGGCAAATCAAGCTCAAGCCATCACGGGGGTAGACTTCCAATCACGACTTTCGCACGGTGAGGCGGGAGACGAGCTGACCGAGTTGGGAGTCGCATTCAACCGCTTGCTAGATCGGCAGCAGACGGCATTCGAGCAGCAACGGCGATTCGCAGGGGATGCCGCTCATGAATTGAGAACTCCGATCACTGTATTGCTAGGGCAGATCGACGTGACGCTCCGCCGGCCACGAAGCGAGGGGGAGTACCAAGCTAATTTGGAGTTGCTGAGAACACAAACTAAGGTGTTGCAAGAGATCGTTGAATCCCTATTGTTCTTGGCGCGCCGTGATGCGGATGCCGCATCCCCAGAACTACGCAGCATCGAGTTGAAGCAATGGCTAGAAACTCAAGCATCGACCTGGGCGGTCCAACCGAGGGCGGCTGACTTAGTGCTCGATATCAGGCTGGAGGAACAGGTGAAGGTCCGTTCGACACCAGCACTGCTTGGCCGTGTCGTCGATAATCTGGTATTCAATGCAATGAAGTACGGTGAAGCGGGGACACCGGTGATTGTTCGCGCCCTGGAGCAGAATGGCCAGTTGCTGATTCAGGTATTTGATTCTGGACCGGGGATCGCGGCGGAGGACTTGCCGCAACTCTTTGAACCGTTTTTTCGTTCGACTGCAGCTCGTCATCGTGGAATTGCTGGAACTGGGCTTGGATTGGCGATTGCAAGCCGAATTGCCACGATACTCGGAGGTGATTTGGAGTGCAGCAGCGAGCCCGGCCAAGGCAGCTGTTTTACGTTGCGTTTGCCGATCATTTCCTAGATCCTCGCTCCATCTTTGCAGGATGAAGGAGACTTCATCCGAGCTTCAGGTTGCGCTCAACCACCGCTGCGATATTACTTGCAGACGCTGACACAACGTTAACGTCGACTGCCTCAAGGCGGTTACGCAAACTATCTCAACGAAGAGCTCAATCATGCTAAAGTTGCTTAAGGAATTCTTCGAGGACCACTTCGACCGAGTGCAGGATATACGCAATAGGGATGCGATGTCGATGACGCTCCACGACTGCATTCGATTGGTCGACCAACATCAACAATGCGAATCAAGACGAACCGCTGAACGTGTGGACACGGCAGTGAGAAAGATAAATCAGAATTTAGATTCGCCTCAGCCGCACTTTATCAAGTCCGCCTAACATCGGACTCAAGACCTGCAGTCGCAAATGACTCGGATTGCAGCGCACTCAACCCTTTCCTGGAGATTCCAAAATGAACGCCTTCCTACTTTGCAGAATCCTCGCAACGGTTTTGTTCCCCGTCGGCATTGCATCCGCCGCGGGGACATCAGCGAACAGCAAATCTCTGTCAATGATCGAAATCGTGCAGCACCTAGAGAAGGACGGCTACGGTCCATTTTCGGAGCTGTCGATGGACGATGGACGGTGGGAAATCGAGGTTCGCAAGCAAAGCGAATCGCTAGAGTTGACGGTCGATCCAACGAGCGGCAAAGTGTTGTCGGAACATCGAGACGATTCGGAGCGAACGCCTGGAAAAGATGCGATGGCGCTCTCCAAGCTGTTGCAAACCGTGTCGAAAAGCGGCAGTTACCAGGACTTCGAGGAAGTCTCCTTCGAGCGTCGGTACTGGGAGGTTGAAGTCTATAGGGATGGGCAAAAACGCGAGCTGCACGTTGATCCCATCACGGCCAAAGTCATTGCCGATCGGATTGACGATTGATGACTAGCAACCTTGTGCCGCGTAGATCGACGCTCGTTGAATTGGCTAGCGTCGCTCCAATTGCCTTGGGGGACGTTCGCCTATTTGGGGGAACGCCCCGCGCGGAAATGGGGGACGTCAGTCCACCGCGCGGGCTGGGGCCAACCAAGACCATGCGGGGATTGAACGTTGGCCATCCGGAAAATCTACAGTGGGGAGATCGGGTAATCATCAAAGTGAAAAGTAACAGAACTGCATCAACAGTGGCCTAAGGTCGAGCGTTAATGAGGAAGCTTGGATTTCAAGCCTGCGTAGCTGAACATCCCGAGCATGGCTCCCACTAAGGTGCAGAGTGCCATCCACTCACCCGCTCCAATTTGAGCGTAGATCGGACCGGGGCAAGCTCCTGTGATCGCCCAACCAGCTCCAAAGAGCATTCCTCCAATTACAACGCCGCTGTGGAATGGCTTGGGTTTGTATTGGATTGGCTGCCCTTCAAGAGTCGTAATGCCTAGCCGTTTGATGATGAACATCGAAAGCATTGCCACCACGATCGCAGTGCCAATAATCAGGTACATGTAGGCTTCGCGAAAAAGAAACATGTCGTGAATGCGATCCCACCTCGCAACCTCTGATTTGACGAACAAGAAACCAAGATACGCTCCGACCAATAGTACATTGATGTAAGTGAGTGCGGACGTCTTGGTCGATTGTTTCGCGGGAGTCGATTGATCCGGTTTCGTTTCATGATTCATGGGAATGCTCATTGTCCGCTTGCTTGGAAAATCAAATGTCCGAGGCCCCAAGTGACGGACAGCCCGCCCACAAAAAAGAAGATTGTGGCGACGAGACTTGGCCAGTTAAGGTTGGAGATACCCGTGATGGAATGCCCCGATGTACATCCGCCCGCATAGCGGGTTCCGAAACCGATGAGAAAGCCCCCTACGACTAATTTTACGGCACCGGAAACGCTGTGAAACGAGTTGGGAAGGAAGGCCATTGGAGTATTGGAGGCGAATTGCGTTGCCAGGAATGCTCCAATACCGATGCCGACCGCAAACACGATTGTCCACAGGTTCCCTTTCCGATCAAACTGGCTGAGGTATTCCAGCTTGCTGTTCGGCGCACACAGTGCACCGGCTTCTTGCAGACTCGTCGAAATTCCGAACGCTTTTCCGGCGAGAATGTAGAGCAGTGGAACGGTCAAACCTATTAGGATTCCCGACAGCCACCAGGGCCACGGATGCATGATCCAATTCATGTGGTTTCTCCTGCGATAGGATTGTGGTGTGTGGTTTGTTGCTGCTGATGTGGTTGTTGGTGCATGAGCCCATCTTCCATTTCGTAGATCGTATCGAAGACATCGAGAGCGCGATGATCGTGCGTCACCACGATAACGCCTGCGCCTTGTTCATGCGCTACCTTGCCAAACAGCTCCATGACTTGCCGACCTCGATGACCATCGAGCGCCGCGGTAGGTTCATCAGCGAGGATGACGCTCGGCCGATTGGCAATGGCTCGTGCAACGGCGATGCGTTGCTGCTGTCCGCCTGAAAGCATTGACGGAAGGTTGTCGGCTCGATCGGCAACGCCTAGATATTCCATCAACTCGATGGCGCGATGGCGCGCCGCGCGTTTGGATTCACCGTTCAATTCCATCGCGATTTGAATATTTTCTACTGCCGATAGGAATGGAATTAGATTCGATTTCTGAAAGATGAAGCCAATATGTTGGCGACGAAACGAACGCAAGTTGGCGTGAGGCGTTTCCCCTTCCTGCACCAGTCTACCGCCGATTACAATTCGTCCACTGGTTGGTGGGTTGATGAGGCCGACCGCGGTTAGAAAGGTCGATTTACCGGAGCCACTGGGGCCGAGTAGCGCCACGACTTCGCCTTGCTTGACGTGCATGGTGGCATCCCGCATGGCTACCACCTCGGTATTGCCGCTACCGTAAATCTTCGTCAGGCCATCCGCTTCGATGGCATACGTTGTAGTGTCCGTGGTCACGAAAGAGCCTCATTCGGAGAAACCTTCATTGCTTTCCAGATACCCAGAAAGCTTGAAAGCACTGAGATTGCCAATACGATGCCTGCCAGTTGCATCAAGTCGGATTCGTCAAGAATCACACGACGCGGGAACATGGGGAACAACTGGAGTCCGACGAAATAGGCGATGCCAAAGCCGACAACGCCAAGAATGAGTGCCTGTTGCAAGATCAGGCCCAGGATCACCGTGTTGGGCGCGCCGATCAATTTCAGTAGGGCAATGGAATGGATTTTGTCGAGGGTTAAGGTGTATAAAATCAGCGCCATGATAATGGCGGCAATGACGGTTAGTAGAACGCGAAACAGTCCGATCTGTCGCTTAACCTTTTCCACACTACCCTTGAGCAATAATTCTCGCTGTCCGTCAGCGGTGTAGACTGACACGTCACCCCAGCCAGAAATGGTCCTGGCAACTGCATTGGAGTCGGCTCCTGGCGATAGGGTAAGCATCACTGCACTGATTTGTGGTCGAGCAATGGCGGGGAGCTGTACCGACGGCCTCGCGGCATTCTCCAGCATCATCGGTTGTTGGACTGCTTGCTCGAATCTTTCACCGCGCGACTCCCTGGCTGCGCGCTCCAGTCGTACCGCTTCGCCCGGTGTATCGAACTGGATGGCTTGTGCATCGGCTACCGTGAAAAAGGCGATTCCATCACCGCCGGAGCTAATCATATTACTAGTGGTGCCCACGACCGTGTAGGTCTCTTTGCCGAGTTTGAGCTGTTCTCCGATTGGCATTCCGAGTGTCTTGTCGGCAATCATTTCGTAATGGGATTTTCCGAGTGGTCGCCCGGCGGTCAGCGGCAGCCATTCGCCTTTATCGTTAGGCCAACTCAGCCCCAGGACTGCAATTCTGAGCGGTTTTCCATTTCGCTGTCGTTGGATCGTGTGGTACACAAATTCTCGCGACGATTGCACGCCAGGAACGGCTGCGGCTCGATACACTAAGTTGGAGGGGACGCGAGACAATTCGGCAAACGGCCCGCGGGTGTCACGCTGAACGATCCACAGGTCCGCCCCCACTCGGTCAATCAGCAAAGTTGCATCTTCGACCACGCCACGGTAGATGCCACCCATTCCCATCACGACCATCAACAACATGCCGATACCAACGGCCGTGAGCGCGAAACGGCCGAGATTATGCCGAATATCTTTGGTGGCGAGGCTCATAGCGCTACCACCCTTCGTCCGTCGGAGAGCAGGTTTCCCGGAGTCTTGGGCGTGACAACCGTCTCTCCTTCCGTTAGTCCCTCCAAGACTTCCACCGTATCGCCATTTCGGACGCCAACGGTAATCGGACGCCATTGAGCAACTCCCGCGACGCTGACAAATACGCCCATGGAATCGTTTTGTTTGAAAATCAGCCTGGCAGGCAGAAGCAAGGCATTATCTCTCTGAGTGATTTGGATGAAGGCTTCCGCCCGTTGTCCAACAGCCCAGTTCTCGGGGAGTTCTAGCACGCGAACATCGACAATGAACTCACGAGTTTCGCGATCCGCCTCGCGTCCCAATCGGACGACTTTGCCGGGATAGGCTTTTTCGGGCTCCGAGCGGAACACAACCCTTGCCGGTTGCTCGGTCTTCAGGCGTGCCATCTCGGTTTCGTCAACCCAAGCACTGATCCATAATTCTTCGGTAGAAATCAGGCTCAGGATCAAGCTGCCGGGGACGACAACGTCGCCATTCTCTCGACCGCGTTTGACGACTAGACCATCAAAAGGCGCGTGGAGCTTTGCGTCCTTCAATCGTGCGCCTTGATACTCCAGAGCCTTTTGGGCTGCGATGAGTTCCTGCCGTCCTTCGGTAATCGCAGCTTCGGCTCGCGATACCCCCGCCTCTGCGACCGCCAGCGATTCTACCGCCTTGTCAGCGTCATCTTGGCTTGTGGCGTTTTGAAGCACTAGTAACTGAACCCGGTCGTGACTCTTCTTCGCCTGATTGTAAACCGCAGCCGCACGCTCTTTATCGGTATTCAGTCGGGCGATGGCAGCTGACACCGCGTCAACATTGGCTCGAGCGATTGCTACCTGTTGTTGCAGTTCTTCATCGTCGAGCCGGACCAGCAAATCGCCCTTCGCGACTCGACTTCCCTGATCGACCAAGACTTCGACAACGCGGCCTGAAATCTTTGGGCTGATGGTTGTCTCGATTCGAGCTTCCAGCGTTCCGGTTCCCATCACTTCAGCGATGATTGTTCCATGCTCGACGGTATGAGAAATGACAGGTACCGGTGCGAACTTCAGCCAATAGATAACACCTACAGCTACGGAAGCGACAATCGCCAATTTAAGAAGCCGCATCAGCCAAGGTCGGATCGCACTCCACTTTTCATACATCGCAGTAAACTCTTTCTAGGAATGATTCAATAACTGAGCGAGTTCGGTGTTCCTTGGACTCCGAGAAGCGGAGCGAGGCTGGCCGTGCAGCCAGCACGCGGGGCATTTTAGTCCAGGCGATGGTGCGCGTGGCGCCTAGGACATTTGTAGAAGTGGGCTCGGCGGACGGTTTCGACACTGGAGGCCGAGTCGGAAGGCGTGGCAACGCCCTCGCGACGGTCCGCATGAGGATTCTTGCGGCGTGCGGAATATCGGTTCACTGTCTGTCGAAGTTCCGCACCTACAAGCTGTTCCCTGGAGTGCGCGCGTCGTCACTCACCGGTCGATGGGGGCGGCATGTGCTTGGCGATAAAGGCTGGTTCGCCCATTCGTTGGAGTAGATCGAGTTGCAGTTCCAGCCAGCTCATGTGTTGCTCCTCGTCGAGCGCGATCCGTTCGAAGAGTGTGCGGGTGCCAATGTCGCCGTCCTCGGACGCTTGGATGGACGCCTTCGTATAGAACTCGATTGCCTCTTGCTCATCCGCAAGGTCGGACTGGAACATGGCCTTGAGTGACTCGGCGCGAACCGGCGCCTTGGCCAATGTTAGGTGGGGCGTTCCCTTTAGAAACAGAATCCGATTCATGTACTCATTGGAGTGCCCCAACTCCTCCGCCATTTCTTCTCGCATTTTCGCGGCCAGCAGGCTTAGTCCCCAGTCATCGAGAACTCCCGAATGCAGTTGATATTGGTGCATTGCGGTAAGCTCCATCGCCAGGGCTTTCTGCAGGTTTTCGATTGATCGGGCCTTACTCATCAGGTCTTCCTTTGTGTGGGTCTTGAGGGAAATCGCAAACTGCGTGCAATTGCATGAACAGCCCGCTTATTCGGTGGGTGTAGTTTCGCATAAAAATGCTTGACCGGGGACTGTCTTAATAGTCCATGATTTTATCAGCGCCAATCAACAATGCAGCCAGTTCATCTTCAGTCGCAATGCGGGCACCGGGACGAACATGGGTGGCTGCGATACCGGCGGCCTTGGCACAATGGGGGCAGACGGCAACTTTTCCGCCGCTTTTGACGAAGGCGTCAAACAGATCGCCGAGTTTCGTGGGCGACGGCCCCCAATGCACATCCAGCGACTGCCGGGAATCACTGAGCCTTGCTCCCTCAATGTCCAGAAAGAGCGACGTTTCGACACCGCCCTCCTGCATCATCGAGGCGATCTTCAACGCCATAAAAGCGCGGTGAAGATCGTCGCTGAAATGCGATAGGTGAATCACGGCGGTTTGCTGTTTCAGATTTTCGCCGTCGGGCTGGGGACTTTTGTCTTGAGCGACCGCGATACTGACTCCAGAGAGTAGTATCACCATCAGGGCTAAAATGGGCGCTTGGGTACGCATGGAAAATTCTCCTTCGGAAACAAAATTGAGGCAGGCGGTCGAGTTCACGTTCGTCCGCAGCCGTAAACGACTAAGTGGACTGGTGCTATTCTCCGACCGCTGCCGGCTCTTGATCTTCGAGGACTGACTCTCCAGGTCGCGACGGAATACGCGGCAGCGCAATGCTCGGGAACTCGCCGTCGAGTGCGCTGAAAAAGTCGACGATGCTCTCTACCTCTTCGTTGGAGAGTTCGGTGTCGAGCTGCGTTTCGCTCATCACTCGGACAGCGTCGGAGAGCTTGGCGACGGCACCATTGTGAAAGTAGGGAGAGGTGAGTGAGATGTTTCGTAGGGTAGGAACTTTGAAATAATGCTTGTCAGACTTTCTGTTGGTCGCTGCAAACCGCCCCAGGTCCCTGTCGAGTCCGTATTGCCCAACCAGCTGGCTTTCTGCATTGCGAGGAAACTCTTCAAAGGTCTGCGTTGTGGATCCCACGTCCCAGCCGTTGAATGCGGGACCTGAGTGACATTCCGTGCAGCCAATATCGCTGAACAACTGCATGCCACGAATTTGCTTGTCGGTCAATGCCGATCTATCGCCTTGTACAAAGCGGTCAAAGGCGCTGTTGGGAGTGACCAATGTCCGCTCAAATGCGGCGATTGCCTTGACAACGTTATCGATCGTAACTGAGTTTTCCGAATCGAAGACATCGCGGAACTCGGTTTGATAGCCTGGGATCGCAGCAATGCGTTTGATGGCATTTTCGTGAGCCGGCATTCCCATTTCCGGGGCTGCGACGATCGGTCCTTTGGCTTGGTCTTCAAGACTTGGCGAACGCCCATCCCAAAACTGGGATGCTTGAAAGACGGAGTTCCAGACGGTCGGCGCATTTCGCGGTCCGATACTACCATGAACGCCCATCGAGCTTGGCCGACCATCGTCGCCGCCTTCCATGAGGTTGTGGCAACTGTTGCAGGAGACGGTGCCTGTCAACGAAAGGCGTGGATCGAAAAACAACTTCTTACCCAATTCGACTTTCTCGGCAGTCGTGGGGTTTGCCGCCGGGGACTCGGCCTTCACTGGAAGTGCCTGCCATTCACCAGCGGTCGCAGAATTGTCTATTGGAGGTTGGGCGCTGACTGAGGGTATCAGAATCGTTGCAAACGCCAGAGCAACTAACGCCAGCTGTGGGGTAGGACCAATGTTCATCTCGTCTCTCGTGGGGCTGGAGGGGGCGGCTTGTTAGGTAGGGGAATGGACGGTTTGTGGTTCAGGTCTGGAGGTTCCGCTGAGGCTATTTCCCGAGCGGAACATAGGAGTAGCCGTCGGCTTGAAGGTTGACGAGCGACGTAAGTGCCGAGACGGCTACATCGGAAAATACCACGACCTCTTCAGGGGATGCCCCTTTTCCGATCAGCGTCTGACCGCATACGAAAAACTCAACACCCGCTTCATGGAGTGCATGCAGGCAATCGAGATTGGGATTTCCATGTGTCTTGAATCGCTGGGAATAGGCATCCGCGTTCAGGACCGTCAGCGTGGCCTCGCCATGCAGTACAACTGCAATGTCGACTTTCACAGGCTTCTCACCTGCACCTTGATAGATGTTGACGAAGCGGGCCACCTTTTCAATCGCAGGATTCAGCTTGTCCGAGTCGCCACCTCCAGTCACATCGACCACCAACTTGCTGCCATCTCTCGGCTGCTGAGTGGCGTTGGGGAGGCGAACTACTTTTCCGTAGTTGGCGATTGCTGGGTTCACATATTGTGGAACTTGGCTGCTCTCTGTCGAGGGAACCGGATGATTCTTCATCGCCTCGTCGAAACCCTGAGCGACGAAGGCAGACACTACCTTCGCGTGAGCCTTGATGAGTGTCACTACGTGCTCGTCGCCGGACGTCTCCGTGACCCGCACGCCCTTCTCCGTTTTTTCGACGACCATCTCTATCTTGTCGGTGTGACGGAATAGCTCCGCGAACAACGGATCGCGCATCCGAATGGGTTTGGTTTCTTCAACCCGATATTTCATCCACTTCACGTGCTCTTGGATTTTGGCCGCGAGCGTTGCATCTGCGGATTCCGTGAGTGTCTCGACGCCGTTCGGGAGCTCTTTGACGTCTCGTTGAATCTGCTTGTGATTTTTTAAGAGAAACTGAAGGATTTCGTGATCTGCGGCGTGGCGATCGTCCTGGCCGTGTCGACCCGGTCCACCTCCAGGCCCCCTACCCTGACCGAATCCCCTGCCCTGCCCTGGACCGCGTCCCTGACCGGGCTGCGCTTGAGCGATTCCCGCAAACAATGTGGCAGTGATCAGCAAAATTGAGCTTGCGGTAAACATCGTTCGTGTGTGCATTGTTTGTCCTTCATAGGGCTTGGTTTCAAAACTCATCGATTGCCGCCGCTGGGATCAACGCTGTTGATCCCGTGGTGTACGGCCTGTGGTGTACGGCCTGTGGTGTACGGCCTGTGGTGTACGGCCTGTGGTGTACGGCCTGTGGGAGGCCTTGCATCCCGATTGCGGTTGCACTGGCCGCCGGATCGCGACTGTCATAGTCCATCCCTGCATACGACAAGTACCGTGATTGCGTGGCAACTGCGTTGCTTAGGCGCAAGGTGCTGAACCGGTATTGCAAGCGACGTTGGCTGTTGACGTGTCCACCGAGAGACCGGCTGCCGTCCAAGCGGCAAAGCCACCGGTCATGTTGATGACTTGCAGTCCACTGGCTTGCAAAATACTGGCCGCGATAGCCGAGCGGCCTCCGGCTTGGCACTGCGTTACGATTGGTTTGCCTTCCTCGAGCTCGGCCACGTTATCTGGCAATCTGCCAAGGAACTTGTGGTCCGCCTGCTTAATGCGACTTGAGTTCCATTCGCTGTTCGAACGCACATCCACGAGGTGTACCTCCCCCGATTCGATGCGCGAAGCGAGTTCGGTGGGAGTGGCTGTTTCGTAGCTCTCGGATGCGAGGCCTGCTTGGCGGAGCTTTGATGCGTCGAAATATCCCCTGACGTCATCCAGCCCAATTTTCCGCAGGATGCGAGTTGCTTCGGAAAGCTGGCTTGGATCGGCAATGAGGTAAGCTGGTTTAGAATAATCCACAATCCAGCCCGCCCAGCCGGCGAGCATACTGAGCGGGATGTTCAGGGACCGCGGCACATGGCCATTCGCAAATTGGTCCGCCGGGGATAGATCAATGATTGTTGACGAATCCAACACGGAACTTAGGTTGTCGAGGGGCTGCGATTCGGGCAATCCCCGATCTCCGATGACCGCGGGGCCCTCTTTGTTGACTCGCTTCATCACTGCGAAGTACTTGGGCGCCTCTGGCTGATCGGACAGGATGTATTTGACGAACTCTTCTTCGTCGGTGAACTGCAAGGCCGGATTGAATAGTTTTTCGTAGCCGACGGTCGAGGACGGGATGGCACCCAAGCCCTTGCCGCACGCGCTGCCCGCACCATGGGCAGGCCAGATTTGCAGGTAGTCGGGAAGCTGCTTAAAGCGTTGGGCGGATTGAAATAGATCGCGGGCCCCGGGTTCTGCCGTGTTGGCTAGACCCGCTGCTTCTTCTAGCAAATCGGGACGTCCAATTGAACCGACAAAGACGAAATCCCCGGTGAAAATACCCATTGGTTTGTCAGCCGCCCCGCCTTGGTCGGTCAGCAGAAACGAGATGCTTTCCGGTGTATGCCCTGGAGTTCGAAGGACATCGAATTTGATATTGCCGATCATGAAGGAGTCGCCATCCTTGAGCAGTTGATGATCGTATTGATCCGCGAACAGATACTTCCATTCCTGTGGACCTTCATCGGAAACATAGAGCTTCGCACCGACCCGCTCTGCTAATTCACGAGCGCCGGAGACGTAATCGGCATGGATGTGCGTTTCCGCGATCGCGATCAGCTTGAGGCCTTCGCGGTCGGCCATTTCGAGGTACTGGTCGATGTCTCGGCCGGGGTCAACAACCACGGCTACCTGGGCACGCTGGCAGCCGACCATGTAGGAAGCATGTGCCAGTGATCTGTCGTAAAAGTATTTGAGTAACATCTTGGATAGCCTTGGGTTTACAGAATTACGGTTTTGACGATGACGAATACCGCGACCAACACCACTGCTGACGCGAACACCTTTTGCAACGTTGGGCCTTTCAGTTTCTTGGCGACCAGGCCGCCAAGCCAAATGCCGACCAAGCCCCCGATGAGGAACTGCAGGGTCGTATCCAGCGACAGATCTCGGCCAGCCGCCACGTACGACGTGACACCGCTGATACTGATGAGGAAGATTACGAGCAACGACGTTCCCACCGCCCGGTGAATCTCCATTCCGCTGAACAACACCAAGGCAGGCACGATGACGAAGCCGCCCCCAACTCCGAACATTCCTGACAAAACTCCTGTCAACAATCCAACCATCACCAGCAGTCGAGCACAGTTGGAGGTTAACCGGAGCGTTCCGTCTCGATCACGCTGGCAGGCCGAGGCATCCACCGTGGCCAGATCCTCGGTCCTACAAACGCCTGTCACTAACTCCGGATTGCGAGTCTTCGCCCACATCCGCCAGGCTACGACCAGCATCAAACCGCCAAACATCACCAACAGCGCGGTCTCAGGAAACAGTGTTGAGAGGTAGGTGCCGATTGGCGCGCCGATCATCCCGGCGATAGCGAATAGCAATCCCGTGCGCAGTTCCACTTCACCTCGCCACAAGCGTGGCAAGACACCCGCCAGGGCAATCCCACCGACGGACGCCAGTGAAATGCCAACGGCTTCTCGCGGTGCGACAGCCAGTCCGTAGACCAACAGCGGCACGGCGAATACCCCGCCACCACCACCGGTAAGGCCCAGTGCAAATCCGACCACGCCACCGAATAGAACCGCTAGACTGAACATGCTCCATCCTTACACTGATTCCACGGCATTTTTGCGAGCATCATTCCCATCACGCAGCTATTGGTGATGCCTGCAAATACTAGACCGGCGCCCACAAAAGCTGAAATTGCGGCGTAGTAGGGATGCACAAAGATGCCGAGCAGCGCGCCGATGAGCACTAGGAAACCGGCTGTGATCCGCACCTGCCGCTCGAGCGACACCGCCTTCTTACCGCGCACCACGGGCAAACCAGCTTTGACCCAAGCCTCGGTTCCACCTTCGACGTTAATGACGCTGGTGAAACCTGCATCGATGAACTTTTGCTGTGCCTTCGCTCCTCGCGTACCGCCTTTGCAAATTACATAAATGGGCTCATCCGCAGCGCAGTTCCTCAGCTTCATTACTGCATGCGGTTCAAGGATATCCAGCGGAATATTTTTAGCCTTTGCAGCCCGGACTTCTCGGAACTCGATTGGGGTGCGAACGTCAATGATCTCCACTTCGCCCTGCCCATCAAGTTCTGCGAGCACCTGTGCGGAAATTGTTGGATTGTGTGACATTTGTTCTTTCCTTGCGACTTGTGGTAGTGTCGTTATGTCGCGTTGCGACGAGTTGTTGGTTTAAAAAAAGGCGTCGTTATCAGTTCTTCAGGAACCGATTTTCCACACACTTCATGATGTTGGCCAGATGCGGCTCGGCGACTTGGTAGTAGACCCTTCGACCTTCCCGTTCACTAGTAAAAAAGCCGCAGCGTTGCATCAGTCGCAGATGTTCGGAAGCCACGTTATCAGGAATGCCGCAGTCCTCAGCCAGTTCGCCAACTGCGTAACGTCCGTTGAGCAGCAGCTGCACGATCCTCATTCGCACTGGATGCGCTAGCGTCTTGAGGCATTCCGCCGCCTGGACAAACGCCGCCGGATCGCCGTCGGGTGTGGGCTTGTTCTCGGTTTTCGTCGCCATATGAAATCTCCTTGTGCTCATGATATCGTCATCTAACGAGATGTCAATTAGTGCTTTGTGAGAATACTGCGATTTTTTAGCCTGGTAGCGACGCGCAAGGCGCTCGACCTCGAAACGCTAGGCGACTTGTGGCACTCCTGACGATTGAGGAGGGCGCCTCTTCCCAGCATTTCTTGGCATGCGAATGGCATCGCCAGGCATCTGCCACCCATGCTGGCGGGGAGCTCCGCCGTAATCGACGTGCGTGTTTCCAGGGAACGCCACCGCTTGACCAGTCTAAAGAGCCCTCCAGAGATAAGGGGGGGATAGGTGTTGGACCAGTTGCAATCCCAGCCAGTCGTAGCCCGTAAGCACGGCAAAATTTACAGCAGTCAATAGTAATGCGGCCAGCACGGTCCATGCTGGCAGCGATCGAAAACAGTTGGAGACATCCGTCCACCGTGTGGACTGGAATTCATGGTGCAGTAACCAGAAAGCGAAGCAGAGAATGGCAATGGTCAGAACTGGTTTGGCGTGCGTGTAACTCAATTGCAGCCATCCGCCAATCCAGTGCAAGGGACGGAGGACGTTGGGCTCGAGCGCCTCGCGAATTGGTTCATTCATACGTTGTCTTTAAGGCAGGAGCCGATTGGTCCGAGCTGGAGAATTGCACCGATCATTGCACCAATGTACAGCGCCTCGCGCAAGGTGCCGTCAGAATCTGCCTGCTACCTGCCACAAACCCAACGGTTTGCATCTCTTGAATCTGGGGCCATTGTTGCAGAATGGGGCTGCTGTGCTCCTCAACAAAACCGCTCCATGATCTAGGAATGGCTGTCCGCCATGGTTAACACGATAACTTCAACTTCTCGAGAAGAATTGAACTCGACTTGAGTCCCAGAGAAAGAGTAAAGGAGGAGAGGAACGCGTCCAGTAACTCAGGCTTGCAGTTCGCGAGAGCTACAGCAACGCGTTGTACACCTCTACACTGCGCGATGCCGCTGGCTAGATTTTGGAACCTGCGGAATTTTGCCAGCACCGCGGCCAGCCGGCGTGGACCGTCCCTACTAGGTGACTGCCGCATCTTAGTTTCCGCATCTCATATTACTGCGGGAAATAGTGTTTGCAGGGTCCCTAGCGACTGTCCAGCTCCTCGATTCTCCGATGGGCGGGGTAGATCGAGTCGCACCCCCAATTGCGTCGCATTGACGTATCGTGCGACAATCGCAGATTCGCTTACAATTCCAGGCTTGCTAGGGAGGTAGTGATTCGTTTTTCGAATACTGCGCTGCGCGAACACAAGTGACTTGCTTGTCCACAAGTTCGTTTACTTGTTACAAATCCCTGCGAGCTTGGATTGCATAGGTAGTTGCCAATACTCGACGGGATATCTCCGTTGGCCGGTGAGCCTCTATCGCGGAGGACTAATTCACAACCCCAGAAATGCAGAGTACGTTCAATGTGGTTGCCAATCGGGAAATTCATTCTCCGAAGCTACGCTGTCCTTTGGCTGACAGCTGTGGGCGGGATTCTAGGAGCAAATCTTGGGTCCTGCGTCGCAATGCTATTTCTTGTCACCGACATGAAAAGTGTCGATGTGCAGCCATGGTTGCATGCGGGGTGGTACGGAGGCACCATTTTGTTTTTCTTGGGAGCGCTTACCGGACGCCTGAGTTTCATCAATGGAGCGTCCACGAAAGGGCAATCGGAAGAAACGGACGAGGTCCCCGCTCGCAGCAACACCTTGAGTAAGGCTCGCCTATCCCGTGCAGCATCAAGTACTGAGGGGAGCTTCCTAGGGCACGTTGCTGGCGGCGCATTGGCAGGCGGGATTCTCGGGGGGATTTTCGGTGCAAGTCTGCTTGTGTTTTGGTTTTCCTTCGCCTGTAGCCCCCTTTCCACAGCGAATATTGCGTCTTCCGTTGAGTTCGTGCCACACTCACCCGTAGGGGGCAAACTTGCCCGAACTCAAGTGCAAACCCAACATCCAATTGCATTAGAATTGTGCTTGACCCCTGCCGTAGTAGGTAGCGTCTGTGCTGCCATAGCCGGTGGCATACTCTATTACAAATACCGACCTGAAGATCCTACCGAAAACTCAGCTGCTTAATCGAATCAACGTCCGAATTGAATCCATCACGTCGGCCGCTCGCGGCGTCCGCAACTTTGCAAACTAACGCACCCGCATCCTCTTCAACTGTGGAAAGCCACAACTCAGCCCCTAAACCTGCGACTAAAAGTCCCGAAGAGCCCTTTTAGTAGAGCCCTTTTAGTAGAACCCTGTTTTCGAGCGGTAGTTTCTATTCCTGAGGATCGTGCAACCAAGCTATCAACGGGCCAGCGTGCCAGCGTGATGATCGGATTCCGCAATGAAACCCTAGGGTTCACCGTCTACCGCACGATCCGCGATTGGCTGCAAAATAAACTGGACCTGGCCACGACCTAGTTCGACTTCGCAATGGCGTCTTTCAGCTTGACCGGCGATCGCGTCACAACGATTACGCTCCAGCTCCCACCACTTCGTGGGCGGAACTACGCTGTGATCTTCGTTGCCCGAGCGCAGCAGGAGAAACCCAGCCGGCCGTTTCAGTCGAAGAAGCGGCCGGGCGTCGAGAAATCATCACTTTAGCCTTAGCTTTATTGCGCAAGTGCAGAAGGCGACGTGCCCCATTTAGGTAAATGCAGTGGCAACACCCTGCACTTATTCCGCTTCATCTGCCTTGAAATGATGGCGAGATATCCAAACGCTGCAGGGAGCATGTCGCAGAAGATATTTCGAGGTGCTTCCCAGTAGCAGTTCACCTAGCAGACTGTGCCCGGTGTCGCCGACAAGCACAAGATCGGCCTTGGTCTCTTCCGCTACATTGGCGATGGCGCTTCCGACATGGCTGGAGGTCGGGACCAGCGTGTTTGTTTTGGGGAGCATCGATGCAATTTGGCTGGCCATCCGCTCGGCATTGCGTTGGAGGGCTTCGATCTGTTGGGGCTCCACAATGATGGGCGGGCCGGAATAGCCTTCACCGAAGAAGACAGCCGGTTGTTCAACGACGCTAACCACGTTGACCTCGGATGCGCGATCCCACTTCAAATCCATAAATTCTGCGACAGCCTCGCGTGAGGCAGCGGATTGATCGAACCCGACGACGATACGCTTCGAATCTTTCTCCACGTCGGTTCCTGGCCGTACAACCAGCACGGAGCATTTGGCGTGCGTGGCGACGCTGTCGGAAACACTACCCAATAGGACGCGGTGAATCGCCGAGTGTCCCTTGGCACCGACGACGATCAAATCCGCTTCGATTTCAGCCGCTTGATCGAGAATGCACGGCACGGTAGCACCACACTTGTGGACAACGTTTAGCGAGCGGCAGCGGTCGCCGAGCTGCGCGCGTGTTGCATCGAGGAGATCTCGCGTGCGCTCCTCCTCGGCTGCCGTCCATTCTGGCATCCAAGGTTGGCTCGAATACTGGGTGGGATTGTAGCTGACCGTTAGCACGGTCACATCAATCTCGTTTTGCTGGGCGAGCCCCCCCACGAACTTGGTGGCGATTTTGGAATTTTCCGAACCATCTGTCGCAAGCAAGATTTTCATATCAGCGTCTCTATTCAAACATCGGGGAGAGTCAATTTTTTCGAATGAATGCAGTATGTAGGCAGTTCCCGTGCCATCGCATAGAATCGAGCCAGTAGAGCGGTTTCGAGCGTAGTTGCACACCCCCATGAGCGGTGGTGTCAATCTATCGTTGGGTGTGGGCAAGTTCGCACGGACTCAGGCTCCAGACTCGCCAGTTCCGCACAATACAGCCGGAGCCACGGCCGTTACACCTACGACCGTAGGTGAACCTGTAGAGCACAATCTCGCCAATCCCTCCCACTTTTTCGATGGATAACGGATGACAGACGAGTTGGACATACTGCTCGTCGAGGACGACGCCGCCACGCGGGCTAATCTTTGCGACATTCTCGAGCTAGACGGTCATCGCGTCCGGTTCGCAGCTTCGCTGGCTGAAGCAAAGCGACAGCTTGAGGCCGCACCGGTGTCTTTGGTCATCTTAGATCGGCGCTTGCCCGATGGGACTTCTGGAGAATTCTTGCCCGAATTGCAGCTTCTGCTGCCTGGGGCGGAAGTGATCGTCGTGACGGGGTACGCCGACATGGACAGCACGATCGAAGCATTTCGCAGCGGAGTTGCCGACTACATTCTGAAACCGATCAACCCAGATGCACTTCGTCAAAGCGTCCGTCGCATTGTTCGCCAGCGTCACATGGAAGCTGAATTGCATCACGAGCAGAAGTTTGCGAACAAAATTTTGGCCACGGCCGAGGCGATCGTTCTGGTGCTGGATCTCAGCGGCCTTATCCGCCGTTTCAACCCGTACTTCACCAAGATTGCGGGGTGGGATTTCGACGAACTGCGCGGTCGCGACTGGTTTGAAAACTGTATTCCCGAACGGGACAGAGAGCGGGTGCGTCGCGTTTTTCTCGAGACGGCTCACGAAGCCCATTCGGCGGGGCTCCTGAATCCCATTCGCACCAAAGATGGTCGAGAGCGTCAAATCCGCTGGTCCAACACGACGCTCAAAGACCAAGGAGACGCGGTTACCTCAGTACTGGCCGTCGGTGTGGATGTGACCGAATTGATCACCGCTCAAGAGCTGGCCATGCGGTCCGAACGACTGGCCGCGATCGGGCAGACGATGGCAGGACTCGCACACGAGAGTCGCAACGCCCTGCAACGGATTAAAGCCAGCGTGGAGATGCTTTCTCTGGAGATCCCAGGGAACTCGGAGGCGAGCGTTGATCTGAACTCTATCGCACGAGCTACAGGGGATTTGCATACCTTATTGGAAGAAGTCCGCGCGTACGCTGCACCGATTCATCTCCGCCGAAGGTCTGTTCAGTTGCCTGAAGTGTGGCGCCGCGTCTGGGATGATTTGGAGGGAGTTCGATGCGGCCGGGAAGCAGTCTTGGATGACGGTGAATGTGGCTGTGAGAACGTCGTAGAGGTCGATGTGGCGAAAATGGAACAGGTGTTTCGAAACCTATTCGAGAACTCGCTCGCCGCCTGCAGTGATCCCGTCAAGATCAGCCTTCGCTGTCAATGCAGCGGGCCAGAAACAATGCTGGTCGAAGTGCGTGACAATGGTCCTGGGCTCACGCTTGAGCAGCAAAGCCAGTTGTTTGACCCCTTCTATACAACCAAGAGCACCGGTACCGGATTGGGGATGTCGATTGTGCAACGGATCATCGATGCTCACGGCGGCGAAATTCGAGTCGTCGAGTCGACGTCCGGTGCCTGCTTTGAATTTCGGTTGTCGAAGCAACGTGATGGCAATCCGCAGCGATCTTGCCAGGAGAACCCATAAGCATGATGGAACGCGAACACGCCTTACTGAAGTCTATCCTTGAGACGGCGGTTGACGGGATCATTGTTATTGATGCAAGGGGTAATATTGAGTCCGTCAATCCGGCAACCGAGCGACTGTTTCATTTCACCCAAGCTGAGCTGGTGGGGCAGAATGTCAAAATTCTGATGCCGGCACCGTATCGTGAAGAACACGATGACTACTTAGAAAATTATCACGAAACCGGCCAACGCAAGATTCTGGGAAGCGGTCGTGAGGTGACCGGTCAGCGGAAGGACGGTAGTACGTTTCCGTTGCATTTGGCGGTCAGCGAAATCAACGTGGGCGACAGGACGCTATTTGCAGGGATCGTTCGAGATATTACCGATTTGAAGGAAGCGCAACGAGAGTTGACCGAACTGAATGCGAGTCTCGACGAACGCGTCAGGCAGCAGGCGTTAGAGTTGCAGGCAGCCCAAGCGGAATTGGTGCGCAAGGAAAAGTTTGCGACGCTCGGACAGATCTCGGGCGGGATCGCGCATGAAATTCGCAATCCACTAAACGTGGTGAAGACTTCCGCCTACTATTTGCTGAATGCAAAAACACCAACGCCCGAAAAGGTGCGTGAACACTTGGAACGCATCGATCGCCAAGTCGGGATGATTGACAACGTCGTCACGGCGCTTGCGGATGTATCGAGAATGCCTGATCCGGAGGTGCGCCCTTGGGAGATTCAAAGCCTGGTGAGGGATGTGATCGCTAGCACGAACATACCGCAGGGGATGGTCATCGACGAGCAATTGCCCGCCGGCTTTCCTCGAGTTCTCGTCGACGGAAATCAGCTATCCATCGTGCTGCGAAATCTCGTCCGAAATGCGTTGGATGCCATGCCTAACGGGGGAACTTTGACCGTCGTGGGCACCGCCGATGAGCAAGGCGTGACGATTGAGGTTCGCGACACTGGATCTGGGATTTCTCCCGACGATCTAGAGCGCATTACCGAACCTTTTTTCTCCACTAAACCGAGAGGTATGGGGCTCGGGTTAGCAATCACCAAAACCATCCTGGAAAAGAATCGAGGCACAATTCGCGTTAGCAGCGAATTGGGGAAAGGGACCCAGTTCTTCGTTTCTCTACCAATTGCAGAAGGTCCGACGACGAAACCTACAGCCACATATGGGGTAACGGCCGATGACTGAAAAGCGTGTCTTGATTGTCGACGACGATGACGACATTCGAGCCAATATTAAGGATATCCTAGACGAACTGGGCTTTCAGACCGATACGGCCCAAGATGGCGCCGAAGCGCTGCGGCTAGCCGGCCATCATCAGTACGACGTCGCACTGTTGGACTACCAAATGCCCGGGATGGACGGGGCAACTTTGCACAGCGAGCTACTGAAAATTCAGCCGAACATCGTATCGATTATGGTGACTGCCTTTGCGGGGGCTGATGGCGCCAAACGTACCGTCGACCTCGGAGTGCGACGTATTCTGAGAAAGCCTGTGAATCTCGACGAGCTATTGCCGATGGTTGCCGAAGCCTAAAGCTTGCAAAATCTGTGGGCGCAGTTGCAAAGCACGACGCCTGGGGGGCGAAGGAGGCCTGAAAACCAGGGCGAATTGCCGAAATGGTACCGCGATTGCGATGATGTTTGCGTTCCGGAGACGCAACCACAGGATGAAACAAGCCATGCAATCCAATGCATACCCCATTCGCCAAAACCGCCTTGCAAATTTGTTGATCGACGCATCGCCAATTGCAATGGTAATGACCGATGCGCAGGGAACGATCGTTCTGGTCAACCGAATTGCTGAGTCCTGGTTCGGCTATCTCGAAGATGAATTGGTCGGCAGATCGCTGGAAACACTGGTGCCCGACGACTACCGCAGCGCCCATGTGTCACAGCGAGCGTGCTTTATGTCACAAACGCGCGCTCGACCGATGGCTGAAGGACGCCGCGTGCAGGCAAAACGTAAAGACGGTACGCTATTTCCCGTCCAAGTCACGTTGCATCCGCTGACAATTGGGGCGGACCAAATGATACTCGCAAACGTTACGAATCTGGGGGCCAATCCGGACGAAGAAAAGCGAATTCAGGGCGAAAAACTGGCAGGAATTCTGGAAATGACCACTGGTTTGACGCACGAGACCAACAATGCGCTTCAACGGGCACGCTCCTGCCTCGACCTGCTTCAAATGGATCTATCCCACAATCCCGAGTTGATGAATTTGACCGACCGGATCCGAGAGGCGTTGCAGGACCTCCACAAGAACTTTGAAGAGGTGAAAAACTATGCCGCACCGATCAAACTGAAGCTCTCACGCAGAATTAATCTGGGGCAACTTTGTCAGACCGTCTTCGACGAACTCACCGAATCCTCAAACATCCAGCATTCTCTGTCGATTAAGACAGATCAATCGTATGGTCGTCTGTGCATCGATGTCCCGAGGATCGGACAAGCATTGCGAGCCGTTTTGTCGAACGCACTTGCGGCAAGCCCGACGGGCGCGAAGATTGAGTTTTCCTGTCAAACGTCGGGAGCAAGCAGTGGACAATCCATTGAAATCATCATCCGCGATTATGGTCCTGGATTTTGCGAAAACATAGCAAATCGGTTGTTCGAGCCGTTCTTTACCACCAAGCAACGCGGTACTGGACTTGGGTTAGCCGTCTGTCGACGGGTCGTTGAAGCTCACGATGGCACAATCACCGCTGAGAATCACCCCGCTGGTGGCGTTCTCGTCCGCATCACCATGCCTTACGAACCGTGCGGAGGCTAGTCAGCGAACATTCGGGGGGCAGTGGCCAGCAATCGGTGATTCATGCCGTGCAGCATCGCGCAAGTGTGCCATAATACGCCCAACGCAATATATTCCAGTGCTCCGCCAACGTAAACGCTTGGAGTTCCCAGAACGGACCATGCCTGTGTTGAAACGCAACTTGCCCCGAAATCTCCAGCGGATCACGTCAGCGGAACATGAGGCGTGCACCCGCTCCGGACATAACCACTAACTCTGCTGAAAACGCCCAAAAAGAATGGCTATGACAGAAACACCGATGAAGATTTTGCTGGTTGAGGATGAAGACGACTTTCGCAACTCGTGTGTTCGATGGATGCTACGGAAGGGCTATGAGCCTACGGGGGCCTCGAGCGCGGCTGAAGCGCTGAGTTTGTTGGACCGGGCGTCATTTGATGTGGGCGTGTTCGACATGAACATGCCGGGCATGTCTGGCCTGGAATTGCTACAGCGGATTTCGCAAGACAAGATTGAAATCGAAGTCATCATGCTGACCGGTCAAGGCACTATCGAAACGGCCGTCTCGGCAATGAAGATGGGAGCTTGTGATTTCTTGAGCAAGCCTTGTTCGCTGGGCGATCTGGAGAATCATTGTTTGATGGCCCGAGAACGGGGGGAACTGAGGAAGGAAAATAAGCAACTGAAAGCTGTCATTTCGCGACAGCGTCCCACGGCAAAGTTGATCGGGGATTCGAGACAGATGCGCGATCTCAGTCGCATGATCGACAAGATAGCCCCGACCGACAAGCCGGTCTTGCTCGAGGGAGAAAGTGGTACCGGAAAAGAAGTCGTGGCGAGATTGATTCAGCAAGCAAGCCCGCTTCGTGACCAACCGTTCGTGACTATCAACTGCGCAGCACTGCCAGAGAATTTAGTGGAGAGTGAGCTATTTGGCCATCAGAAAGGTTCGTTTACTGGAGCTACGGCGGAGAAACCAG
Source organism: Aureliella helgolandensis (assembly GCF_007752135.1). Classification (GTDB taxonomy): domain Bacteria; phylum Planctomycetota; class Planctomycetia; order Pirellulales; family Pirellulaceae; genus Aureliella; species Aureliella helgolandensis. The sequence continues at coordinate 6,272,914 of NZ_CP036298.1, read as the reverse complement.
GACTGTTCGAGATAGCGGACGGCGGCACCATCTTCATTGATGAAATTGGCGAGTTGCCTCTCGCGTTGCAGCCCAAACTCTTGCGTGTTTTGGAAGATGGTTCGATGCGGCGCGTTGGGTGTCATCGTGAACGCAGAGTGAGCGTTCGTGTGATCGCCGCCACCAACCGTGATTTGGCCAGCGAGGTCAAAGCGGGCAACTTTCGCGAAGACTTATACTATCGAGTCAATGTGCTGTCATTGGTGCTGCCCCCCCTCAGAGAACGCGAGGGGGATGTCGACCGATTGCTCGAGCACTACTTACCCCCGCCTTGGCATGTGGAACCGGCGGTTCGCGATTGTTTGAACCGGTATCCTTGGCCTGGGAATATTCGCCAGCTGATCAATGTCATTCAGCGTGCGACAATCCTCGCGGACAACCATGACATCACCTTGGACGATTTGCCAACCGAGCTCACCGACTTCGAAGGTGGTGCAATGCCCAAGTTAGGGCGGGCACCCAATACAGCCACCGAGGATCAAGATTTGAAACAGGCTGAGCTGAGGAACAAGCAAGCTGTGTTGGGAGAACCCGAATTTGCATTGGATGAAGTCGCCCGCATGCACGTTTTGGAAGTCCTCAGACGCGAAAACGGAAACAAGGCGAGCGCCGCGCGTAAACTGCGGATTCATCGCCGCAAGCTTTATCGATTGTTAGAACGGTACAGCCAACCCGACGATGGCGATCGAGACTCCATCACCACATCCATCCTGGGCTAAGAGACCAATCGGTAGCGATACTCCGACTTGTCAGGAACAACGTCTCGATGCAGCTAGCATTAAGGCCAGCGACTCTGCGACTCTGCGACTCCGCGACTCCGCGACTCTGCGGCGTTTTAGCGGGCGCTGGCAATCGGTCAGCCAAGCTCGGTGTCGAATGCTTCAATATTCGCCGCCCACGTACCTTTCGTCTAGAAATGTGCCCAGGGGGACTTCCGGCTGGGACAATTAGCGTCAAGTGTGCATCACGGCACACCACAAAACCGCATTTTGTCACCCAAGACGCTTTTCTTATGGTTGGCACCCCGCTTGCACTACTGGTGGCTCGTGACGGAGGGACGCCATGTGCGTTTCGGAACATGGGCGAGGTTCCCTAATACGCGGCTCGTGGCGAGTCTGGCTGAGGTAGCACCCGCAGCATACGGTAAACGGAGTTCGGGGCGATCAGGGCTTTGTCTGCCACAGCGAACGTTGGTTCGACGAACTCAATTTGCCTTGTACGTCTAGCGAAGCAGTTGCTAGAGCTAGGAGTGCAGCCGAATTTGGTGGGGGACTTCACAGCGCATGGAGGATTCTGTTTTTGAATGACGAATGGCGGGAGTCATCGTGACGCGCATCCTTGGGGGGCCTGGTGGCTCCAGCCACGGAAATGATCAGGTAAGGCACCGCTGCTGGGGAACGCACTTGGACAGGCTGAGAAAAATCCGCCGCAGCAAATCCACCAACAATTTTGCAAATAGTTACCGCCTAAGATCTGCACCTTCGAGTTGTTCACGTGTCTGTCGGTCCAGGGTCTCGTCCAAACAGGAAAGTGAACTCGATGAAACAATTGTCCACAATCCGGCGGCTTTCAAAGCGGACACACTAATCCATCAACAATCGATGGCCTGCCAGCCATTGCCCCACGCCGAATACGACTTCGTTGCCGGTGTTCCCGATCTGCTCAAAGCCGTCGGTCGATTTTGACGGTCCTTTTCCACTTACTTTCAACCTTGAGAATTACCATGTCGATGAGTTTGAAGGCCAACTATGGCGGATTGAAATTGGCGTCACCCGTTGTCGTGGGGGCGTGTGCAATGACAATGCAGGACCCGGCACGCGTCGCCATTCAAGCGGCCGGTGCCGGCGCGATCGTGTTTCCATCGCTGTTCGAAGAGCAGGTGATTCAATGGACTAAGGCGAACGGTCGCTCCATAACGGAATCCGAACAACGTCTGCTGGACCGCGCCGGTCGAACTCAAGCCAACTGGGCGTGTCCTGACGCCCAGTCGTATCTTTCCATGGTCAATCGTGCAACGGTGACGCAATCCATCCCCATCATTGCAAGCTTGAACGGCTACACCGCAGGCGGCTGGGTGGACTTTGCTGGCGAGTTGCAAGAGGTTGGTGCGGCGGCGATTGAGCTGAACGTACACCACTCGCTTGCTCGTGAGTACAAGAGTTCAGCGGAGATTGAAACGACAATCCTCGATGCGGTGCGTGATATCAATGCAGCCATTAGCATCCCATTGTTTGTGAAGCTGGGCCGCAACTTTACGAGTATTCCACACCTTGCTACGCAACTACTATCGGGCACGCAGGGCCTCGTGCTCTACGGGCGAGCACCGGAAGTGGATATTTGCCTGGACACACTCAAGCCAGCGTCCAAGTGGAAGCTCACACGTGCCGGCGTTGGGACCGAATCTCTAGAGACTCTCATGCAGGTCCATGGATTCTGTCCAGCCATGGCGCTTGCGGCCAGTGGTGGAGTTGCCCAAGCCGACGATCTGATCAAAGTCTTGTTGGCGGGAGCCGACGTAGCGATGGTAACCTCGGCAATTTATCGCGAGGGCCCGGACGTCATCCGCACGATGCTGGACGGCCTACGCGTTTTCATGGAGAAACACCACATGCGATCTCTTCGCGACCTGCAAATGCAGCGACCGCTCGAATTCAGCGGCGACGAAGAGCGTGCCGCCTACATCGACGCGCTCTCGTCGCGGCTCGATAGCTCCGGCGCCGAACCGGCCAAAGCGTCTCTGCACTCCGATCGTTGGGGCCACGTTACTGAATGAGTGCAACGGAGTGGCTAGTGTTCGTCGCCAACGCGGACAGTGAGCTTGCCAAAGTTATCACCTTCGAGCAAGCCGATGAATGCGTCTGGCGCTCTCTCCAGTCCATCGACGACATCTTCGAGAATCTTTACTTTGCCTTCCGAGACCCAAGGCGTCATGTTCTCGAGAAATTCACCAAACCGCGAACCGTAGTCTTCAAAGATGATGAAGCCTTGTGCCTTGATGCGTCGAACCAAAAAGGTCTGCATCAACATGGGCAATCGATCCGGACCGGCAGGTGGCTCGGTGTCGTTGTAGTGGGCGATTAAACCACAGATTGGAATGCGAGCCTTGGCGTTCAAGAGCGGAAGGACTGCGTCGAAGACTTTGCCGCCGACGCTTTCAAAGTACACGTCGATGCCCAGCGGGCAAGCGTCAGCGAGTTGCTGAGAGAAATCCTCCGCGTGGTGATCCAAGCACATGTCCAAGCCAAAGTCCTCCACTCCGACTTTGCACTTCTTCGGACCGCCTGCGACTCCTACGACACGGCATCCCTTTAGCTTGGCTATCTGCCCCACGACGGAGCCGACCGCACCGGTCGCAGCAGCCACCACTACCGTCTCACCGGATTGTGGGCGTCCAATATCGAGCAACCCCATGTAAGCCGTGAAGCCGGGCATTCCCAGAACACCTAAAGACCTGGATGGATGTTCCAGATTTTGCCCTAACGTAATGAGACCTTGCCCACCCGACACTGCGTAATCCTGCCAGCCTGAATTGGCCAACACCCAGTCACCCGGTGCAAAGTCAGAATGCTGGGATTGCTCGACAATGCAAACCGTTCCACCCACCATCACTTCGCCAAGCTCAACCGGTGGAGCGTAAGAGGCTGCGTCACTCATGCGCCCCCGCATGTAGGGATCAAGCGACAGGTAAACCGTTCGCAGCAACACCTGCCCATCGGCGGGGACTGGCAAGCTGGAGGTTTCCATTCGAAAGTTGTCGGGCCGTGGAGCGCCATGGGGCCGGGAGTTTAGTACGATCCTACGATTGGTCTGGCGTGATTGAGACATGTTGCTCTTTTCTTTGGTTGGGAGTATTGGATCTACGAAGTGACTGCAATGCTCATGCCATTGCCAATCGCGAAACTGCGTACGCAAAACATCGGGCTGATAGGGCGGATTCTTATCCAAGTTGGCATGGAATGGATGCTACATTCCGTAGGAGGACGGTGAGGCTTACGCAATTGAGGGAGTTGTCGATTCGAATCGCCCACCTTCATGTGGTTCCTCAGAAGGCACATCGCCCGGCAATCGAGCTGATTGCTTCCCAACCAAACTCGCGGTGGATGAAGCATCGGAAGAGGAGTCAGCTGGCATCGAATCCTTAGGCCTGGGGGCACGATCGCTTGAACGGCTTGTCGATTTCGTTGCATCTTCTAATGCAAAGCCAAAATCGCACCCCTATATTGAATTGTCAGCAACGAATCCGGCCTTCGCGCACGCGGTGAGTTACTATTGCAACAAGCCGTGCAGATTGTGACGCCGTCGTCTGTGTTGGCGTTCCGGCTTTCATGCAGTCGATCCCTGCCGCAGGGGAGTAGCTAGGGCTACGCCTTGCCAGGAGCAGGTGCCTCTGCACTTTGCAGGACGACGACGCTTCGAGCTGCTGTTTGATAGTTTGTCTCTTCGATTGGAGCGGTGAGCTCTAGTGTGATATCTGTTGGACTCGGCCGGGAAGTGTCGACGGCTAGGTGCCAAGTACCGGGCGCACCGGCTTGAATGCCAAACGTGGCTGGTGTGGCTGCGGCATTGATCATGACGTAGAGGTCTGTATCGTTTTGGGATCCGCCGTGGAGGCAGTAGGCGAGTTGCTGGGAAGTAGGGGACATATCGACCAAGTAATCTGTTCCATACCACTTGATGTCCTCTCGCCAAAACCTTGATCGGCTGATCGAGGGATGGCTTCGGCGGAAGGCAATCATGTGTTTGACGAAACGGTGCACGTCTTGATGGATCGCTTGGCGACTCCAGTCTAGCCAGCTCGTTTCATTGTCTTGGTTGTAGGGGTTGGTGTTTCCGCCTTGCGTTTGCAGAAATTCATCCCCCATGCGAAACATTGGCGTGCCATTGGAGAGCATCAGCAGGCAGATGAAGTTCTTGATTTGTTGTTTCCGCAGTTGGAACACCTCGGGAGGGACGTTTTCGTCGCCCTCCCAGCCACTATTCCAACTCGATTCACTCGCGCCGTCGGTGTTGTTGTGGCCATTGGCCCAGTTGCGTTTGTTGGTGTAGGTAACGAGATCGTACAGCGTGGATCCATCGTGGGACGTGATGTAATTGATGCTTAGCGGAGGTTGGTAGGCGTGAAAACGATCATCGGGGAAGAGGTCGGCGCTACCGTAGATCCTAGTCATCAAGTCGGATACCAAACCGGGATCACCTCGGACGAAGCGTTGCAGGGTATCGCGATAGTGGGCGTTCCACTGCATCCATCGCTGCCCGGGGAATTTTGAACCAAGTTGGAATTCGCCTCCGGCATCCCAAGGTTCGGCGATGAGTCGATTGTTGGTTAAGTCGGCGTTGGTGCCGATCTCACTGATAATCGGTGGGTCATCGAGATTGATCGAGCCATCGCTGCTGCGCGTGAAAATGGACGCGAGGTCGAAGCGGAACCCGTCGACGTGCATTTCGCTGTCCCAAAATCGAAGACTGTCAACAATGTGTCGGCGAACGGCTCGGTTGGCGGTGTGTAGCGTGTTTCCCGTACCGCTGTAGTTAGCAAATGGTGCCTCTGCATTGCCGGTTATGATGTAGGCGGAGCTGTTGTCGATCCCTTTGAAGCTGTAGGTCGGTCCAGTCTGATCGCCTTCGCAAGTGTGGTTGTAGACGACATCCAAGATGACTTCGATGCCAGCCGCATGCAGTGCCTTGACCATCGTACAGAATTCGGCCTGGACTTTGCAGGCAGCTGGGTCCGTGGCGTAGGCATGATGGGGTGAATAGAAGTTCAGTGGCATGTACCCCCAGTAGTTGTCGTCGTCCGGATCAAACTGGAACACGGGCATTAGTTCAACGGCAGTGATCCCAAGGTCGACGATGTACGGGATCTTGTCGACAATGCCTAGGAAAGTGCCACGATGGGACTCGGGCACACCGGAGCTTGGGTGCTGCGTAAACCCCTTCACGTGCAGCTCATAGATCACCAATTCGCTGTTGTGCCGTGGTTGCTTGTCGTCTTGCCAATCAATTTCGCAGAGCTGCGTTGGAAGTACGCCCAGCGGTGCTTGGCCAGCATTGGAGCCCGGGCGGCAAGCAGCTTGGCGGCTGAAGGCATCGGGAAAGTAGACACTGCGGGCACAGGGATCGAGCAACACTTTTTCGAAGTCGAAGCTGTGCCATTCGAATTGCCCCTGCGGTGCTGGTCCATCGACCCGGTAGGCGTAGTACGCGGCGTCCGCCGCATCGGCCCTGCTGATCCGGCAATGCCACACCGGACCCGACTTGTTTTTCAGGTAGTCCATCGCGTATTCGAAAACGGGATGGACTACGTCCTGCTTCGAGTACAAGAGCAGGTGAACTGCTTCAGCGTGTTTGGAGTAGAGCGAAAAGTTGTACGCGTTGTCTTCGGCGACCCAGTAGGCTCCGAGCGGATAGGGCGTGCCTTCAATCTGTTCCCATTGATTCATGATTGTCCGTTTCTGTGTACTCTTGTCGCTAGCGTTGTCAGACCTCGGATGCTCGCCAAGTGCTCCCTGTTTGGTGCCGTCGGCTACACCCCAAGTTACCCCGTCTATCCACTGATTCGCTTTTGGAATCGGGCCACGCTCAAGGTAAGAACGACCACGCCGCAAATCGTCAGCCCTAGCACCCAGGGCATCAGGTCCACGAAGTCAGCGCCCCGTAAGACTACGCCTCGCAGGATTTCAATATAGTAAGTCACTGGAATGGTGAACGTTATTAAGTAGATCGGTAGGGGCATTTCACTGCGTGGAAAAACAAATCCAGATAACAAGACCGATGGCAGCATGATGACGAACGCGAACTGAAACGCTTCGAGTTGCGTCTTAGCGATGGTCGACACCAGCAATCCCAGAGCGAGCGAACACACCATGAACAACATCGATAATACGAGCAACAATGTGATGCTTCCGCGGATGTTGACATGGAAAACGTAGATCATGACCACCAAGACGATTAAAAACGACAGAAATCCAACCAAGGCGTATGGCAAGAGCTTGCCGAGCAGCAGTCCCTTGCGGCCGACGGGAGTTACAAACAGTTGCTCGAGCGTGCCAAGTTCGCGCTCACGTACGACGGCAAAGGAAGTTAGGAATAGCGTGACCAATTGCAGGATGATCCCGACCAAACCAGGCACAAAGAAATGGGAGCTGTCTAGATCCGGGTTGTAAAGCATTCGCGTCCGCACCTCGATGGGCAAGACGCCTTGACCAGATGCGTTGCGGGCTGGTGCTAATTGCAGCGCATCGCCTTTGGCTCTGGCCATCTGAATGGACAAGTTCATGCCGAGAAGTTGTGCGGTACTCTGCGCCGTTGTCGCGACTTGAGAATCGCTGCCATCAATCAAAACTTGTAGCTTCGTTTGTTCGCCACGCAGCAATTGATCGGCATAATTAGGGGGAATGCGAATTCCGACTTTGGCCCGTCCCGATGACAGCGCTCGCTGAAAGGATTCTTCGTCCCGCACCTGTGCGTCAATGCGAAAGCGACGCGTGTTCTCGAATGCGGCGGTTAGCTCTCGCGATATCTGTCGGCCATCCATATTGAACATGACCGTTGGGATGTGCTCAATCTGAGTATCGATCGCATATCCAAAAATTATGGTCTGCATCGCTGGGATCACCAGCATAAAAAACAACGTCGTCGGTTGCCGGCGGATATGAACCAGTTCCTTGAGCAACACAGCCCACAGTCCCGTCCATGAGTTTCGGTGCGGCTTTGCTGGCGATGCGGCATTGGGAACAACCCCGGAACGTACTCGGGAAAAGGGCTTAGCAGCCCTGGATGTCGCAGGAGGGGCTGCGGCGGTAGCCGCTGGCGGAGGGGGAGCGGCTAGGGTTGGCGAAGAAGTTAGGGCTGGTGGAGCGGCTAGGGCTGGCGAAGAAGTTAGGGATGGTGGAGGAGTTGAATCCTTGGTGGCGAGGTCGGCGTCGGGAACGCTCGGGGGAGCTCCTGGTTCAATGCTTTGCTTCTCGGCGTTGCTCGTCAAGGTTACGAAGACATCTTCTAAACTCGGAGAGATCTTGCGCGTCTCCGCCGACGGTGGTAACTCCAATTGGCTAAGAATCTGCCGGGGTGAATGCGATTGGTCCATTAGCAGGTGAATCGTTTCGCCGAAAAGCGTCGCGTCATGGACCTCGGGTAGACGGCGCAAGGCGGCGAGATGTCGTGCCGGACTTGGCAGACGAATTTCGTACCGTTGCGTGCCTGCAGGATTAACTTCGGGGAGCTGTTTCAGTTGGTGAGGCTTACCCAGTACAAGCAAGTGAGACTGATAGATGTAGCCGACCTCAGTACATCGTTCTGCTTCGTCCATGTAGTGCGTGGTGACGAACAGGGTGACTCCCCGACCCGACAATTCGAACAGCAAATCCCAGAGGTGTCGCCGTGCAACGGGATCAATTCCGGCGGTCGGTTCATCCAGGAATAGAACCTCCGGTTCATGGATCAACGAGCAAGCTAAAGCCAGTCGTTGTTTCCAACCACCTGAAAGCGTATCTGCCAACTGCGGTAGTCGGTCTTTCAGGCCGGTCAGGCTGAGTACGTCTTCGCGTCGCTCAGCCAAACGCTCCCGATCAAGCCCGTAGATCCGACCATAGAAATCAAGATTTTCTTGTACCGAGAGATCGCCATAGAGGCTGAATTGCTGGGACATGTAACCGACACGCGGTTTGATCTGTTCTGCGTCGCTGCGCACATTCAGTCCGAGCACACTGGCGTCACCCTTACTGGGCGGAAGAATCCCCAGCAACATGCGTATGATCGTCGATTTTCCGCTTCCGTTGGGCCCCAATAGTCCGAAGATTGAGCCTCGATGTACCTGGAATGAAACATCCTGCACGGCCACAAGCGTACCGAACGACCGAGACAGGGAACGCACGTCAATGATGGGAGTGTTCATTCTCCTCCCCCTGCTTGCTCCAGCCAGACATCGGCCATCATTCCCGGGCGGAGCAGGTCTCGTCGATTTTCAATGGCCACTTTGAAGCGAAAAACTTGTTTGGATCGCTCCTCCAGCGTCTGAACATTGTTAGGCGTGAATTCAGCTTGGCGAGCAACAAACGAGACCGTGCCTGTAAACGGCTCGTCAGGGTAGGTGTCGACGGTAACGCGAACGGTCTGCCCTACTTTGATGCCAATGCGGTTTTGGGGCACATAGGCCCGCACCCAGAGATTGTCTTTGTCCAACATTGATAACACCGGCGCTCCCGCGGCCACCATGTCCCCTGGCTGCAGATCAAGCGATTCAATTGATCCATCAATAGGACTCTTGATGTTGAGCTCTTCCTTTTGTTGACGAATTGCTTCCAATGCGGCTTGTGCTGCATCTCGAGCGGCTTGGGCCTGCTCTATCTCCTCGGCGCGGTAACCATGCTCCATCAATTGCCAAGCCTGATACGCCTCCTCTAGGCGCGCTGCAGCTTCGCGCAGCTCTTCTTTACGCGTACCCGCTTCGAGTAGATTCAACTCCTGCTGTCGAACGACAACATTGGCCGCTGCGGCCTCCAGGGCCTCGCTAGCGGCCTCAACCTCTTGTTGGGACACCGCATTCTCTAGGACAAGCTGCTCGACTCTCTTAAACGTTTGCTCGGCAAGCTTCCTTTCGACTTGAGCCATTGATAAACGCCCACGTGCAGCCTCAATTTCCGCCTGTCGCGCTCCCGCAGCCAGCAGGTCAAGCCTTGCCTGCAGTTGTTCGAACCTGGATTTTGCTTGAGCCTTTTCCTCGTCGCGGAATCCATTGGAAAAGCGCTTGTAGTCGGCCTCTGCAGCCGCCAGCGAAAACTCCAGTTGCGCTTCTCGCTCCAGCAGGTCAAACGGTTCTAACTCAACCAGCACTTCGCCAGCCTGAACGGGTTGCCCCTCTGTGACTTGAACATTTGCGACGCGTCCGCCCACACGAGAACCAAGCCGGATTTCGTCGGCTTCGATGAACCCCGAGACTCGCGCCGCCTCTGGGGTCCATTGACTGTAGAAGACCAGAAGTAGAAGGGCACTGATGGCCAACAGTAGAAGTGGAAATCGCTTTGTCATGGTACTTTAGGCTCAGTCTTTGAATTCGATGGAAACAGCGATGCTCATAGAGAACTTATCACGCCCCTTTTGTTCTCGGTTGGATTCTCTCGAATTTTCAGTACCTGTTCAACTTCCAGCGGTCGCGGCCCAGAGCGTACATCCGGTTTGCTGCGGACCTGATAGCCGGTTGGAGCCAATAGGATACCGTACACGGCGATGCAGGACGCGAACACCTGCTTGCCAATTCCAGCAAAGCCTCGAATGGTCTGCAAGATGTGTGGACACAATCGGGGCTAGAGTACGCGTCGCGAAGTCGTCCGAATTGGGCTTCCTTCTTGCGGGCTCCCGCTTCGAAAAACTTCGCTACCATTCGACGTTGGATTTTCTTCCTGGCGCGACGACTAGCTGTTCCACGCCTCAATCGCAGGTTCGTCAACCCGTTCGTGCTGGAAGCACAGCACACTGAGTGAGGCGGTATGCAGGATGAAGTGCTGGCCAGTTTGGACAGGCAAGCCAATCCAGCGAACGCCCAGCACCCGTCCAAAATGGCTGTGCGAGAACAACGCAATGTTGCCATCGAGTTGTTTCAAGCGTTCAATCAGCCGATCGGCGCGAGCCGATATCTGGTCGGGCGATTCTCCATTGGGACAACCGTCGCGGAACAGATTCCAATCTGGATGCTCGCGAGATACGTCGGCGTGCGTGTGCCCTTCGTAGTCTCCGTTGTCCCACTCGGTCAAATCCGCTTCGCTCTGGGCGTGTTCGCCGCAACCGGCCAGTTCACAGGTCTGGCGAGCGCGCTGCAGCGGACTGACCCACACCTGCTCGAAATTTATCGCGCGAAGCCGCTGCCCCAGTTGGCGGGCTTCGTGCTCGCCATGAACGGTCAGAGGAATATCAACGCGCCCGGTGTGTTGCCCCGATAACGACCATTCAGTCTCACCGTGTCGCATCAGGTAAAGCCGTAGTGCCATCTATGGAGTACTCCATTTCCAATCGCGAATCTCCGGCATATCCCGTCCCTCTTTACGGATGTATTGCGAGTGCTCGACAAGCTTGTCAGCTAGTTTTCGCTTCAAGGCTTGTCCCTTCTCACCCGTCTGCGGTAACCGATCGATCGTATCCATGGCTAAATGAAAGCGGTCCAACTCGTTGAGCACGGTCATGTCAAACGGTGTGGTAATGGTGCCCTCTTCCTTGTAACCACGAACATGCAAGTTGCGGTGATTGTTACGGCGATAGGTCAGTTGATGGATCAACGATGGGTAAGCGTGAAACGCGAAAATTACCGGTTTGTCGCTAGTGAACAAGGCGTCAAAGGCTGGATCACTGAGCCCGTGGGGATGTTCGGAATCGGGTTGCAGTTTCATCAAGTCCACCACATTGACGACGCGAATTTTTAGGGTCGGTAAGTGCTCTCGCAGAATCGAAACGGCGGCCAACGTTTCCAGCGTCGGTACGTCTCCAGAACAAGCCATTACGACGTCGGGATCGCCACCGTCCTCATTGCTGGCCCAATCCCATATCCCGATTCCTTCGGCACAATGCTTTTCGGCTGCTTCCATCGTCAACCACTGTGGTGCCGGATGTTTACCAGCGATCACGACGTTGACGTACTGCCGACTTCGCAAGCAGTGGTCCATGACCGACAGTAGGCAATTTGCATCCGGCGGAAGGTAGACCCGCACGACTGACGCTTTCTTGTTGACCACAAGGTCGATGAAGCCAGGGTCTTGATGGGTGAATCCGTTGTGGTCCTGTCGCCACACGTGTGAGGCCAGCAAGTAATTGAGTGAAGCGATCTTATGCCGCCACGGTAGGCCGTTGGTCACCTTCAACCACTTTGCATGCTGATTGAACATCGAGTCGACGATGTGAATGAATGCTTCGTAGCAATTGAACAGCCCGTGCCGACCGGTCAACAGATAGCCTTCCAGCCATCCCTCGCATTGGTGTTCGCTGAGCATTTCGACCACGCGACCGGCGGGAGCCAGGTGCTCGTCATTCTCTTCCATGCGGGCATCCCATTGCCGCGATGTGACGTCGAAAACCGCTTCCAGACCGTTGGAGGCCGTTTCGTCCGGGCCAAAGACGCGAAAGTTTTTCTGCTCGGTATTGAGCTGAACCACATCGCGGATGAATCGCCCGAGTTCATGCGTATCGCCGATACCGCGGATGCCGGGCTGTGGAACGTTCACTGCGTAATCTCGGTAATCGGGCATCTTTAGATCACGGAGCAATTTGCCACCGTTGGCATGAGGATTGGCGCCCATCCTTCGTTCGCCTTGAGGCGCAAGTTCGGCAAGTTCCGGTTTGAGCTGACCGGATTCTTCAAACAGTTCCTCGGGGCGATAACTTCGCAGCCAATCTTCAAGCAACTTCAAGTGTCCCGGGTGAGTCTTGGGATCGGATAAGGGCACTTGGTGCGAATGGAAAGTACCTTCGATGGGTACGCCGTCGACTACTTTGGGGCCCGTCCAGCCCTTGGGGGACCGGAGAACGATCATTGGCCAACGTGGCCGCGTCAAGTTTCCATTCTCTCGCGCGTCGCGTTGGGCAGACTTGATCTGTTTGATGCAAAGGTCTAACGCCGCCGCCATCGCTTCATGCATCAACTCGGGGTCGTCGCCTTCGACAAAATACGGGGTCCAACCGTAGCCGCGAAACAGTTGTTCAAGTTCTTCAGGCTCGATGCGGGCCAGCACGGTTGGATTGGCGATTTTAAAACCGTTGAGATGCAAGATCGGTAGCACCGCACCGTCGGTGGCGGGATTGAGAAACTTGTTGGAATGCCAGGCGGTAGCCAACGGGCCCGTTTCCGCTTCGCCGTCGCCGACGACACAGGCGACGATCAGATCGGGATTGTCGAACACCGCGCCGAACGAATGGCTCAGCGAATAGCCCAGCTCGCCCCCTTCATGAATAGACCCCGGACACTCTGGCGACGCGTGACTGGGGATGCCGCCCGGAAAAGAGAACTGAATACACAATTTCCTCAGGCCAGCTTCATCCTGACTGATTTCAGGATAGATTTCGCTGTAACTACCTTCCAGGTAGGTGTTCGCGACCACCGATGGACCTCCATGACCTGGGCCAGAAACATAGATCATATCGAGGTCAAATTGTTTTATGACACGATTCAAGTGGGCGTAAATGAAATTCTGGCCTGGTGTCGTTCCCCAGTGCCCAAGCAGCATATGCTTGACGTCGGACAACTCCAGGGGGCGTTTGAGCAGCGGGTTGTCATGCAGATAGATCTGCCCCACGGATAGATAATTGGCGGCTCGCCAATAGGCATCGATGTTATGCAGCAGTTCAGGGGTGAGCGTTCGTTGTTTGTTAGTAATATTCATAGCTAGGTTCCTTGGTTGGGGAGGTTGGCTTGGGTAGAAAGTCGGGAGAATTTACAGCGACAGATCTAACCTCCTGACGATCTCCTCTACCGAATGGGCGATCATGATCTCCTCGTCAGTTGAAATAACTTTCACGTTGACGCGGGAAACTTTTGAGGAAATGGAACTCGCGTTTTCTGCATTGCGTTCCTCGTCCAATTCGATACCTAAACATTGCAGTTCACGGCAGATGGATGCCCGGATTCCAGGAGAGTTTTCCCCCACGCCGCCGGCAAACACGAGGGTGTCGAGCCCTCCGAGAGCGGCTACAAAGGCACCGATCCATTTCTTGGCCTGGTAGCAAAACAGTTGGATTGCCTCGGCGGCGCGGAAGTCGCTGGATTCGATTGCCAGTAGGTCACGCATGTCAGAACTGGTTTCGGAGACACCCAGCAAGCCTGATTCGTGGTTCACCATTCGATGAAATTGGTCGGGCGTCATCCCCTCGACTTGTGTTAGGTAATGAAATAGCCCTGGATCCAGATCACCGGTTCGCGTCCCCATCGGCAGGCCGGCTGACGGCGTGAACGCCATACTGGTGTCGATGCACTGGCCGTTGCGAACGGCTGCCATGCTTGCGCCGTTGCCCAGGTGGGCCAGAATGACGCGACCGCTGACCGCTGCTGGGTCGCCAAGCCGACGGAGTTCCTGGATTAGGTAGGCATAGGATAAACCATGAAAACCGTACCGCTGTAGGCCTTGGGCCTCATATCGGCGAGGAATCGGAAGCAACGTCGCCACGCGCGGCATCGTGCGATGAAACGCAGTGTCAAAACAAACCACTTGCGGTACACTCGGGATGTGTTTGCGAAACGCTGCGATGATCGAAAGTTCGCCGGGCAGATGTTCAGCTGCGTAGGGACAGATGCGATGCAATTCGTCTAACATCTCAGGTGTCACAATCTCAGGCTGCGTGCGTTGCATGCCGTGAACGATGCGATGTCCGATCGCAGCGACATTCGAGAGGATGTTTTGAGATTCAAGCCAATCCAGCAGGAATTCGGCTGCGGCCAAGTGGTCTGCCGCTGCTACCTCCACTGTTTGGGGAGCAGCGCGTTCGGTTTCGCTGAACGTCAGACGCGTTCCGTCGCAGCCGATACGGTCGAGCTTTCCAGTCAGTCCACGGTGCAAGGAAGGTTTGAGATGAAACACCGCAAACTTGATACTCGACGACCCGCCATTGATGGTTAAAATGTGATGGTCGTTCATCGCTGCCACCGAATCAGATCCAATTCCAATGGCACGCTGACACCTTTGTGGTGAGGGATGATGCGTGGTGTGAAGTCGGTCGTCGGCCGTGTGGCCAGCACGCTCGCCTGATAGGTCGCCCAGTTGGATTCCGGATTTCTCGACGAATCTAAACGATTCATTGCTTGGCAAACGACTGGGAACGCTTCCTGCGCGTTGGCATACAACTCTACTTGTATGAAACTGGCGTCGAGGCCATCCAAGTACACGTCGACTTCAAAACGGAGTTCATTTCCGATCGGCTCCACCCGCAGTTCACCGAACTTTAACGACTCCCATTTCTCGCGTACCGAGCGTTCCCAGTGAACGATGTTCGTCCCCACCGTACCGCCTAGTTTTGTGCGATCGCTGAATGCGGCCGCGGCAGGTAGGTAGTGTTGCTGGGTGTATTCACGAACGGTGCGAACGGCGGAGAACTGCGGCGCCAACTGTGACATGCTGGCCCGCATACGGGCCAGCCACTGTGTCGGAATGCCTTGCTCGTTCCGTCGATAGAACTCGGGGACGACCTCCTCTTCCAGCACTTGGTAGAGCTGTTCTGCTTCGACGGCATCCCAGGTTGGATCGTCGCCGTGCTCGTGGCCATCGCCGATTGCCCAACCGACTTCTGGTGTGTAGGCTTCGGCCCACCAACCATCTAACTCGGAAAGATTGATTCCGCCGTTGACTAGCACTTTCATACCGCTGGTTCCACTGGCCTCCCAGGGACGCCGTGGCGTGTTGACCCACACGTCACAGCCCTGGACGAGGTGTTCGGAAAGCAGCATGTCGTAGTCGCTTAAAAAGATCACGTGCTGTCGCGCGATCGGATGCCGGATGAATTCGATCCACTGGCGTATTAGGTCCTGTCCTGCTTGATCTGCCGGATGGGCTTTGCCAGCGAGGATCAGTTGCACCGGGCGCTCTGGATTCGTTAGCAAACGCAGCAACCGAGCTGGATCCCGCAGCAAGAGGTTCGGCCGCTTGTACGTCGCGAAACGTCGAGCAAAGCCGAGTGTCAAAGTGTTGGGATCGAACAGATGCTTGGCCGCTTCGACATCTTCCGGCGAGGAGCCCGAGGCTGCGAGTTGACGGGCCAAGCGCTGGCGGGCGTATTCGATCAGAGAGTGCGCGGAATCGATACGGAATTGCCACAGCGATTCATCCGTAACGCGGCCAATATCACACTCCAGCGTTTGGCTCATACCGAGCCAGCGGTCTTTTCCACACGATCGGGTCCAGACGCGATCCGCAGCCGCTGAGTCCCAGCTTGGCATGTGGACGCCGTTGGTCACGTGGCCCACGGGCACTTCCTCTTCCGGCCAGCTGGGAAACAAAGGCGTGAACATGCGGCGGCTCACTTCACCGTGTAAACGGCTGACGCCGTTGACTCTGCCACTTCCTCGGATTGCCAGGTGGGCCATGTTGAATAGCTCGGATGGATCCTTGGGGTCTTGCCGACCTAGTGCTAACAGGTCTTCAACGGAAATCCCAAGTTTTTCTCGCGCGTAACGCCCAAGGTGCTGCTGGATCAAGTCTGGTGAAAAGCGATCAAATCCGGCAGGGACCGCAGTATGCGTCGTGAATAGATTGCCGGCTCGCGTCACCGCCAACGCGACGTCGAACGGTTGGCCCGATGTTTCCATAAAGCCACGAGCACGTTCCAGTACGGCAAAGGCGGCATGGCCTTCGTTCAAGTGGCAGACCTCGGGAGTGATCCCCAGCTCTGTGAGCAATCGCCACCCGCCGATACCCAAAATTAACTCTTGCTTCAGTCGAAGCTCTGGGCCACCACCGTAAAGTTCGCTCGTAAAGCCTCGTTGTGCTGGAAAGTTAGCGGCATCGTTGCTGTCGAGCAAGTACAAATTTGCGCGACCGACTTTCACTTGCCAGGCGCGCAGCCATACAGAGTAGCCCGGCAATTCAATTTTCAACCGCAACCATTCGCCGTTGGCATCACGCAGGGGCCGTATGGGCAACTGCCCGGGATCGTTATACGGATAGAGGGCGTATTGCTGCCCCGCATCGTCGATGGACTGGCGAAAGTAACCTTGCTGAAACAGGAGCCCTACCGCCACCACTGGCACTCCCAAATCACTGGCTGCCTTAAGCTGATCGCCAGCGACGTTTCCAAGGCCTCCCGAGTAAATCGGCAGCGCTTCGCTCAGCATGTACTCCATGCTGAAGTAGGCGGCGCATTTCAACGGAGAATCAGTATGCGTTTGTTGAAACCAAGCCGGCTGCTCAGCAGTTTGTTTCCGCTCGTTCCACAATTCGTCGACCGTCTTACGAAAATCAGCGTCGCTCAGTACATGCTCGATTCTCTGCCGCGAAACGGTTTGCAAGACAACCCACGGGTTGTGCGTGATCTCCCACAGCTCCGCATCGAGCCGCCGCCAGATCTCATCGGTTGCGTGATTCCATGCCGAACGAAGGTCCAACGCCAATTCAGCCAGCGTTTCGAATCCGTCGATTTCGACCGGCAGGAGGTCATAAACCGGATGCACATTCCGTGGGTTAGCTGACATCTCTATTCCCCTAACCACTGGCGAGCTTGGTCGATGTCACTCGTGTCGAAGTAGCGAACGGAAGCTGTCGTGAAAGGTTTGCAGAATACAGCCATGCCATGTTCCCACTTCTTGTCGCCCACGATTGCGAGACGTTCGATGTCGTTGAAGTGCTTGACGTCGAACTTGATATCTTCCCAGAGTGCGGCTGCATCCCAACCATGGAAATCGTGCATCTCGAATAGAATTCGCACTTTGCCATAGGTTTCAATCTGCCGCTCGACAGCCGGCGTGAAAAGGTCGTAGGCAGCGCGGTCCAACTTACCAGAGACGCGGATCTCCAACAAGTTTCCCGCTTGAAGTTCGGTGAGTTCAACAGACATGACAACTACCTTTGGCGTGAGTGGATCGAATCACCAACGTTCGGCGGAACGCTCGCTGATGCCATGTTGCAACTATGATGCCAACAGCGCAATGGCACACGGGAACCCGTTCGGCTGCTCGCGAAGGCAATTTGCCGACCAACTCCAGAGTGGAGAGGCTGCATTCAGTCGGCAAGTGTCGCCAACGCACACCGTCGTGCCAATCTGCACAGATGAGGTTTAGGAACCAACAATCCCACTTCTACTCCGGGCCAGCCACGGTAAAGAAATGGATGCCACTCGCCGGATAGCAGTAATTCGGTTCGCGGCGTGGCAACGGACCCATGAGGGAAAGTTGCATCAGGCATGCAAAATAGATTACCTTGTGCTGGTGGCTGCGCTCACACGAGATTGCGCTGTGACGGATAAGTTTAGCAATGGTTTGGGCGTCAAGCTGGACGGCTTGTTGATTGAAGAGTGTTTTCGGTTTTACCGCATAGGCTGCTACGCCGAGTACCCTGAAGCGGCGACTGCGCTTCCTGGCTCACGTAGTGGGGCACTATTCCAACAAGCGGTGGAATGACGGTGTGGCCGCCTCTGGGTGGAACGCCTCTGGGGCAGTGCAAATCATCCGCTTGCAAGTTTCCGTCAGTTCAGTGAATTTTGGCTAGGCTGTAGCGGCTCGTAGAATTTTGAGATCAATATCGACTCCCATTTCGTTGGATCTATAAGCATGCGTCCCTGTGTTGCCTTCTCATTTTTGACGGCGGTTGTTTTAAGCACCATCTGTGTGGCTGAGTGTCAGGCTCAGGAGTTGATTTGGGTCGAAGGCGAGAACGCCGTGTCGGACACCATGCAGGACAATGGCTGGTATAACTCAGTGCGAAAGACGGAACTTTCCGGAGGAGCGTGGCTGTCGCATTTTAAGGGGGGCGAAATGCCGGTCGCCACCTACCATTTTGAGGCGTCTGTTGCCGGTGAGCACGAATTTTGGTTGCGAGCCAATCCCGTCACCGCTGAATTACGAGTACGAATCAATGGCGGAGATTGGCAGTCGATTTCTCTTGCGGAAAACGAACAGAACATCAATATTGCCAGCGATGGGAGGCCCGACTTGCGCTTTGTCGCTTGGGTTAAAGCTGGCATGCTTCCGCTGCAAGCTGGTGAAAATGTGTTGGAAGTTCGATTCGAAAGTAAAAACAACCATCACGGTGGATTGGATTGCTTCGTTCTTAGCCGCACACCGTTCCTGCCTCAGGGGAATCGCAAGCCGGGCCAGAAGCTGGGCCTGGCCGATCCGGGCAAGTGGGCGTTTGAACCCGATCGTGATCTGTTTTCCACCGAGGCGTTGTTGGATCTGTCGTATCTCAATGAGAAACCTGCTGGTAAAAACGGACGCGTGCGTCGATCGCCAAACGGAGCTGACTTTGTAGACGGCTCTGGCAAGCCACTGCGATTTTGGGCTGTCAACACAGGAGTTCAGTTTCGTGACGATGTGGCTGTTGTGGATGAACATGCTCGCTGGCTGGCGAAACGCGGCGTCAATATGGTGCGTCACCATGGACATCTTGCACCGGGGCCTGGGGCGCCATTGACCGACGTCAATCAGGAAGATATCGACGCAGCCTGGCGGTTGGTGGGGGCCATGAAGAAGCACGGTATCTATGTCACCCTCTCGCCGTATTGGGCGGTAAGCGTCAAACCACAGCCAGCGTGGGGATTGAAGAGCTCAGATGGCGAAAACCTGACCGGATTGATCTTCTTTGATAAGCAACTTCAAGACGCTTACAAGGGGTGGCTCAGGGCATTGATGACGCGCCCCAATCCCCACACCGGAATTCCACTTGCGGAAGATCCTACGGTCGCCCTGTTTCAAATTCAGAACGAAGACAGCCTTCTGTTCTGGACTGAATCCTCGATCCAAGGTGAACAGCGCAAAGAACTCGCCCGACAATTCGGCGACTGGCTGGTGAAGAAGTACGGCTCGCTGGACAAGGCCACACAGGCTTGGGGCGGTGCGACTGGGGTGCAAGGTGATGATTTTAGCAATCGCACCGTAATGCCGCAGAAAATCTGGAATCTCACTCAGTCGCAGAGCGGCGCGATGGCTGCGCGATTCGACGACCAATTGCACTTCTACACGCAACTCATGTACGACTTCAACTTAGAAATCTCGCGTTTTCTAAAGGAAGATTTGGGCTACGATGGTCTCATCAACGCTGGCAATTGGCGCACCGCAGATTCTGCCAAACTGCTCGACGCAGAGCGGTATGCCTACTCTGCCAATGATGTGATCGGGGTCAATCGATACTACAATGGTGGCCAACATGCAAATCCCACGGAGAGTCACAAGGCTGGTTACTTGATCAGTGAAGGCGATACGTTTCGTGGCGAATCTGCACTCAAGCGGCCCTGGGATTTTCCGTTGGCGCTACGACAGGTTCAAGGCCACCCGATGATCATTTCTGAAAGTGCCTGGGTACCGCCGCTGCGCTACCAAAGCGAGGGCCCCTTTCTGGTTGCGGCCTACGGCGCTCTAACCGGCTTCGATATCTTCTACTGGTTCTCAACCGACGATATTGGGTTCGGCCCGCCCATGGGGAAGTGGCAGATCTCGTCGCCTGCGCAATTGGGTATGTTTCCGGCGGCCGCGTTAATGTTCCGACAAGGCTATGTCCAGCAGGGAAAGCCGGTACTGGTGGAACATCGAAGTCTGGACGAGGTTTGGTCGCGCACGTCACCGCTGCTACCGGAAGAGGCTGGCTTTGATCCCAATCGCGACTCACGCACTCCAGCCAATAGTGCGGAAGCTGCGGCACAGGGGCGAGTCACTCCATTGACGTATCTCGTCGGAGGGGTCGAAGTTGAGTTCTCAGAAGGCAAGACGGAACTAGCTGATTTGACGACGTTCATCGACTCAACGGCACGAAGCGTTCGCAGTATAACCGGCGAGTTAACGTGGAACTACGGTGATGGGCTGTGCACGCTGAACGCGCCCAAGGCGAATGGCGTCACCGGAAATCTGGCAGCAGCCGGACGAGTTGTCCTGGACGCACTCACGGTGGACGGTCGAAATCAATACGCCACCGTGTTGGCCGTAGCCGTTGACGATCAAGAACTCAGCAATTCTACGCAAGTTTTGGTTCAGATCGGCACGATCGCACGTCCCTACGGCTGGCAGACAACTCCAGACAAGGACGATTCCGAACGAATCACCGATCGTGGCGGTAGCCCGTGGAACATCGAGGATAGCGATATCGAAATTCAGTTAGCGAACCGAACGCTGTCGAAGGCAACCCAACTGGATGCGAACGGACTTGCCGTGAAAGACTTGACGATGCGACGCACACCGGACGGTCTGACTCTCAAACTACCGTCGGATGCAATGTATGTGCTGTTGAGGTAGGGAAAACAACGGTCGCGTCTAAGCTCTAGCGAAATGCGTTGTCGCTTCGTTCTGCATGCCAGCCCTGCCCCTCCTGCCCTGTCCCTGCAGCAGCCCCGTTTGCAGCTAAGGCAAAGTGCAACGCCAGCAGTTGGCCGCGAACCCTTTCTAATTTTCTTTCTCACCGCCCAAAGTGCTGCG
Source organism: Aureliella helgolandensis (assembly GCF_007752135.1). Lineage (GTDB taxonomy): Bacteria > Planctomycetota > Planctomycetia > Pirellulales > Pirellulaceae > Aureliella > Aureliella helgolandensis. Next base: position 6,251,793 of record NZ_CP036298.1, on the reverse strand, counting down.
GGCAACTTTGCCACTGCCCTGCAAAGCGCCACTATCCTAGAAAGAGATGGTACGCCGCAGCGCTCGATACCTGGTTGCTATAGATCGTGGATTACTTTGGGAGGAAAAGCGGCGCGTAGCGCGTTCAGTACTGCGGCGACGTCGATAAATTCCTGCAGGACTGCACCCACGACCGGTGTCAGGTAGCCGAAAGACGCAAACCCCATACCGATCACACTTAAAGCCATGCCGCCGACCGCACTCTGTAGTGCGATTGAGCGCATGCGACGGCTGATGTGCATGAACTCATCAACCTTCGTGAGTGAATTGTCCATAATCACGACGCCGGCGGCTTCGGCGGTCACGTCACTGTTCTGCCCAATCGCGATGCCCACCGTCGCAGCTATCATGGCGGGGGTATCGTTGATGCCATCACCCACGTACAGCGTCTTTGCGCGCGCCGTTTCCTGCAGCACGATTGCCAATTTCTGTTCAGGACTTTGCTCGGCAAAAATTTCTGTGATACCAACTTGGTTGGCTAGGTAGCGAACCTCCGATTCACGGTCGCCTGACAGAATCATCAGGCGATTGAATTGGTGGCGCGGGCCAAGATGCTTCACGAAAGAACGGCTATCGGTACGCGGCGCATCGCGAAATCGCAGGGTAGCAGCGTATTGGTTGTCGATGGCCACCACACACTCCAAGCCTCCAGCAACAGGAGGGATTTGATCGGCGCCCGCTACGTTTTGCTGAGCCGCCTTATTGCGACTCGTAATGAGGAGCCGACGCTCGGAAACCGTTCCCGTCAATCCTTTACCAGGTTGCTCGCTTACCTCTGTCGCTTCAGGTAGGTGAACTCCCGCCTTCCTGCCCGCCGCCAGAATAGCGCTCGCCAGGGGATGTTTCGAATAGCGTTCCAGGCTTGCGACCAAGGTTAACACGTCACGCTGCTCAAAACCGGGGGCCATGACCTGTTCCGTAAGCGTTGGTTCACCATAGGTCAGCGTCCCGGTTTTATCAAAAATTGCAGTACGGCAGGTGGTGATCTGTTCCAGTACGATAGGACTCTTGACGATAATCGCGCGTCGAGCACACAGCGAAATGGAGCCAATGATGGCGACGGGAATCCCGATCAGTAGCGGACAGGGGGTCGCGATCACCAACACCGATAGAAAGCGAGTGGCTTCGCCACTAACGCCCCAGGCGAGAAAGGCGATTGCTAGCGCAACTGGCGTGTAGATGGCACCCAGTCGATCTCCCAACCGCTGAAGTTGCGGGCGCTTCGATTCGGATTCACGCATCACTTCCATGATCTTGGCGTAACGCGAATCGGCAGCAATGTGCGTCGCGCGAATGGTCAAAGCCGTTTCGCCATTGATGGCACCCGAGATGACCTTTGAACCCGATGTCTTAGTGATCTGAAAAGGCTCACCGGTCAAGTACGATTCATCCATGACGCCACGCCCTTCGACGACCACTCCATCCACGGGGCAAACATCGTGCGGAAAGATAACCAACGTGTCGTTAACGGAAACGTCTTGCAATTCCACATCCTCGATGGTGGAGTCCCGTTTTCTGTGAGCGACTGACGGCATCCGCTTGGCAAGGGCCGCCAACACTGAAGACGCACTGCGCAGCGCGTACGACTCCAGTGCTTCGCCGCCGGAGAGCATCAAAACGATGATCGAACCTGCCAGGTACTCGCCCAATAGCACCGAGGTAATGATCGAAATTCCCCCCAGCAGGTCCGAACCAAACTCTCGCTGAAACAATTTCTTCAGCAGGTCGAATAGCAATGGGATACCGCCGATAACCAATATGGCCAACAGCGGAATATTGCCGATTCCCGTGGTGGTATGGATGCCAAATCGCATCAAGAGATGCAGGCAGATCGCAAAAATGGCCAAGGCCGCAATCACGAGTGACTTTCGGTTCCACCAATTAAGATGCTGATTCGCACGTGGTTTGGGAGATGAGGTCTGGGGGGGCCCAGCCTCGTGTGGCTTTTCGGTTGCGTTCATCAATTGGCTGCATCTTTCGTGATCTGGAACAGTGTTTTATGCGAGTCTTGGGCCATGTTTTGCCCCCGATGAAGCCGAATTGCAGAGCCAGGGCCAGCAGTAGAGTTCGAGCGGCTGTCGATTGCTTCTTGGTGTCCCGTTTTCATTGGGAATTGCCTTGGTAGGCGCCTGCGGAATACGTGAGTTCATAGCTGTGAGAATAGATCTCGATTAAATTTCCAAAAGGGTCCTCGCAGTAAACCATTCGGTACGGTTTTTCGCCGGGATAATACTCTCGTACGGGCATTCGTTGCTTGCCTCCGTTGGCCACGATCTTCTTGGCGAGTCCTTCCACGTCAGGATCTTGAACGCAGAAGTGAAACACACCTGTTTTCCAGTATTCGAAATTGTTGTCTGGCTTCTGCGCATTCTCGAACTCAAAAAGTTCGACACCAATTCGGTCACCCGTTGCCAAATGCGCAATTCGAAATTTTCCCCAGCCTTCGCCGAACACATCATTGCACATCACTCCAATGGCCGAGTCGTCCGACACAACGTCGGTGGGAGGCATGATGACGTACCATCCTAAGGTTTTTGTGTAGAAGTCTACGGCTTGCTCTAGGTCGGTTACCGAAATGCCGATGTGCGAAAAGGATCTTGGGTAGGTCATGGAAGTGCTTTCGAGCTAAGGGAAATCGTGCAATACATGCCTTGGATGAATCCTAACGGTCCAGCCGCTATCAACACAGTCGTCTAAGCCGCAAATGGGAGCGTCGATCCAGAAAATTGAATTCCTAAGCGATTCTATTTACGTCGTAATTATGGAGAAGTGTGGCCTACCGCAGGGCGTGGCTGTGCACAGCAGGCGATGCTAATGGTCGCTGGCCAACCACACGACACGCTGAAGTTGCAGGTTGGTGGCGGACGCTACAGGCTGCTTGCTAGAATGGTTTGACCAACCTCCAATTCCTGCCAAGGCAGCAAACTTGCTCAGTGAAGATCCGTTGGCAACTTTTTGTAACGAAGTGAGGGGTTATGTTTTCGGAATCCGCTTGGAGTCGCAAATCGATAGGTGACGTTGACGTTATCTTTCACGAGGGCTTGTACCATCTCTTTCACCTGGTTTTGCCCAACCACGACTTCGTGGCCCATGCCATCAGTGAGAATGCCTTGAACTGGCGGCGCGTCGACAACGCGCTGTTCATTGGCCATCCTGGCAGCTGGGATGATTTGATGCTGTGGACCGTACATGTGTCGCAGGATCCACACCGTGTAGGCAGTTGGCGAATGTTCTATACCGGGCTGTCGCGGCGTGATCAGGGCCTCAAGCAGCGGATTGGGATGGCCATCAGTGACGATCTTTTTACTTGGAGAAAAACGCCGGTCAATTGGGAAGACCGGCGAGGAGCGACCGACCCGGAATTGGTCAAAGAAGCCCGACAGAAGCTTCCCCGTGGGATATCCGACAGCATTCAATCTGTCCTGAACCCCTCAAGCTGTTTTCCGTTGGAACCCGATCCCGAATACTACGAGTCGTCGGTCGATGCCGAGCGGAATTGGGTCAGCTTTCGAGATCCCTTCTACTTTCGAGACGGTGATGAAGGTTGGCTGTTGGCTGCAGCCCGTGTGAACTCTGGGCCACTGGTTCGGCGAGGTTGTGTGGCGGCCATGAAAGAAGTAAAGCCCCACGAATTCGCCGCTCAGCCTCCGCTACTGGCGCCGCAGATTTATGACGATATTGAAGTCCCCAACCTGTTTCGCATCGATGGCGAGTACTATCTGATCGGTAGCTTGAGGGAAGATGCGAAGATTAGATACTGGCATACCAATGAGATTGGTCGGCCTTGGCGAAACTACTATGACAACGTCCTACTGCCAAAAGGCAACTATGCGGGACGTGTCTGCCAGGACGAAAATGGCGTACTACTCTGGAATTTCTTCACAGACCTGGTGGGGGATCGTACTTCGAACAACATCATGCCACCTCCCAAGCGGCTTCGGAGTTGCCCTGACGGGCAGTTGCGGGCGACGACCTTCGAGGGGCTTGCGAAGCGTGTCAAGCAGAGAATTGATTGTAGCCGCTTGAGTCCTCTTAAAACGCAATCTGACCAAGGGGGGCTCCATACAACAGGCGACTCAATGCGGTTGACCAGCGAAGCGGGGTTTCAGGCCTACGTGTTTCAACCGCAACTCGATTGCTTCAGTCTTTCGGCACTCATGGACATGCAGGGTGTTGGTAAATGTGGCTTGGTTGTCCGCATTGATCCGGAATCCCATGACGGCTACTACATCTCGTTGGACCTCATGAAAGGCATTGCCCAAATGCGTGCTTGGGGGACCGGCCCGCTGCATTCGGGGGAAGAGATGATGCAGTTCCAATCGCTTCAGGCTGGGTACTGGTACGCCGAGCGGCCGAGAGACATTGAAATCGGTCTGCTGGCATTCGGCAGTTATCATGAATTGAGCGTGAATGGCCGCGTGGTGTTGTCGCTCGTCGATGCAACCTTTTCCCGAGGCCTGGTGGGATTTTATGTCGAGACCGCCGACTTGCATGTCAAGAACTTATCACTCGAATCGCTTGAGCCACCAACGCAGGCGGACGATCATCTCGTCCAGGGCACGCTACCGACCTAGCCCGAGACTTGTGAGTTGAGCCCAGCAACTCATCAGCGGGCGATTGCGACCGCCAACAGAAGTGGTGCAATTTTATCTAGTAAATTAGCGCAACAGTACGGCAGAGCACTTGCGCTCGGAGATTCCTGGGGCAAGCTCGCTATTCACAGCAGCAATCGTCGGGTCACAGCAGCAATCATCGGGTAACCGTACAGTGCTCAACGTCCCCTTCGCGTTACTCTGCGAAGATGAGATGGCCGGGAAGGGAAATTCTGCGAAGACACAGACTACTACGTGGGGGCCTCAGCAGCGTAGGGGACGATTTTTTTGACCATCGATTGGGATCGTTTTTTTGAGTGGCTCGATATTTGCTGTCCTGCTCCCTGAGAATGCCCGTGCCTAAACAGACTCGCATATCGTAGCGTGCTGGAAGATGGGGACTACGACGGCAATCTCACGCGTTTCGCAAACATTAGCATCCCTGGAGCAAAATGATGTCACAGCAACGACTGAAAAACAAACGTATTGCCTTTCTTGCAACCGACGGTTTTGAACAAGTCGAACTCACTCGGCCTTGGGAGGAAATCAAAGCGGCAGGTGCAACGGTGCATTTAGTTTCTCCCAAGTCGGGAAAAATTCAGGGAATGAATCATGATAAAGCGGCCGAACAATTCGAAGTGGACAAAACGATCGATCAAGTCAGTGTAGAAGATTACGACGGTCTGGTTCTACCTGGGGGAGTCGCCAATCCCGATTCGCTTAGAACCAACGCAGACTGCGTCCAGTTTGTCCGAGACTTTTTCAAGCTCGCAAAACCTGTGGCGGCTATCTGTCATGGCCCCTGGATGCTGATCGAAGCAGACGTGGTGCACGATCGCCGGGTTACCTCCTGGCCGAGCCTGAAAACGGATCTAAAAAACGCCGGTGCGAACTGGGTTGATGAAGCTTGTGTTTGCGATCAGGGGCTAGTCACCAGCCGCAACCCGGATGATCTGCCCGACTTTTGCACCAAGGCAATCGAGGAATTCGCCGAAGGGACGCACGTTGGGCAGACCGTCTAGGAGGCAGCGTAGTAAGGAGGCAGCGTAGTAGGACTGGTTGCCTGAGACGCCGATACCGAGCGTTCGCCCCACGACCCGGCGTCGTCTGACCAGAGCTCTCGGCCCATGGACCGCTGGGCCGAAATCTGGCTTGCTGCAGGCACTTGCGGCAGCGGTTCGGCTTCGTACATGTCTACCGCGGTGCGCGAACTCATCGGCAACCGGACTCGCCGGTATTCGTGTTCATTCAGGGGGCGGATGCTTTCCTCGGGAGCTCTGCATTGACCGGCCAGTCATTGAGGCGCCCGGTTGAGGCAACGCAGTTGCAAATCTGGTCGTCGCTATACAATCACTGGCTTTCCACCTAGAATCGTATTTCTATAGCGTGGGCGATCCAATTTCCGTCTCATGGATATTGCGGAGCGACGCCCCAAGACCACTCTAGTCGGCGCTGTCCAGCTGCAGGCCGGTACAGAATGCAAGCCATGACGCCAGTGAATTTTCCGACCCGCCCCGTATCGACGCAAAACTCTCAACCGGGATTGCACTTGGGCAAGGTGGTCGCGGTGCGCGGCAGCGTTGTGGATGTTTGCTTTACGGAGCGGTTGCCCCTAATCCATACCATGCTGCGGGCTGGAGCCGACCAACAGATTGCCATTGAAGTGCTGGCCCAACTGGACCGCCATCTCGTACGGGGGATTGCACTCACACCCACTCAGGGACTGTCGCGTGGAATGCCCGTGACGGACACCGGTGAACCGCTACTGGCTCCCGTGGGCAAACCGATTTTGTCGCGCATGTTGGATGTGTTTGGCAACACGATCGATCGTGGTCCGGCTTTGGAGAACGTGCAGTGGCGAAGTGTGCATCAGACTCCACCGCCACTCGTTCGCCGCTCGACGAAATCTCAAGTGTTCGAAACAGGAATTAAAGCCATCGACGTGCTGCTGCCTCTCGAACGCGGCGGCAAGGCAGGTCTGTTCGGTGGCGCCGGGGTCGGCAAAACGGTGTTGTTGGCGGAGTTGATTCATAACATGGTGGGCCATGAAGAAGGGGCGAGCATCTTCTGTGGCATCGGCGAACGCTGTCGAGAAGGCGAAGAGCTTTACCGTGAAATGAAATCTGCCGGTGTGCTTGACAATATGGTGATGATTTATGGTCAGATGAACGAACCGCCGGGCAGCCGTTTTCGTGTTGGCCATGCAGCCCTAACCATGGCGGAATACTTTCGGGACGAAGAACACCGCGATGTGTTGCTCTTGATCGACAACATCTTTCGCTTCATCCAAGCTGGCATGGAAGTCTCCGGATTGATGGGGCAAATGCCTTCGCGTTTGGGCTATCAACCCACGATGGGAACCGAGCTTTCCGGTTTGGAAGAGCGAATTGCCAATACGGACTCGGGGGCAATTACGTCGATCCAAGCGGTTTACGTCCCGGCCGATGACTTCACGGATCCTGCCGCAGTGCACACTTTCTCACACTTGTCGGCTTCGATCGTTTTGTCACGCAAGCGAGCGAGCGAAGGCTTGTTTCCCGCGATCGACCCTCTGCAGTCGAATTCCAAGATGGCCACGCCTGGGGTTGTCGGAGACCGGCACTACCAATTGGCGCAAGAGATTCGCAGCACGCTCGCCCAATACGACGAATTGAAAGACATCATTGCAATGTTGGGGCTCGAGCAGCTCTCGGCCGATGATCGGAACGTGGTCGCACGCGCCCGTCGGTTGGAACGATTCTTAACTCAACCCTTCTTCACTACCGAACAGTTCACCGGTTTGAAAGGCAAGGCGGTCAGCTTGGAAGATTCACTCGACGGATGCCGGCGGATTCTGAACGATGAGTTTAAGGACGTGCCGGAAAAAGCTCTGTATATGATCGGCAAGATCGACGAAGTCCGGCTGCCTGGCAAAACGAACGCTACCGAATCGGAACCTCCTAGTGACAAGGAGTCGGTGCATGCCAGCCCCAGCACTCATGACACTTAAGATATTGTTGCCCTTTCAAGTGCTCGTCGAACATACCGATGTGGTACGAGTGGTAGCGGAAACTCAATTTGGTGCCTTCGGGCTGTTGCCACACCGACTCGACTGCGTCGCTTCGATCACGCCCGGGATTCTCGTTTATGAGCGAGAAGACTTGGGGGAATCGTTTGTGGCCGTCGATGAGGGGGCGATGGTGAAGACCGGCTTGAACGTGTTCGTGTCGGTCCGCAATGCTATCGAGGGGGTGGACTTGGGAGAACTTCGCGAGGCCGTGCGGCGAGAATTCCTGACGTTGAACGAACAGGAGCAAAACGTGCACGCAGCTCTGGCCCGAATGGAGAGCGATTTTGTCCGTCGTATTGCGCAGTTGCACCATGAATGATCACCCCCAATCCGATCCACCTCAAGACGCTGAGCCATCGAGTCCCTCGTCTAAGTTTGCGCGCCAAGTGGAAGCAAAAGCAAAACGAAAAATTAGGGCGATGCGGCATCGTGATTCGGGCGTCTGGTTCGGACTGGGCATGATGGGCCTTATTGGCTGGTCGGTCGTGGTGCCGACGCTTGCGGGAGCGGCTGTTGGTATTTGGCTTGACCGGCACTTTCCGCGTGGGCAATCATGGACGTTGATGTTGTTAGTGGCTGGCTTGCTGATAGGCTGTTTCAACGCCTGGATGTGGGTTTCCAAAGAAGACAAAGCGATGCACGAAGAGAAGGAAGACGAAAATGAATGACTTGGTCAACGCTGGAGTGCCCGTCGTCGCTGGCTTGGCATTGGGAGCGATTTTCTTTGGAGGACTGTGGTGGACCGTTCGCAGCGGGCTGACCTCCGGCCACCCGGCGACTTGGTTTCTAGTCAGCCATGTGTCGCGAATGGCTGTGACACTGCTTGGTTTTTACTGGGTTGCCGATGGAAAGTGGCAACGAGTGCTCTTGTGCCTCGCAGGTTTTTTGATCGCCAGAGTGGTCGTGACCCAACTAATGCGCAGCGCTGAGTCCTCGCGATCCCATACTACGAAGGAGACCGAGTATGCATCTCAGCCCCGATGAATCAATCTTTTGGCAAATGGGGTTCGCCAAACTCAATGGAACGATTGTATTCACATGGGTAATCATGCTCGTGCTGACCGTTGGATCGATGCTGATTACACGGACGCTTTCAACGGGGAACCAACGCACTCGCTGGCAAAACCTACTGGAAATCATTGTTACGGGAATCATCTCGCAAATCCACAGTATCGGACTTCGAAAGCCTGAGAAATACATCGCCTTTATTGGAACTTTGTTCCTGTTTGTAGCCACAGCGAGCTTGTTTACCATCTTTCCGGGCTATGAGCCTCCGACGGGCTCACTTTCCACTACCTGCGCACTGGCGCTCTGCGTCTTTGTTGCCGTTCCGATCTTCGGAATCGATGACCAGGGAGTTGGCGGCTATTTGAAGTCCTATATCGAGCCGACCTTCATCATGCTGCCGTTTAATCTCATCAGCGAGGTCTCGCGAACGCTCGCGCTCGCCATTCGCCTGTTCGGAAACATGATGAGTGGTGCCATGATTGTTGGCATCTTACTTTCAATTACGCCTTTCCTGTTCCCGATCGTGATGACCTTGATGGGACTTCTGACCGGGATGGTTCAGGCGTACATATTTAGCATTCTGGCAGCGGTCTATATTGCAGCGGCGACACGCGTTCGCCAGCCAAAAGTTAAAACTGAATCGGCTACACTCAACGCATAATCAATATTAGCAAAGGGAACACCATGGATAGCATGACTTGGATTGCAGTGGCATCGATTGTCATTGCCGGAATCACAACAGGTGTTGGCACGATGGCACCAGCGCTTGCCGAAGGCAAGGCAGTCGCTACTGCACTTACGTCGATTGCACAGCAGCCTGATGCCTCGCCGACGATCACGCGGACTCTGTTCGTGGGGTTGGCGATGATTGAGTCCACAGCAATCTATTGTTTCGTGGTGTCGATGATTCTGCTCTTCGCCAATCCGTTCTGGAATCATGCCATCTCGCAAGCGACGGGGAATTAGACGATGCTCATCGATTGGTTCACCGTCGGTGCTCAGACTGTCAATTTTCTGATCTTGGTCTGGTTGCTGAAACGCTTTCTCTACAAGCCGATTTTGGATGCTATTGACAAGCGTGAAGAGCGAATTGCGAACCAACTTGCCGATGCGGACGCGAAGAAGCGTGAAGCTAAGCAAGAGCGGGACGAGTTCACCAGGAAGAACGAAGAGTTTGACCAACATCGGAACGAGTTGTTAGCCGCGGCTGTCGATGAGGCTAAGGCGAAACGACAGCAGATGCTTGACGAGGCGCGGGACGATGCCAACGCCTTACGCACAAAACGCCAGGAGTCGTTGCAGCGTGAACTGGTTAGTTTGCAAGCAGAGATCAACCGGCGGACTCAAGCTGAAGTGTTCGCCATTGCGCGGCATGCGCTGACAGACTTAGCCGGCGCCGACTTGGAAGAACGGATGTGCGACGTGTTCCTCACTCGCCTAAGAGCAGTCGACGAGAACGTGAAGCAGACGGTCCGTGCATGCCGAGTTACCGTTGAGGACCCGGCGTTGGTTCGGAGCGGACTGGAGCTTTCGGCAGAGCAACGCGATGCCATCCAGCGAACGCTCGAAGAAGTGTTTTCCACCGAGATGCCAGTCTACTTTGACACCAAGCCTGATGTCGCGAGCGGTATTGAGGTGACGATCGGTGGACAAAGGATCGCTTGGAGCATTGGCGACTATCTTGCTTCCCTTCAAAAAAACGTGACTGAACTGCTTGACGACGACGCGTTCGTTGCCAATGCGGAAGCGAGTACTGCCCAATGAATGATCCCGACGACTTCATGCAAGTTACCTTTGAGCAAGCTTTCGAACGGCTTGATCGTGGGCGTAAGGCTTATTCGCCACAGTTGCAGCCGCACGAGGTCGGAACTCTCTTGAGTGTCTCGACGGGTATCGCTCAAGTGACTGGATTGCCGGGGGTGGGATACGACGAAATCTTGACATTTTCTAATGGTACGCTGGGCATCGCGTTCAACGTGGATGCTGACGAAATTGGTGTCGTATTGCTCGGTGACTACACGACGCTAACTGCGGGATCAGAAGTCCGGCGTACGGGCCGAGTCATGGATGTGGCGGTTGGGGACGGTTTGTTAGGCCGGGTGATCGACCCGCTTGGCCGCCCGCTCGACGGAAGAGCTCCCGTCCTATTCAAAGAACGCAAGCCGGTAGAGCGTCCAGCGGCTTCGATCATGGACCGTGCTCCCGTCACCGTGCCGCTTCAAACTGGACTCAAAGTTGTTGACGCTTTGATACCCATCGGTCGCGGGCAGCGCGAACTAATTCTAGGAGATCGCCAAACCGGAAAAACGGCGATTGCGATCGACGCAATCCTTAACCAACGCAATCAAGACGTCGTATGCGTCTATTGCGCAATTGGGCAACGCGCATCGACGGTTGCAAAGGTTCTGGCGGCCCTTAAGGACCATGGCTCCATGGTCTATACGGTGGTCGTCGTTGCCGAGGGGAATGATCCGCCAGGGGTTTCCTATGTCGCTCCGTACGCGGCCACGACCATCGCGGAGCACTTCATGGAGCAAGGTCGTGATGTGCTGATTGTCTATGACGATCTGACGCACCATGCCCGGGCCTATCGCGAATTGTCATTGCTGCTGCGTCGACCCCCTGGCCGAGAGGCATTTCCCGGCGATATTTTTTACCTTCACGCGCGACTCTTGGAACGCTCAACCCACCTACGTGAAGAACTTGGTGGCGGTTCACTAACGGCGCTTCCCATCATTGAGACGGAGGCGCAGAATATTTCTGCGTACATCCCGACCAATTTGATCTCCATTACTGATGGGCAGATCTACCTGTCACCGTCTCTGTTCGAATTGGGGATTCTGCCGGCAGTCGACGTGGGGAAATCTGTCTCACGGGTTGGTGGCAAGGCGCAAAGGGCTGCCTACCGTGCCGTCGCTGGTGACCTCAAGTTGGCGTATGCGCAATTCGAGGAGCTGGAGACCTTCTCCAAGTTTGGTGCTCGCGTCGATGAATCTACTCGCCACCTAATCGAGCATGGCCGACGCATCCGCGCATGCCTCAAGCAAGCTGAAAACTCGCCAGCCACCGTGCCAGCGCAGGTGATGGTACTGTTGGCGCTTACAGATGGCCTCTTTGACCAGGTTCCAATGGAGCAGATGGCAACTGCTGAAGCGGCAGTACGAGCGGCTGGAAGCAGTCTTTCGGCTGACATACAAGATCGGCTCCAGACGGCAGATGCGCTCAGCGGTGCAGATCGCGACGCAATCCTGGATGCCGCTCGACGTGCACTTCAACCGTTTCAGCCACTCGACAAGAAGTTTCCGCCAAGCTCGGGAGCGACTACTTGACTCAAACAACTGCAATTTTGGAGCGAAAGATAGGAGGGGCCACGGATTTGCAATCGGTGGTGCGGACCATGAAGGCAATGGCCGCTTCCAATATTGTCCAATTTGAAAACTCCGTACGTGCGCTCGCCGATTACAGCCGCACAGTCGAACTCACCTTGGGCGTCTGTATTCGAGAATCCCAAAGCCCAAGCCGGGCCAAGTACATTCCGGAAGTTGCCACGAACATGACGGCCGCGATCGTCTTCGGTTCCGATCAGGGCCTCGTCGGGCAATTCAACACAATCGTAGCAGACGAGGCAATGCGAACGCTCGCAAGTGTGCCCGGCAAGCATATGATTTGGGCCGTTGGTGAGCGAGTCCGAGCACGCTTGGCCGATACCAATTCGCAATTGGTCGGTCAATTCAACGTGCCGAGCACAGTGCAAGCAATCGCACCGCTCGTAGGCCAGCTGCTTATTGAATATGAGACGCAGGCGAAACAACATCCGGGGACCGAACTCTACCTGTTTTACAATCGCCCCACGACCGGTTCCCTCTACGAACCGGTCCGTCGACGTCTGCTGCCACTGGACAACGCATGGCGTCGCCAATGCAGCCAAACACCATGGCCGACAAAGAACCTGCCACAAGTTTTAGGCGACAGTATGCAAACACTGCGAAAGCTAACCGGTGAATATCTTTTCGTATCGATGTTCCGCGCCTGTGCAGAGTCTTTGGCCAGCGAGAATGCCAGTCGCTTGTCTGCCATGCAACGCGCTGATAAGAACATTGAAGAACTGCTGGTAACACTCAACTCTTCCTACCATCGCCAGCGACAAAGCAGCATTGACGAAGAACTCTTCGACGTTGTATCTGGCTTTGAGGCATTCCGCGCCAGCAAGTGAGATCAGTCGTTGGGGCGACCTACCGTTATTGGCCAAGGATGCGACGATATAGGTTCAGGTAGGCATCGGCCATCCGATCGATCGTGAATTTTTCCGCGACAGCGCGGCGAGCCCTGCGGCGGTCGATCTCGTCGATGCGCTCGATTGCCTCACTTGCTTCTTCAAGGCTATTGACCAAAAAACCTGTGACGCCATGCTCAATTAACTCAGGCATCGATCCGCGATCTGAGGCGATGACAGGAGTGCCACAAGCCATCGCCTCAATCACTGAAAGACCGAATGGTTCGTTGAAATTGATGAGATGCAAAAGCGCGCGTGCGTTGCCAAGAGCGTCTAGCCGCTGAGTTCCACCAACGGCACCGTGGTACGTTACGTTCACACCATCAGCTGCTGGTACGACTTCGGCTTCGTAATATGCACTATCTTGCACAATGCCGTACATGTGCAGGTGCCGTCGACTGCGGCGCGCGACTGTGATCGCCTCTTTGGCGCCCTTGTCCGGATGAATTCGCCCGAAGAATAAGAGATCCTTTCCACGTGTTGAAAGGAACGGGAAATCATCGATCGGAATACCGTGATGAATAGTCGCTGCATAGGTCAGCTTGGGATGACGATCGGCATCGCTGATAGCGACATAGTGGACGTCATTCTGGTATTCCTGATACATCGGCAGGATGCGGTCAGAAGAAAATCCATGTATCGTGGTGACGATAGGCGTCTTGATCAGTCTGGCGAAGGCGTGGGCGGGAAAATCGGCCTGATTGTGAATCAGATCAAATCGATCGGCCTGTTCAAAGAGGTGAGCCAAATGGCGAAATTCCCAGACCTTGGCGTCGATGGAGGGATCGTCCCCATACGGTGCCGGAACCACGCCAGCAAGTGTTCCCGTTGTCTCGCTATCGAGCGTCGCGAAGAGAGTCACGTCGATCCCACGCTTGACTAACGCTTCAGTGAGCATACTGGTGACAAGTTCCCAAGGACCGTAGGATCTCGGCGGTGTGCGCCAAGCGATCGGAGCTAGCATTGCAATATGCATCTCAGTGTTGCCCTTTCAGTCGTAGGATCAGACCTTCGTGCGGCGCTAGCACGCCCTCAAATGGCCGAAGACCAATTGCCGAAGGGCACAGCGTCGAAACGAGCGCATCGAATTTGCAAGCCTCCTTCGGTAGGGGACGAAGTTGGTCGCCGAGGTTCAAGGCAATCAGCATACGCTCGTCGCCGTATTGGCGTTCGAAGGCGAGCACGTCTTCCGCTGCATCCATGAGCACGCAGCGACCTATTGTCAAGGCTGCGTGTGTGCGCCGCAGCGATAGTAGAGAGCGGTAGAGAGATAGGAGTGAGTTGGGGTCTCGTGCCTGTGCCGCAACATTCCGTTCGCGCCAATCATCGTTGAGCGGAAGCCACGGATCAGCAAGGCTAAATCCCGCATTGGCCGAGTCATCCCATGGCATCGGTGTGCGCGAACGATCACGTCCAATCCCCAGGCCGGGTTGAAGCAGATCCTGGGGATCTCGAACTCGATCACGAGGAATGGACACTTCACCGATGCCGATCTCATCGCCCTGGTACAGCGTTGGTGTACCGCGAAGAGTCAATAATAGCATGGCGGCAACTCTGGCTTGTGGCTCGCCGACTCGAGCGGCGATGCGTGGCGCGTCATGGCTTCCCAGCACCCAATTGGGCCAGCCGAATGTAGGCAGAGAAGCTTCGTAGTCTGCAATCAATTGTTTGAGAGAGCCGGCGGTCCAAGCGCTTTCGATGAGATTGAAGTTGACCGGCAAATGCACTTGCGGATGTTCGACCGTGCCATACCATCGAGCGAGGCGGTCGTTGGGTAAGCATATCTCGCCAATCAGGACACGATCGCCATAGCTATCGGCTAGTGCACGGAATTGGGCGGCAATTTCGTGCGCTTCAGGTTGATCGGTTGAGTGCAACTGGAGCAATTGATCTCGCTGCGTACGATCGGGCGTCCATTCTTCGTTTCTCGGATTGTCGCGTAGGGAAACGTCTTTAATGATGTGCCAAAGGACGTCGATGCGGAAACCGTCGACACCGCGGTCGAACCAGAATCGCAACGCAGCCATCATCGCGTTGCGCAGTTCGGGATGCCGCCAGTTGAGGTCGGGTTGCTCTTTGAGGAAAGCGTGAAGGTAGTACTGGCCGGTGAGAGCGTCCCATTCCCAGGCCGAGCCACCGAAGTCGCTGATCCAGTTGTTGGGCGGCCCTCCGCCTGGGGCTGGATCGCGCCAAATGTACCAATCTCGTTTCGAATTGTCGCGCGAAGCCCGACTTTCGATGAACCAAGGATGTTGGTCGGACGAATGATTGGGAACGAAATCAAGCAGGAGTTTCAGCCCCCGCGCGTGAACTGCCGCTAGCAACCGGTCAAAATCGTTGAGAGTGCCGAACATAGGGGCGATATCGCAATAATCGGCAATGTCGTATCCGAAATCAGCCATCGGGGATGGGTAGATTGGCGAGAGCCAGATCGCATCAATTCCAAGACCGGCAAGATAGTCCAGTCGCGACTCAATTCCAGCTAGGTCCCCTACCCCATCCATATCACTATCTTGGAACGAACGGGGATAAATCTGATAGATCACCCCTGTCTTCCACCAGGCTGCCTGCCTCTGGAGGTGGCAATTCATAGGGATCTTTCTCGGTTCGTTGAAATGAGGATTGGGACGCTTGGAACACGGGCCGGAGCTCATGGTGGAACGCATGAGGACTGGTGAGCCATACATTCGTTCACGTTGGCTCTTGGCCGTTGATTCCTGAAGGTCGAAGAAAGCTCCCGTTGTCTGCCGTGCAAACACTATTGCGTAGAGTTAGTTTTGAGCTTGTGCCTTCCATCACCGACGATCGTTGGACTTCTGGATATAGCAGGTTGACGCACCGAAAGGCTAGGTGGATACGCGTTGAGTTTCCACGTTGAGTTTCCACCAGGGGCAGCAGTGCGATCCGCCAATACTTGCCAAGTGCGCTTTTGCCTAGCGTCCTTGCTTCTGACGCTCAACGAACATGGGAGATGTCCGATGGGGATGCCCCATTCACTCTTGGAGAGCAACTGTCTGTGTGCTGGGAATACAACCGCAAGCAGCGCCGAATGGAAACGGGGCTGGCGACCAGAGGCACTGGAGGGGACGAGCTAAGCCACCCGTTCGTTTCTGTTGGCTCCTGATTCTATCATCTTACCGGGAGCGTGTACTGCGATGGGCTGCCTCAAACGACATTGCCCGGTTAGGATCGCTGCTAACTCTTGCGACAACGTGAGTAGGAGCATCGCTGCAAATTGTACACAACGAGCAGCTGCAACCGATCACTTCGTTCCCAGAATCTGATAAGATCAGCAAGAGCTGAACAAGAATCAATTTAACGGTGTCCGACGACGATTTTGGGGGAACCGTTGTCCCGACGGTCTGAAGGCTCAGCCAGCCAACTTGCCCCCCAACAGCGGAGACGGTTGCCGCAAGCGTTCAGTGATCAGATGCTTCTAACACCAGACAGGTCAAGTATGGAAGAACCGACACCGAAGGAGCTGTTTTTGGCGAGCGTTGGCCGCTGCGTGGCCACAGAGACATTCATTCCAGATTTTTATAAACGCTTCTTCGGCGCTTCCGATGAAATCAAGAACAAGTTTCGCTTCACGGATTTTGAAAAGCAAAACGCAATGCTGCGTCGCTCACTGGAGCTTTGTGCGGGTGCCACAGTTGGGGAGCCTGAGTCGATGCGCGAGATCAACCAACGCGCGATGACGCATGATCGGGACCACTTAAATATCGAGCCTCGGTTCTATGATATCTGGCTCGCAACAATGATTGATACCGCACGTGAACATGATGAGCAGTGGAGTGCAGACGTCGAGGGAGCGTGGCAGCGAATTCTTGGTCATGCGGTAAAATACATGATCCGCAAATATTGAGGCCGATGCAGAAGTGGTCGCCAGGCGAGCACGTGAGTGACCCGCCCCTTAGGTCCTGCGAGCATTGGGTGTATGGGAGTATCCACCACGCTCTCGCCCGCTTAATTCCGTAAGCCGAACCACACGCCCGCAGCGGCAGATAAAGGGCTGGTTGGGCAGGTTCCCTACGATAACGCCTCGTGTTTAAGCTACAGGTTTCGCAGCGGTGTGATTCTTCCTGGTCGAAATTTAGTCGCTGCGGCGTGGCGTTGGCGATGCTCCTCGCGGAGAGTTTCAGGTGTCTCTAATTGAAAAGTCGAACATGATCATGCAGCCTTCGTTTCAATCTGCGTCACCTTACAAGGACAATGTTCTTGCGCTTCCCGTGATCGATATCGAGGTGGCAGCCGACTGGTATTCAAAACACTTCGGTATGATCGAAGTCGAACGTCACGACGTTCCGTATCCTGCGGTCATCCTGGAACGCGACGGCGTTCAGATTGGTTTCGCGGTCAATGGTGGTGATCCGGCACAAGAGGGGGCAGCCATCAGGGTCTGCAACATTGATGGGATCAAAGCCGAGCTGGAATCGTATGGAGTCGAGGTCGCCAATATACGTGTCGATCAGCGCGATGGCGAGAAATTCAATGTGTTCTTTGTCGTTGCACCTGATGGTCTTTGCTACTACTTCAACGAACCTGTCGCTGGTTGAGCCTGCCATGGCTTGCAGGATCGCGGGGATGCACTTCTCGGAGGGTGGTTGCCCTCAGCCTGTTGGGATTGAGGGGTAGCGAGGTAACTCCTAGTCAGCAGAGTCTATTCAAGGCGGAACGCACATCACCGTACGTCGGTGTCTATGCTCTGGCGAGCCCATCCTGCCAACGCAACGGTGATTGAAGAGGAACCATTCTTTGCCGTTTAAGCCGAAGGAGATTGACCTGTTATTGCACAACGTTTTAACTGGATAAAAACGTTTCCACTGGATAGAAATGCTTGAAACGTCGTACCGCAGCAAGCGATTCGCTCATGCTCAGGACGCAAGGGACGCATTCTCGTGCAAAGTTCCCAGGATACGACCGGCCAGCGCCATTCCGCTCTTTAGGGCACCTTCGACGCGTGGGCCGCCGCACCAATCACCACATGCGCCTAGCCTGTTGGCACTGTCCCAAAGTGAGGACTCCGGCAAAGAATCGGCAGGCCGCGAATGCAGCCAGCGATGGGCTTTAGCATAGCATTGCGCGGGCATGCGGAAGCCTGTGACTCGCTCGGCTTCTGCGATCAAATTGTGAACGACTTGCTCTCGAGGTGTCTCCTGATTTTCCATCGCCCAATCTGATGTCGAATGCAACATCCAAGTGTCTTGGCGTGATGGGCGAGCCGGTTTGCTGGAATCACGTGCAATCCAACTCAGATTTCCAAGATTGACAAACGCAGCATCGAAGGGGAGCGTCCAGCGACGCTCCAACGCAATCATGACGGCCCAGCAGGGTTGCATGTCGACTTGGGGGAGTCTCCGTTGCCAGCCGCATTCCGTAGGAATTTGCTCTGCCGTTTGGCCCGGTGGGCAATTCCAGAGGACGGTATCAAAAATGCCCAAGTCATGGCCCACCTTCGTGCACAGTTGGTATCCGGACTCCCTTCGGACGACTCTCGCAACCTCGGTTTTCGCATGAATATCCAGATCTGTCGCTAAGTGAAACGCCAACGATTCCATCATCGGGGTACCGACAAAGCGTTGAATCTGGGGCAGTTCTTTGAATTCGCAAGGTTCGTCAATGGAAACGATTTGGCTTCTCCACTCAGCAACATGCTTGTCGAATATCCAGGAGTCCAGGTAGCGTTTTAAATTCGGATCACGAATCGCAAAGTATTGTGCACCATGATCAAATTGCCAGCCATCGCGAGATACTCTGGTGGATGCTCTGCCGCCCGCTCGGCCGGATTTTTCAAAAATCTGAATATCCAATCCATGATCTTGCAGGATTCGGCTGCACATCAGTCCTCCCAGACCTGCTCCGACCATGGCGATGCGCGGCTTGGGTGTCATGATACCTCTATCCACTTTCGTTTCATAAATGTTTAAGTCCACTCTATTTTCATGAACGCCGATGGGGCGCCCACGAACCATTCCAAACACTGGTTGCTCAGGCTTAAAGGGACGATCGAATTGCCCCAGGCACCATAGAATTCCACCGTAAGATGCAGGATCTCGGCCATCGAGCGCATAGCGATGATTGAGATCAATCAACCGTTCCAATGCTTGATGATGATTTTGCGACCAACCCAAAATTGCCTTTCCCCAGGTCATGCGAATGTTGTTATGGAGCTCTCCATGCTTGAGCAAGCTGCGTTGGGCTGCATCCCACAATCGCTCGCCCGAACGGGCCCGAGCTAGGGATTCTAAGGACAGCACCGTCCGGTGGTCGCCTGCATGTTCCGTCAAGGATGCATTCGCCCATTGGGGGAGAGAATGGACTGACTCTAGATCGTCGCGATAGTAGCAGAACGCATAGGCTAGCTCTCTCCAAATTAGCAGCTCATCCAAGAATTTTTTTGCTCCGTCGAGCGATGCTTCTCGGGCTAGACGCAGTGGCGACACCATTCCGTAATGCAAGTAGGCGGACATGCGACTCACGCCATCGACTTCGATTTGATTTCGACGCATCGTGTACCTTCGTAGGCCCTCGTTTCGAAACGCTTGCCAACGCGCGTACCCTGCAGAGAAACCTCCTCGCGTATCGGGCACTGGCCCAATGGAGTGATCAATTTCGCATTCCGAGACAAGCTTTGCCAAACTAAGATTGGCTAGCTGCAAGGATTCAAAGGGGATTTGAGAATCACGTGGGACGCTGATGTTTGAAGCTGGCCAAACCTGTGAGATTCGACTGCGGTAGAGCTCTCTCGTCGCGTCACGAAAGGTGAAGGCCCGGTCGTGGGCCTTTCCCACGAGTCGCGTCGGAACGACACAAGCCGTATCCACGAGTACAACCGTGGAATCTGCTGCCACGAGTCGCTCGGTCCATTGCTGAGTTGCTTCCAACGGAAAATCTTCAGTGACGACAACCGCTGACGACAGTGCAAGTTGAGCGAGCCTTGGAAATCTTGCGCCGCGTCGCTCAAGGTGGAATGCGAATGAGATCCCAAGCTTCGCGTAGCTCTCTTGCAAGTCCCTGGCTGCCTCCAGAATAAAAGTATGATGCCGGTCCGAAGCATAGCGATAGCGCTCTGAAAGTCCCTGATAGACGAGCAACGGCAATTGCAAGTGATGAGCCACATGGAGTGCGACATCCAGAGCCGGGTTTTCATCGCTTCTCAGAGCATGGTGCGTCCAGTACAGAACGCGTTTTGGCGGGCGGCGTGGAACTCCGCTGGAGCGAATCCACGTTCGATCTGATAAGTGAGTTGGCAGGTCATCCAAGAACGAAGCTAGCTCGCCGGCGTATTCACGCATCTTCTCGTGCGGCCTTGACCAAATTGCGTAGCATGCCGCCAAACACGAAATGATGCGCTGGGGAAAGTGCGTACCAGTACACGATACCTGCTAAGCCGACGGGATCAAAGCTGGCTGTTTGACGGATAGTACTCTGCTGTTCATCGCCATTCACTTCGAATTCCAGCCAGGCTCGCCCGGGGAGCTTCATCTCCGCTCGCAGACGCAGGAAGCGATTAGGCTCAAAGGCTTCCACTCTCCAAAAATCTAGGGTGTCCCCCACGCGGATCGAGGTCGGATGCGGACGACCGCGACGCAATCCCACTCCGCCTACCAGCAGGTCGAGAAAACCCCGCACACGCCACATCCAGTTGCCGTAATACCAGCCGTTCTTTCCACCGATGCGTTGGATCGGAGCAAATGCAACTTGCGGTGCCGCCGCGACCGTAGCGGTTCGTGAATCGATCAGCCGTGAGCCAAATCTCACGCCTCCCCAGGCTTTGGACTCACCCCCTGATGAAAACGCATCCGACCAGCGCGTTTCGGCGAATTCTCGCTCTTCATTGACTAACGCTCTGGCTATCGCCTCCGAAACGGATCTTGGCTTGACCTTGAAAGTGGTATCGGCCAAGTTGTTGGAGACCACCGTCGCATTCTTCATACTGTCGATCATCTTGCGACCGACACGAGCATACAGTGGAGTGACTAGCCCGAGCCACAAACTGGAAAGATACGGTGTTAAGAATGGTACAGGAATCATCACCCGCCGTAGTCCACGCTGCCTTGCATACTCCTGCATGATCTGTCCATAGGTGACTTGGTCTGGCCCGCCAATTTCGAAAACTTGGGATTCGCCCCCCGGTAGGTCGATCGACTCGATGAGAAAGGACAGCATGTCTTCAATAGCAATCGGTTGAGCTGCTACCCTGACCCACTTAGGACAAACCATGAATGGTAGTCGTTCGGTCAGCGCTCGTACCATTTCAAACGATAGGCTGCCTGAGCCAATCACAATCGATGCCCGCAGTTCAATGACTTGGATCCCCGATGCTCTGAGAATGTCCCCCGTTTCCTGGCGGCTCCGCAGATGTTTGGATAAATTACTATCGCGATTCCCCAGTCCGCCGAGATAGATAATTCGCCTGACACCAGCCTGTTTCGCAGCAGCGGAAAAATTCTCCGCTGCCCGCCGATCTTCGGCCTCAAAATCGGCGGTGGAGCCCATCGAATGCACGAAGTAGAACGCCGTGTCAATGTCGGACATAGCCGGGGGAAGGGTACTCGAATCCAACACATTGCCTTCAACAATCTCCCGTCGCTTATCCGGTGAGGCATCCAGCGAATTCTTGCGGCGCGTCAAGCAGCGGACCGAGTAGCCCAATTTTTCTAGCACTGGTAGTAAGCGACCACCGATGTACCCTGTCGCGCCGGTCAGGAGAATTTTTTTCTTTCCACTATTTTCCATCGGCTGTCTCTGGGATTCGAAGGTGATGAGGGAGCCGACAAATTTCTATTGGCTGGATCGGAATTCACGAAGCGTGTTGGCTGCTGTCGGGCATTACAATGTTCGAAGTGGTCGTGTTCACGCAAGGGCCAACCCTGCACGGACGCTGGTAGACTACAAGCTCCATCCTGCGCTCTAAGCCGATTGTTTTGCATCAAACTATCAACAACGCTGGCACTTTGCGTTGCGTTGAAGGACCGTTGTTTTTTTTGCAATCTGCACAGCGCAATTGGACGTTCCGAGTGTTGGGTGATGAACAAACTGATTCAGGAAAACCTTGATTGCTACTACGGAGAGCAGCGACCGCGCTTACGCATTTTCGAACATCAACGACTTGTACCTCGCTCCTCTCAATCTGCCGTTCAGGATGGCCATCGTCAAACAACCGTACCATCCGCATACACCGCCTCTCTTAAGTCTGAGACGTTGAACCTTACCGGTGCATCGCGCTCTGCAATGCCGAAGCCTTACGACACTCCAACGTGTCTACCGCTTTGATCATACGCCACATTGCAATCTAGAATGCACCACACCATTTATCAGAGGTATCGGGTTTCAGAGGTATTGGTCAAGCTGTCGACGCTGTGACCGACGCTAGACGCCAGTCGGTGGCCGACGGAAGTTGCTTGCGGTGATGTCACTTCGCTCGCCGAACTAAGCAGTCAACTCTACGCAGCTCCGAACGTGGTGCACTCTATCCGACGCTGAAACTAGCTAATTAGCTCAATGTAGCAGTTTATCCGTAGGCAGGATTCTACCGCAGCTGTTCGCACTGAACGTTGATGGCCCGAAGCACTCAAGCAAAAGCACCATAGAAGGCGGCCAGCGGCCGTCAAGTCAGAAAACGAAAGTTTTTAATCTTGCCATATGAGATTCGAACGTTGCTGCGGGAGTCCGACACACCAAGCCTACCGATTCGGGAGCTGGATGATTTAGAGCCAAAGGGGAGAGGCGAGTTCTCAGTTGCATGAAGAAATCGGCCTAACATGGTTACTGCATTGAGCAGGGGGTAGCCGAGGGCAGCTTTCAGAAGCGTCTCATCGCGCTGGCCCAAGCTCGCAAGCACAGCTTGTGGCCGGACCATAGGCTGCTATAAAAATTTAAGTATCGCGAAGATGAACGCTAGCGTTTCGTCTCAATCGCTTCCAGTTGCTCCCTGACCTCATGGGCTTGAGCGGTCTTGAGATCGCTCAATTTTCGGTCGGAATGCGACAGCTCGTACGACTCCTTTAAGAGCTGTTGATATTTTCTTTCGAGCTTCGCTTTTTGATCGAAGAAGCGTTTGAACATGACAAATCCTGTGAAATCGTTGGATAGCCCGACAGTCGGACTTGGTTGGGATCAACTTGTTAGACAATCGCTTGCAATCCACGAGGCTTGGCTCCTGGAAGGCAATTCTCGTCTTGAGGGAAGCTTGCAACAGTCTTTCGAATACTTGGTGGCCGCGCACGTCTTGCTGACCACGGGTGCCGTGACGTCAGCCCAGCGAACCGCGGCAACTTACCTACTGAGCCGTAATCACTGAGCCGTTCTCGTCGAGTGAGATGCGGCCTGTTCTATGCCGTAGCGTCGGGGGGATCGGTTCCAGTACTCACACCTTGAGGCTCTGCAACCGCTCACTCGCATCGCCGGTAAAGAGCCTCTTCCCTCTTCGCCCCTCTTCCCCTACTTGCAAACGGTGGCCGCCAAGCGGTGGGCTGTTCGCGAAGTTCCTTGGTCAACAATGGGCACGGATCCTCGATCCTCGCTCAACATCTATTTTCTCCACGGAAGAGAGTCTGAGTGACGGTGCCTTTCCTCTTTAATTCGGCAAACCACTGTAGGAGAGTGGCAAGTTTCCTGACGATGCGAATGGGGAAGGTGTGTCTTGGGCATTGTTAATGCTTGCGGGGGCACTGGGCTTGGCGGGGGGCACTGTTTGGGGCAACCCTGCGGGCGAAATATCGTGGTTAGCGGTTGAATATGCTGAAGCCCCCTCGCGTCCGCCTCTATTCCGCGACCAGTGATTCCTGCTTGACCGGATGTTTCAACTATCGAAAATGCCAGATCGTGATGAACCGAAGCGTAGGCCCTGGTGCCAATACCCGCGTCTGAAATTGGTCCATAAGTGTCCGGTAATGCGTGATGATCTTGCCTAGATCGTGTAGAATTGATGTCGCTGTTGGGTGTATCCGCTTCGCAGCACCCCCCCACCTTGGGCTTTCCACCTCTCAAGCCTGACATTCACCCCACCGAGCTCCTGGACCTGCGTCTAGCCGAGGCCGGTCCGATTCGTTCGTAGCATACTGTCCCCTCCGCTGCTGTCTTACCGGCTGCTGCACGATCTCGAGTTTTGAAATGCATCCTACAAGTCTTGCCGTCTTGCTCCTACTCGTTTCGTTCACGACCTCGCTCGCCTCCGAGCCGGCTGTTCGTTGGGATTTCGGCAGCGAGGAAACTATGCCCTTGACCGTGCACGGCAACGTGGCACGCGATCAGGCTGGGCCACGCCCGCCTGAATTTCCTGACATGTCGCCTGAGAATACGGCGGTGCGCGTCGATGCCGGAGCTTACCTGTCGATTCCGGATCCGGGCGCGGACAGCAAATTTGACTTCGAAAACGGAGACCCCCTTACCCTGGAAGCTTGGGTTAATCCAACAGACATCCGAGATGGGGAGCCGCGTTACATCATCGGCAAGGGGCGGACCAATTCGCCCGGTTTTGCTCGCGATAACCAAAACTGGGCTTTGCGAATCGTGGGAGGACAGGGCGAAGCCAAGGTGAATTTTCTGTTCGCCACCAAGCCTTCTAGCGGCGACAAGCACTGGCACCGCTGGACCTCCGTACAGGGCTTTCCTGTGAACACCGGTTGGCACCACGTGGCGATCACCTACCGCTTTGGCGAACCGGATTCGATTCGCGGCTGGGTCAACGGCGAGCCGACCGACGGCCGCTGGGACATGGGCGGTCCGACCGCCGAGCCTCCGGTTGTCGACGACGACCAAGTTCGCATCGGCGACCGTTTTGCTGGCATGTTGGATGCCGTTGCCATCCACCGCAATGTACTAGGAGACGAGACCTTGGCGGCTCGGTTTAAAAGATTGGGGGAGGAAAGAGTTGTTCGGCTGGCCCCGGCGAAGATGCCCGACGTGGGGCAAATTCCTGCCGGTCGTGTGCTGTTCCAACTGTCCGAAAGTATGCCGGCCGGTGACCGTTGGTTATATGATGCGGAGTCATGGCCCGCGGAGTCGACGCGTTGGCTGGGCGATGCGTTCCTCATGTCGCGAATCCCTAGAAGCTATGACGACTGGGGCATCCGTTCCAGCTGGAAATCCCCGCTGCTGTTGCGGATCGCTGGCGATATTGAACTGCCTGCCGGGGACCATCGCTTGCTCGTCCGCGTCCGTTCGCTGAGCCGATTATGGGTCGATGGCGAATTGGTGGCGCACACCAAGACAGTGCGCAGCCGCGGCGGCAATCTCGAGCCCTTGGTGCCGATTCCTGATCCCCTGGTGCCTGGAGCTCGCCTGCTGCCGTTCCCGCAACAGGAAGTTTTCACCTCGTTTGAAATCGCGGCCTCTGAAGAGGATGCCCCGCGGACGTCACGCATTGTCTTGGAAGTATTGGTGGGGGGCAACGGTGACCGAACGGAATCTGGCGAAGTATGCGTAGCGTTTCAGCCTCATAGCGCTGGTTCATTATTCGTGCTACAGCCAGACGCGTCGTCGCCGTTGATGTTGTCCGACGCTTCGATCGAGCCGGTCCTAACAGAATTCGAATCCAATTTGGTAGCGTTCGAAGATGAGACGCGCCGCCAAGCGGCCGCCTCGCAAGATGCCTTTTGGCTGAAACGCCACGCACTCGCTCGGGAAGCCGTCACGCCAGCAGAAGCTCCCGGCGCCCCCGACGCGCATCCCATCGACCGCTTCGTTGCCGACAAAATCTCCCAGGCGATCGGGCGCGCGGCCAAGACCGACGAAGCAACCACAGCGCAATTCCACCACGAGGTTTTGCCGATCTTAAGTGAGCAGTGTTTTCGCTGTCATGGGGAAAAGGAACAGGGAGGCCTACGGCTGAATTCCCGCGAGCACGCTTTAGCAATGGGCGAGTCGGAATTGCCGGCTGTTGTGCCAGGTGATCCCGCTGCCAGCGAAATGATCGTGCGGATTCGTGACCGTGACATGCCGCCTACCGATGACGGTTTGACCGATCAGCAGATCGCCACGCTGGAAAAATGGGTGGAAGACGGCGCCGTTTGGCCAAGTCCGCCCATCGATCCCGCCGCGGTGGCTGAAGCGCCATTGGTGGACGACGCCGCATTCCTCCGCCGTGCTTATCTGGACATCGTGGGCGTCAGCCCTAGTGCCGAAGTGGCCCGCGATTTTCTGGCTAGTGATACTCCCGGTAAACGTAGTCATTTGGTCGAACGACTCCTGCAGGACGAACGCTATGCGGATCACTGGGTCAGTTTTTGGATGGACTTGTTCGCCGAAAACCCGACTCTGCTGAATCAATCTCTCAACTCGACCGGACCGTTCCGATGGTTCTTGTATGAATCGCTACGTGACGGCAAACCGCTTGACCGCATGGTGACGGAACTGCTGCTGATGCGCGGTAGTCCTCACGAGGGGGGTAGCGCTGGATTTGCAATGGCCGGGGAGAACGATTCGCCGATGGCGGCCAAGGGCCACATCGTGGCCTCGGCCTTGCTGGGCATCGAATTGCAATGTGCCCGTTGTCACGATTCGCCCTTCCACAGCACGACCCAAGAGGACTTGTATTCGGTGGCAGCGATGCTGAACCGAAAATCGCTAACCCCGCCCAAGACTAGTCGCGTGCCGGAAGCATTCTTCGAGGGCATCGGGCGTGAGTCCTTGATTCGGGTCACGTTGAAGCCGGATGTGCAAGTCCAGCCTAAGTGGCCGTTCGCATCGTTCACTGGTATCGAAGACGGTCCCCATATCGACGTCTTGATGCGTACCCCGCAGGACTCGCGCGAGCGTTTGGCTGCCTTGATCACTTCGCCCGACAACCATCGCTTTGCTCAGGTGGTAGTGAACCATTTGTGGAACCGCCTGTTGGGGGCTGGCTTGGTTCAGCCGGTGAACGACTGGGAGGGCAAGACGCCAAGTCACCCGGAACTGTTGCAATGGTTGGCCGACCAACTGGTATCGCACGATTACGACCTGCGGCATGTGCTCCTCCAGATCATGACTTCGCAAACCTATCAACGCCAAGCGGTTGGGCGCAATCAACAGGCTGCCCCCGAACAGCGTTTCTTCAACGCACCAGATCCGCGTCGATTGGCGGCTGAACAAATCGTCGATTCGCTTTTCACCGCTGCGGGACGTCGCATGGATACTGGCGAGTTGACCTTCGTACACGACGGAGCCGAAGCGATTGCCGCGCGGCAAACCTTGGGAGCCCCGCATCGAGCCTGGATGTTTGCTGGGCTCAACAACGAACGGGATCGTCCCAGCTTGTCATTGCCACGGGCGCAACCTATCACCGACGTGTTGGAAGCTTTTGGTTGGACTGGCACTCGACAGCAACCCATTGCAGAGCGTGAGACCGATCCAAATCTGTTGCAGCCTGGCATCTTGGCGAACGGCACGCTGTCGATGTCGCTGACCCGCGTGGCTGATCAGAGCCAATTGGCTGAATTGGCGCTCGAGGCCCCCTCGGCCGAGCAGCTGTTAGAGACACTGTTCTTGCGGTTCCTGGTGCGTAAGCCGAGTGAACAGGAGCGTGCGGAATTGTTGCCGGCGTTGGCGGACGGGTTCGCATCCAGAAGAGTCCCCGCAAGCCAAGTGCAACGTCCTGCCCCACTACCACCATTGCCGCAAGCCACCTGGTCCAACCACTTGGTCCCCGAAGCCAACGATATCCAGGAGGAATGGCAGCGCCGAGTACTCCGTGGTCCAGCTGTCGATCCACGACTGCGGCCCGAGTGGCGTGAAGTCTACGAAGATGTTGTGTGGAGCTTAGTGAACCATCGCGAGTTTGTTTGGGTTCCATGATTTCTGTTTTAGTTCATGTTCGCGGCGGTGTGGTGCCGCCGCCGAGTTGTCCGTTCCTAGTCACACCGTTTCCCCTACCTCACGAATCTGAGTCGAGCCATGCAAGATCCTAACCGACGACAGTTTTTGGCTAACAGTATGGCGGCAGCCGGCGCGCTGAGCATCGCGCCGATCGCTCAAGCAAGTGCGCCGCAAACGTTGCTGCAAGGCAAAGCCGAGCACGTGATTTCAATCTGGCTCGGCGGTGGAATGGGGCAGATCGATACGTTTGATCCCAAAGCCAAAGGTGATCCCAAAGCTAGAAAACCAGGGGCGTATTACGACTCGATTGACACCGCTGTTGACGGGGTGCAGGTCTGCCAGCACCTAGCGTCGATGGCCAAGGTCATGGACCGCGTGACCGCCGTCCGAACGGTGAATCACAACGTGATCGACGAACACGCGGCGGCCACGAATCGCATGCATACGGGCCGCGCGATCAGCGGCACGGTGACCTATCCCTCGCTGGGATCGTTGATCGTAAACCAGCGGGGACCGGCCAGCGATGACGCGCCACCCTACGTCTTGATCGGTTATCCGAATGTGACCCGCGGTCCAGGATTTTTGGGAGCCAAATACGGATATCTGTATCTGACCGAAACCGGTCGCGGCCCCGCCGGATTGTCGCGCCCCGACTTCATCACGCCGCAACGCCAAGGGCGACGCGAGCAGTTCCTCGCCTCCTTGCGGAAGAGTGCCGGTTCTACTGCCGTGACGGAATTGCTGGACTATGAAGCCGCAATTGAACAGAGCATGAAGCTGAGTGGTCCCGAGTTTAATCGCGTCTTCAACCTCGACGGCGAATCGGATGCTCTTCGCAATCGCTATGGCGGTGAATTTGGACAACGCTGCCTACTCAGCCGGCGTCTAATCGAGCGCGGCGTGCGGTTTATTGAAGTCAGTCACAACCTGAACTTCTTGAACGGATCAGGGTGGGACGTGCACAACAGTGGTATCGTCAATCAGCATAAGTTGATCGAAGAAATGGATACCGCCGTATCCACCTTGATCGTAGACCTTCAGGCGAAGAATTTGCTGGATAGAACCTTGATCGTGATTACCAGCGAATTCGGCCGCCCGCCAGAATTTGACAGCGGTGGTGGACGGGGCCATCAGGGCTCGACGTTCAGCTGTGTGTTGGCCGGCGGTGGTTTGGCTCACCGCGGAGCTTGGGGAGAAACCGACGAAATGTCTAAGAAGATCGTCGCCGATCCGGTCAGCGTGCCTGATTTCTTTGCCACCATTTGCGGTTGTGTGGGGGTCGATTACAGCAAATACCTATACGCGGGAGATCGCCCCGTCCCCGTTACCGACCAAGGAACCCCCATCGCCCAGTTGTTTGCCTAGTGATCCGTCGTAGCTACGCTCGCCAGAGCGTGGGCAGTGCTGGGTCCCCCACCGTCTGGCGACGGTAGCTACGCAGTCGGTAGCTACGCTCGCCAGAGCGTGAGCAGTGCTGGGTCCCCCACCGTCTGGCGACGGTAGCTACGCAATCGGTAGCTACGCTCGCCAGAGCGTGGGCAGTGCTGGATCCCCCACCGTCTGGCGACGGTAGCTACGCAATCGGTAGCTACGCTCGCCAGAGCGTGAGCAGTGCTGGATCCCACCGTCTGGCGACGGTAGCTACGCAGGCGGTGGGAAGCTACGATGAATTGACCTTCGACGCTCGCCAGAGCGTGGGCTTTCGTTCTCCGCTTGCACTGAGGACATGGCGATGCCGAAACCCTCGGACGCTCATCTTCCAAGGCTCGCTCCGGAATACTACCGTGGAGTCGCGTATGTTCATTGGACCATGACGCTCCAAGGTCGCCGAACCGGTTGGTTAAAACCCATTTTTCTCTACAAGTTTCGTGAACTCTTGACACACGCAGCGTTTCGATTCTGCTTTACGTGCCCGATCTATTGCCTGATGCCAGATCACATGCACATGATATGGATCGGGATGAACGATCGTACCGATCAACTGAAGGCCTCCAAGTACTTCCGCAAGCATGTCAACGAAACGCTCGGGAGAATAGGCTTCAAATTTCAACATCAGCCGCATGATCGAGTATTGAGAGATGATGAACGTCAGGAGTCCGCGTTCGAGGATTTAGTGGACTACGTTGCGCGAAATCCCGAACGCGCCAAACTCGTTCCTCAAGACGGCTTTGCAAGCTACAAGTACACGGGGTGTCTCGTGCCTGGTTACCCTGAATTGAGGTTGTGGCAAGACGACTATTGGCCGAGATTTTGGAAGGCTTTTTCGTTCACGTGTCGCCACGGAACGTTTCGGGCTTATGGGGAAGACTTGTCTGGTGGGTGAGAGAAAAGTCCATCCATTGCGCAGTCGGTAGCTACGCTCGCCAGAGCGTGGGAGGTGCTGGGGCCACCGTCTGGCGACGGTAGCTACGCGATCAGCTTTCTATCTTTACGCATCGATTTCTATTCCCAACATCGAAATGTCGTCGTCGGAATTGCCGTCAGAGGTTGAGTTGAGAACCGCGCGTAGTGTCAGATCGATGCTGGATTGCAACGAAGCACTGCGATTGGCGCTCAGCTCTTGCATGAGCCGGGCGATTCCAAATTGCTGGCCGGTCTGTCCCGCTTGCTCGATCGCGCCATCGCTGTAGACAAAGATCCGATCACCTTGGCGGAGTTCAATGATCTCTAGTTCATATTCAGGATTTGCGACGACTCCCACTGGGAATCCAGGCAACTGAAATTCGCGGATGTTGCTTCCACGCAACAAGATTGGTGAGGGATGTCCGGCCGACGCGAAGCTCAGCGTCAATGCTCGGAGATCCAGCAGGCCGTAACAGCAGGTGAAAAACTGCTGAGAGTCTCCATCGAGTTGGAAGTTCACGTTCAAGTGTTCGAGCATCTCTACTGGCTGGGTTTTTAGTTCCAGTGAAGACCTCGATAGCCAGCGGCTAAGTGTGGTCGAAAGCAGGGCCGCCTGAACACCATGCCCGCTCACATCGAGAACATAGAATGCGACGCGGTTTGCATCGATCGGGAAAATATCAAGGATATCCCCCGCCAATTCGTCGCAGGGTAAATAGGCCCAACGAATAGAGGTGCCCGACAGGAACTCCGTTTGTGTCGGCAGCAGTGCATGCTGAATTTTAGCCGCAGCGCGCAGGTCACGTTGCATCTTATCGTTTGCGGAGCGAAGACTCTCGTTAAGGTCACGGAGGCGAAGTTCGGCAACTCGTCTTCGTGTGACGTCCGATTGAATCCCAACAAAATGCGTCGTTTGCCCAACTTCGTTACGCACAGGCGTGATCGAGAGACGGTTCCAAAACGTTGAGCCATCTTTTCGGTAGTTCAAGAGCTCAACTTCGCATTTGCGCTCTTCCGCAATCGCCTCCCGGAGCTCTCGCACTGCGGCCGGATCGGTCTCTGGTCCTTGGAGAAAGCGACAATTAGATCCCAGCGTCTCCTCAATGCTAAAACCTGTAAGCCGAGTAAAACCTTCATTGACGTAAATCAGCGGGCGGTCCGGCGCCATGGCATCAGCTATCGTGATTCCCTCTGCTGCTGACGCAAGAGCTCGCTCCTTCAGTAACAGTTGATCAGCTGGTGCTCCGGTGCCGTTGCTGCGTTGAGTAGTGACTTTTCTTCTCCATTGGACGGCGATGGGGGCAGGTCGTGAATACTAGGGGGCAGCTCCCAAGTCATTGTAACCATTTGCTTTTGAGGCCACAGCAATCGAGTAAGGCTTGTCCAAAATAGTTTCTTGCAAATTACGCACGGACCACCTAATGTTCGGATTATTGCATGGCCACCGTCAGCGGAGTGGGCTTGAATCCCAATCCAACCCGCCTTCACTAGTATGAAGAGCCTCATGAACACCGCAAGATTACCAGTGCACCACGCCGCTTTCGGGCGGCTAGCAATCTCAGTCGCAGCATTACTTGCCCCAGGCATGCAATAGCTGGTGGTGATCGCACCCAGCCAGACTGTGACCGGGAAATGGTCTTTGAGGAATCGCCGCACCAAAGCTCGGGACTTTGGCGGGGTGGTGCCAGGTGACCATCGCTCGCTTTGGGGCCAGCAAGAGACTTCACCGTTTGGCTCAGGGCGGCGGATGGGCTACATCCAGCCAGCGATGTTGACAGAGCCAGTGGGGCGATTACCCAAACAATGCAGCGATGGGCTTTCCCTGGTCGGTGATCGGAATCGGTCGTGAGCCGTCAAACAGTTCGTGAGCCGGACTAATTCCAAGAGCCGCGTGGATGGTCGCGTGAAAGTCAGGCACGGAAACGGGGTTTTCGATGACGGTCTTACTGATTTCGTCAGTCACGCCGTAGGCACCTTGATGCTTTAGGCCGCCGCCGGCGAGGACCAGACTGAAGCAACTACCCTGGTGTCCGCGTCCGCCACGAGCGTCGTATTCGGCGGGGCGCCCAAACTCGGTGCCAATCGCTACGAGCGTTTTATCGAGGATGCCCTGCTGCTCCAGGTCGGTGAGCAGTGCTGACAACGCAATGTCGAGTTCATTGATGAGAATATGCTGGTTCTGCTGACCTTCAAAATGCGTGTCCCAGCCGGTACCGTTGATGAAGTTCAAGTTGTGAGAGACTTCCACGAATCGCACTCCCGCCTGCACGAGGCGGCGGGCCAGTAGGCAGCGTTGTCCGAACTCGCCACCGTAAGCATTGCGCAACGCGTCGGGCTCATCCTGCAGGCGGAAGTGACGCATGAATTCCGGTCCTGCCAACCGCAGTGCTTCGGCTTGCGCAGTGCGGTATTGAGAGATGCTCGAGTCGTCGGGGACACGCTCGACCAGTGGCTGAAGCAGTTGACGCCGCCGGTCGACTCGAAGTGGTGTTACGTCTTCCGGTCGGGAAAACCCAGCAGGGCCGCTATCGGTATCGACGAGGTAAACGTAACCTGCCTTGGCACCCAGAAAACCGGAGCCACGGCTGACGTTGGGATAGCCGATCAGCATGTAGGGTGGGGCATCCTGATTCACCGCACCACGCACGTGCCCGATGATAGAACCGATCGAAGGGTACGTGATGCTACCGCTGATGAGACGGCCGGTGTGAACGAAGTTGGTGCCAAAAGCATGTTCGTCCACGAGGTGGTGATTCACCGTCCGTAGGGCGGTCAGGCGATCGGCGAGCTTTGCAGTGCGGCTCAGGTGTTCGCAGAATTGCACTCCTGCCACGGCGGTGTCGATCGCAGCGTACTCCGAACCGGCGAGCTTCGGCGATGCTTGCGAGTTGCCACGATGTTTGGGATCGAAGGTGTCGATTTGGGACATCCCCCCGCCCAACCAGATGAACACCACGTTTTCGGCTTTGCCTTTCGGGGCGGCGGTCGTAGTCGGTAATGCGAGTGCCGAGCGACCGGCAAGTGCGGCCCCAGCGAGTCCTCCGGTGTGGGTTAGGAAGTGTCGGCGGTTCATAAGCGTGATCCACGGGGTGAATAATTGTGTAAGCCACCGGCGCTGGCCTGGGCTGTTGAAGGGGGCCACCGTCTGTGACTTACCGAAAGCTTTTTTCCGCAGCGAATGGCTTCGCTTCTGCTACGGCGCTGCCCGAACGGAAAGGAGTTAGGGCGTGTAAATCCATTCGGGGGCATTGAGGACGGCCCACAGGACGTCTTCCATGCGGAGACGCCAGTCATTGTTCAAGGCATTCGTCGGAGGATCGCCGCGACGGGCGTCGGCTTCCTTTTGCACAGCCAGGGTATTGGCCGGGCCATCGACGTGGTTTGACCAGCTCACGTAGCGCTCCGGCTCGCGTTTGCCAGGTGTGGGGCGGACGCGTTGCGATTCGGGAATCACGCGTGTGTCGTAGCCCTCGGACAGGAAGCGAACGTAGCGTTCTTTCTCATGGGGGGATGGGCTCCGAGTGAGCAGTCGGAGGAAAACGCGGTCGACGAGTTCGTCTACGGGTTGATCCTCCAGAGCGAGTTGCGTGATTCCGTGTCGGTCGCTGAGCCGCGTCAGCCAAATACTCATGACACCGTTGGCGAAAATCGCCGGCTGCAAGATATTGGGCTCGGTGTCACGAAGACTCTGCGGATCCTGCCGCGCACCACGCCAGCCGAATGTCTTCAACACGCTCGTTACCGCAGTGATTCGTGGCAGCGACAAACTGGGCCGATCGCGCTCGTTGGAGCTTGAGGCGAGCATCCAGCAGCGTCGTGCCTTTCCAAGGCTGATCGTGGTGTCCACAGCACGTACGCTGTCGATGTCCAGGCTGACCTCTTCCAGGTCGAACGGAGTGCCGGTTGCATGGAAAACGGAATCGACGATCTGTTCAGCCGTCAAACGCCGAGGGGCTGGCGAGACGAACAGTGGACTGGTTCGGGGGAGCGTTGGGTCGGTCGCACGTTGATACGCATGCGAATTCAAAATCATTCGGCTGATGGCTTTCAGGTCATAGCCGCATGC
This sequence comes from Aureliella helgolandensis, assembly GCF_007752135.1. Taxonomy (GTDB): domain Bacteria; phylum Planctomycetota; class Planctomycetia; order Pirellulales; family Pirellulaceae; genus Aureliella; species Aureliella helgolandensis. The sequence goes on along the minus strand of NZ_CP036298.1, from coordinate 6,217,624 downwards.
TACAAACTGGTGCCCTAGCCAACGTAGCAGTTCTGGATGCGAGGGACTGTTCTTTTCCCAGTCGGACACCGTGACGACCAGGCCACGTCCCATCAACCGCTGCCAAATGCGATTCACCATTACCTGGGCAAAACGCTCGTTCTGCGGAGCGGTGATGAGTGCAGCCAGTCGATCTCGCGAGTCTTGTGGATGTTCTGCCAGTGTATCTGCGACCGATTCCTCGCAGTAGCGGGCGAACGGCCAGGCCGGCTCCACCTCGGTTCCCGGTTCCAGGGTTACCTGAATCAGAGGCTTGCGACCCGCCTGACTCAACGGCCCCATGGGAACGCTGCTGGAAGCGGGCAGCTTGATCGGTTGCTGTTTTAACGATGCCGCGAGCTGTAGCAAATCCTCTTGCAGCGATATGTGCGAAGGGGCGTCATGACAACGGGCGCATTTCATTTCGACTCCCAGAAATGCAGAGCTGACAATAATCCCCTTGGCGGCCATTGGCAGGTCGTTCTGCGTCGCTGTGCCAAAGCCGGCTGGGCCGCCATATCGCTCGCTACCCTCCATGCGAATTAGCTCGGTTGCGAAAAGGTCGGCGGGCTTGTTATCAAGCAGCGACTCGTACAACCACCATCGGAATGGACCGGTGTTGTTCAGCGTTGGGTTGATCATGTTCGGGTTCTCGGCGAGTACGTCAAGCCAGTAACCCATCCAGTTATCTGCCCAACGGGGATCTTGCAGCAACCGATCGATCACCTCGGCGCGCCGCGTTTCCGGTGGGGCGGTACGGAACACGGCAATTTCAGACTCAGTGGGCGGCACTCCGACGGTGTCTAGCGTCACGCGCCGGAGAAAGCTGAGGTCGTCGGCGAGCGGATTCTGCTCGAAATGGTCGACATCAAACTGCGGCCAGGTGGCACCTCCTTCAATCCAACGCTTCAGCAGAGCTACTTCTTCGTCCGTCAACGGATCGCCGGTTGGTGGCATCACGCTATCTTCGTCCGTCGAAGTGATCCGGTCCATCAACGCGCTCTCTTCAATGTTGCCAGGGACGATGGCAGACCCCTCGTAAGCGCCGCCTGCCAACGTGGACATGGGATCGTCAAGACGCAGGTCTCCCTGAGCCTTGACGCCTTGGTGGCAGTCGTAGCAACGCGTCTCCAGAAGAGGACGGATCTCTTTGAAGTAGTCCACGCCACCCTGGTCGTCTTGGATCGCGTCCCTCTTAACTTCCGCGATCCTCGCATTAATAAAATGGTCGATTTCATTATGAGCAGGATAACCGTTGGGCGACTCCGGTACGGGAACCCTGTCGATGTCAGCCAGCCACTCGGAAGCAGCGGTACGCCGGCGGTCCCAGTACTGGTGATGGGCAGCTCGACGCTCCGCACGGGCAGCCGCATTTATGCTGGCGAGCACCTCGCGACGCTCTGCTTCATACGCCCGCCAGCCTTCGTCCGTGTAACGCACGTCACGCGCTCCGGCCGATAGTAGCGACCAAGTTTGGCTCCCTTCCAGGGAAACTGCCACGACGGTCTCGCCGAGTTCGGGCCGGAACGTGCTCCGTCCAATGATGCCTCCCACCATTGTTTCCAAAATAACGAAATGCTCGCCACCGGAGGTTTCGAATTCACACCATGCATCGCGATTTCCGGGCGGTGCAAAGCGAAAGTCTGGGCCGAGATCGAGATAATCGTCCTGACTGGAAAGCGGCTCATACCCGCCGGGGTCGTGCGGTCGCGGCGGGGTTTCGAGCAATTTCTTTGCGTCTATGAAAAGCTGACACATCCCACGGCCACGCACTAATATGCGGTGTTTGCCGGCGGGTAATGTGACTAACGCCGAAGCCCGCAAGTGCAAGGGATTGGCTCGATCTCCCCGGACTCCCGTGGCGACGTACTTGTGGGGAAGTTCAAAGAAGCCAAACACATCTTCGTGATACTTCTCGGTGACCTGTGGCTCCGGTGGCCAGGCGTTGGCTTGGGGAACGCCCTCCTCGCTAATCTGCACTAAGACTTTGCCGGAAGGAATCATCTCGCGTGTCACGGCCGGCGGCGGCGGGACAAAGCGGTAGCGCTGGGCGATCTCAGTGGGCTCAAAGCCCCTGCGATAAATCGCCAAGTTGTCCAACGAGCCTTGAAACGATGAGCTTTCACCGCGGCTAAAGCCAGTGCCGATCACGAGGTCGTCGGCGTCCTGCACAGGAGGCAGATCTGTGGCGCCGCTCTCATCCCAAGTGCCTGTGACCGGGCTGCCATCGATCCAGGCTTGCAGGCTGTCGCTCTTCCCAAACGTGAACTCGAGCGCCACATGGTGCCAGCCGGTGGCCGGTACGACCGCCGTACTCCACCAGCGATGCCATGCACGCTTCTTCGTCTCCGGATGCTCGCTCGTAAAGAGCAGTCCGAATTGGGCACCACCGCCCGTTCCATGAAACCGGATGGAATAATTTTGATTGTTGTCCGGAAAATCGTCTCCGTGGTTTGGGTGGCGTCCCTTGCCCAGCACATAGGCCGTTTGGCCAGGGCGGAGGGTTCTGAATTTCACCCAAGTTTCAAAGGCGAACGTGTCGCCACTGCCGAATCGAACATCGGTAGCACCGCCACGCTCATGATCCTTGATCAGAATCGCGCCTTCGTGTCCGGTGAAAGATGTGCCCGTATTGCTGTTTCCGAATCCGGGGTACCGCGGAGGTCGTGGACCATCGACAGGTGTGCCAGATTTTCCCAGCCACGTACCCGTCTGCGATTCGCCATCGAAACGCCACTCCAGCAACGGTTCCGCTGCTAGAGCCTCAGCGGCTGTAGCTAAGATCAATAGGGCGAGAGTCGCGGCAACCAGCGGGCGGACCGGAAGTGGTGCGAGACCCCGTGTGTCGTCGTCGCTACATACTTTCCCACAGAGTCTCATTGTTGCGTCTCCTCAATCTTGCAGATTAGGCTTGCACGAAGGTCGTCTAGCGTTAAGGGCATCGGTGGCAACGGTTTTGTCTTCGCTTGCGCTTTGCAAGAATCGATTCTGGAAAAATAGACGCCAACCTCCGCAATGTCCGTAGAACGCAAGTCCGAGAAAGTGCCGTTCACGGCCTCAGCTCGGAACCGTAACGATGGCCAATCTTGCTCCGCGCTGCTGGCCTTTCGATATTCGCGATGTGTCCGAGCCTTGGGCACGCGCGTTGGCTCGAACGAGGTTGCGTGAAGTATATCGCGAGTGTTGAGCGGGCTGCCCCAATGTGCATTATTGTACCGGCATCTTCGGCCAACATGCTCGGAGAGCACCTGCACCAAGGATTGAACTTTAGACTGATTCACACTCGCGCTCACAAAAAACTCCAGTAACAGTAGCCTCCAACTCGATCACTCACCGCAGACACTGCAGTTGAATTTCCCTAATACAAAATGCTCTCAATTTGGATGGATTCTGCGGCAATCTAGCATGGATGGTAAGCCGCGGCCGGACTATCGACCTGGGGCACGATTGCTCGCCATTACGGATGTTTTCGCCGTTCTCAGGCTGTCTGGCGTTCTTCCGGACCGCAACGCGAGCACAAGGTGGGAGTTGTAAAAAACATTTTAAGTCAATTGGATTGGCCGTGCATCCTTACTCCGCGGCGTACGCTCAGAAACGAGTCCATTGGCAGCGAAACCAACGATTTTACACCAACATTCTTAACCTGCCTGTTAGCCTAGACGTCGATCTGATAACGAATGGGGCGCGAGGGAGCATGTTCATGATGCTGCTGAATCTTTTGGGCTGCAGGCAAAGCGAGAGCAAAGCTCAACTCTGCCGAACACCAATGGTCGTGGTACAACTTCCAGAAATGCTCGCTTCTCCGATGCCGATCGCTATGTTGACATGGCACCAGCGTCGCAGCTCGCATTTTTTCCTTTAAATGATTTCGATTCACATTCTCTGGCTTCTGCAGAAGCTTCACGCTACCGTAGACCTGCAACGTTTAATCTGAATTCCGAGGCGCATCATGATATCCAAACAACAACTATCTCGACGAACCGCAATCAGGAGTACATTGGCCGGCTTTTCCGGCGTGGTTGCCGGGGCGATTTTGCCGAGGAAGCTGCTGGGCGCCAAGGAGAACCCTGCCACTGTACCGGCTGATCCCAAGGTCCGTGGACCGTTTCCGATCCTATCAACTCCGTTTACGGAGTCGGGGGAAGTCGACTATGAAGTGTTGGCACAACAGGCCAAGTTTGTTGCTTGGGGTGGTTGCCCTGGAATGATCTGGCCACAATCGGGAGACAGCGTCGATCTGTTGACGATGGATGAGAAAATGAAAGGTATGGAGGTGTTGGCCCAAACAACTCGCAGCCTACCCACCTCACTGTGCCTTGGAGTTCAAGGGAAGGATGTGGGGGAGATGCTTGCGTTCGCCGAGCACGCTGAGGAGTTGGGGCCGGAAGCCATCATCTCGCGACCGCCCGATTCTGGAGTGTCTGAGGACGATTTACGGCAATACTGGAGAGCGCTCGCTGCGGTGGCTCACAGGCCGGTCATTCTCCAAACAACTGGTGGAGTGTCCTACAAAGGGCCTCTTCCTTCACCGGAACTGATGATTGAATTGGCAACGGAGTTTCCACACTTTGGCTATATCAAGGAAGAGGCGGGCGATGTTTTGGGACGCATGCGCACTTCTCTTGCCGCCATGCCTCCGGTGCGACGAGTGTTCAGTGCACGCGGTGGATTCCATTGGCTCCAAGAGGCTCAGCTGGGATCGGAAGGTGTGATCACCGAACGCGCCGCGTACGCCGACGTACTTACGCGCATCTGGGAATTGCAGCAGCGCGGTGACGATCCGAAGACACTGCAAGATGTGTTCGAAAAGTTCGTGCAAATGGTCAAGGTAAAGCCAGGTAGCTTGCGTGGTGCGAACCTGTACATTTGGAAGAAGCGAGGCGTTTTCAAGAATTTGATATCTCGCGATTATGGCCCCGGAAAATCAATTCCTACCGCACCAATTCTTTCCGAACTGAAGCTCAGTAACGAACAGTTGGCAGAGGCTGACGCTCGCTTCGAGGAACTGCAGCCTTACCTGAAAGAGGTGAGGCCTGATTTGTCCTAGTCAGCCTAACGTTGACAGCTACCGTCGCCAGGCGGTGGGCGAGTTGCGTCTCCCACGCTCTGGCGGGCGTAGCTACGAAGACCGCTGGTAGCTACCGTCGCCAGACGGTGGGCGAGTTGTGTTTCCCACGCTCTGGCGAGCGTAGCTACGGAGACCGCTGGTAGCTACCGTCGCCAGACGGTGGGTGCGTTGCGTTTCCCACGCTCTGGCGAGCGTAGCTACGAAGTCCGCTTGTAGCTACCGTCGCCAGACGGTGGGTGAGTTGCGTTTCGCACGCTCTGGCGAGCGTAGCTACGAAGAACTGGCGATATCCGACCGAATCCTGTGAACAACGAACCCTTCAAGTGCTCAACCATGAATCGACCAAATCGTCGTAAATTTATCACGCGCGTAGCTGCAAGTGGTATTGCTGCCTCGGCAACAATTTCCGGTACCAAATCGTCTGCCGAAGTCGTGGGAGCGAACGATCGCGTTCGTGTTGCCATTGCCGGAATCAATGGTCGTGGACAAGTCCACATGGGCGTCTTCGGCGCGATGAAGGGTGTGGAAATTACGCATCTGGTCGATCCAGACAGCCGGCTGTTCGCGTCGCGAAGTGCCGCAGTGGAACGACTCACGGGGAAAAAGCCAAAGTGTGTGCAAGATATCCGCGAAGTGCTCGATGACCCTTCGGTGGATGCGGTTTCGATCGCGACGCCCAATCACTGGCACGCTCTGATGACCATTTGGGCATGTCAGGCAGGGAAGGATGTCTATGTCGAGAAGCCCTGCAGTCACAATATTATTGAAGGCCGTCGAATGGTCGACGCGGCCCACAAGCATCGCCGAATCGTTCAACACGGCACGCAGTGGCGCTCCGATCCGCAATGGAAGGCTTACACCACTGATATTCGAGACGGCAAGTACGGCAAACTGAAGACGGCCAATATCCAGATCTTCCGCCCTCGGAAAAGTATTGGCTTTAAGGAGCCGGTACCACCGCCGCGCGCCTTGGACTACGATCTGTGGACCGGACCTGCTCCGCTGAATCCGTATCGAACCAATCTCGTCCACTACCGGTGGCATTGGATGTGGGACTATGGCGATGGGGAAATTGCCAATCTTGGTGCCCATGAATTCGAAATGGTGCGCTGGGCGATGTCCGCAAGTGCCAATCCAAAATCCGTGGTCAGTCTGGGAGGTCGCTACGGATACGAAGACCAAGCAGAGACCCCCAATACACAGCTAACACTGTATGATTTCGGCGATGCCAAGCTGGTGTGTCAACAACGAGGTCTGCACTTCGACAAACCGCTGAAAATGAGCATCGAGTTTCATACAGACGAAGGCGTAATCAAGGAAGGTAAATTCTATGTTCATGGTAAGAAAGAGGGAGAAGTGATCGAGGGAGCGCCGGTGAGCGGGCTTCCGCAAGATTACGCGCGCGATCATTTTCAGAACTTTATCGATTGTGTCCGTAGCCGCAAAAGCGCAGACCTAGCCTCGGATGTGCTCGATGGGCATCGTACGGCTGCGGTCGCTCATCTCGGCAATATCTCTTATCGCCTGGGCCGGGAGGCTTCTTTCAGCCACTTTCCCCAGCAACTTTCTGACAACCAGCTTGCTGCGGAATCCTTTGATGATATGAAACAGCATCTGGTTGACGCCGCCGGCTTGAAGCTATCCCAAGCTTCCTATCGCCTTGGTCCCACGCTTCAGTTTGACTCATCGACGGAAACCTTTGTGGATAGCCCCGAGGCGAATCAACTTCTCGGCGGGCATTACAGACCCGGCTTTGAATTGCCAGCCCTTACCAGTTAACGCTGACTTGTAGCCCTCTTTCCGCATCTCTGAATTTCAATCGTTCTAATTTGTGGACCAGATGCTGAATGTCGGGCACAACGCTGGGACTTGAGCACAGCAAGGAACTGGCACAGGGACACCCCGCAACGTCCCTGGTTTGGCGGTGTGGGGAGTCTTGAGAACGCCTCGTAGCTCAGGCATGACCGTGCCCTGGAAAGTGCAACTCCCCCATGCTGGTCAGCACCTTCGGGACACCCTCGCAGTTGTTTCTTGAGCCACACGCAACCGACACCCCCCTTTGAACTTCTGTTACACTGAGGGCCCCGCCAGCGGTAGATCCGCTCACCACCCCGCCTGTGATCACGACGTGCAACAGGAGTTCGTTGATGCGCTCCCACTCCATTTTAACCGTAGTCTTTTTGATCGGTTTGCCTCTTTCGGTACGCGCTGAGTCCAACCAGCCTGCGGTCCCTGCCAGCATTACGTACGAAGAAGACGTGCGGCCAATCCTTAAAGCTCCTTGCCGTGAATGCCATGGAGAAGGGGAAGAGGCTGGCGGTGATCGAGGACGACTCGGGACCGACGCGCGTTGGCCGCGACCACAACACCTACGGATTTAGTATGTGGGGCGCGGGCGGTGGGTTTAAGCAGGGGCATGTTTACGGAGCCACCGATGAATTAGGCCATAAAGCGGTCGGAAATGGGGTCAATCATTTCGATTATCATGCAACATTGCTCCATCTGTTCGGGCTAGATGCCGAACGCCTAAACTTCGATTCGAACAATCGAGCGATGTCCCTGCTCGATAACCAGGGCGGAAAGGTTATCGAGGGGTTGCTGGCTTAGATCGCCAGCAAATGCGGTGTCTAGCAAGCTTGGTTTCTAGCAGGTGTGATGTCTAGCAAGCGTGCTACGGGTCCTCTCGCGTCTGAGACATGGTATTGAAGCGCTAATGCATTGCGGCATTACGGACAGCGACATTACGGACAGCGACAATGCACTTGGTGCGGATTGGCGAGCAGCGTTGGTCGGCTGCTTTTAAGCGTAGCTCGTAAAATGCAGCCTTGAAAATATCGTGCGCAGCTGGATTCAATCAATGTTAGAATAGAGTTCCCACCTCCCACAGCGAGCCTGCCGAATCCATCGCCTTGATGTGGCCAGCGGAATCGATTGCCCCTTCTCCAGCAAAGGGAATTGGCCGTTTGGTGTCCCTCCAGCAAATGCTCCCCTACCGTACTCCCTCGCTTGGATAAACCCCGCGAGGGCCGCCCCCCGCCGTTTATCGCATTGGAAGAAGATGAGGCGATCGATGTTAACTGGCCGAGTTCGTAATAGACGCACGAGAATTCGGATTGCGGTTCCACTCTGCTTGGCGGCTGCCCTTGCTGGATCGCACGCCACCGCGGGCGATATCAGCTTTAGCGCCGATGTGCGACCTATCCTGGCAGAGTACTGTGTGCAGTGCCACGGCCCGGACGCACCGCATCGCCAAGCCGATTTGCGGCTGGACATCGCTGACGAGAGTACGGCATCCGCGATCCTGCCGGGCGATCCCGACGCCAGCGAAATGATTCTCCGGATGACGACCGAGGATCCGGACATGCAGATGCCGCCTGCAGACATGCAAAAGCGGCCTACGGCGGAGGAAATCGACATCCTACGTCGTTGGATCGTGGAGGGGGCGGAGTTCGAGGGGCATTGGTCGTATCAGCCGATTCGCCGCCCCGAGGTGCCCAATCCGGCCGGCGCCGCGTCTACCAATATTGATCGATTTATTGTCGCAGCTCTCGATAAAAACGGACTGACCCTTGCGCCACGATTGGATCGCCGGCAGCTGATTCGGCGTGCGAATTTCGATTTGCTCGGGCTGCCTCCCACGCCTGACGAGGTCGATGCGTTCGTAGGCGACGCTGCACCCGACGAGGAGGCGTTCGCCAAGGTTGTCGACCGGTTGCTCGAATCGCCTCGCTATGGCGAACGCTGGGGAAGACACTGGTTGGACATCGCTCGCTATGCCGACACGCATGGCGGTTCGGCCATCGGCTTCACGCGGTTTCCGTTTTCCTACACTTACCGCGACTATGTGATTGGCGCTTTCAACGAAGACTTGCCCTACCACGAATTTGTCTTGCAACAGCTGGCTGCCGACCAACTAGACCTGCCGCCCAATGATCCGGCCCTGGCAGCGCTGGGTTTTTTGACGGTGGGCATGCAGTTTCGCAGTGTCCATGATTTGATCGACGATCAGATCGACGTGGTTACGCGCGGATTGATGGGAGTGACGGTCGCCTGTGCTCGCTGCCATGATCACAAGTTCGACGAAATCCCGACCACCGACTACTACGCCCTCTATGCGACGCTGGCGAGCAGCAATTCGCCAGAAGAATTACCGGTGTTGGGCGAACCACCGTTGAGCGACCAATTGCGCGATTACCAACGCCAACTGGAGCAACGGCAAACGATCTATCGAGACATGGCTCGCGATCAGATGGAAGTGATGCGAAATCGTTTGCGTAGCCAAGTTGGCTTGTACTTGACGGATTTGGCCAAGGGGGTTCCTGAGCAGGATGTGTCTGCGGCGTTTTTGTCGTACCGCACCGACGACGTGCGTCCGATCGTGCTGAATCGTTGGCGAACTTATCTGAGTGGCATTGGTGAGCAGGATCCCGTATTTTTCGCTTGGGCTCGGCTGCAGAATACCCCTCCCGACCAGTTCCAGGCGGCTTGTGAGCAGTTGGTGCTTACTCTGAAAGAAGAGAATGGTGATCCGGCGAACTTCAGTGCCACACACCATCTGGGCGTGGAGGCACCGAAGTGGAACCCGAGAGTTCTCAGCGCATTGGACGAAGCCAAGCCAGCATCGCTAATTGAATTGGCCGAGGCCTACGGCAAACTCTTTAGCGATGTACACCTGGGGTGGTTACAAGCGTTGCACGCAGCATCGTTAGAAGCTGTGCCAGCAGCGGAGATTGTCACTGACGAAGATCCGCGGCACTCCGAGATTAACAGTGCAATTCACCAACAGCTGCGCCGGCACTTGTATGAAACTGGTACCCCGACTGCTGTACCTGATGAGTTGGCCGCTAAGCTCCTGAACCGCACTGTGTCGGATAATATGTCGAGCAAACGCGGCACCATTCACGCATTGCACTTGAATTCACCCGGCTCCCCGCCTCGTGGAATGGTGCTGGCCGAAGCCGAGACGCCTCCCGAGTATCGCGTGTTCCTTCGCGGAAACCCGCTCAGCCCTGGCGAACGAGTTGAAGCGAGATTTTTGACGGCTGTGGCTCCGTACGACGCAACGCCATTTGCTGCTGGACAGCGTCGCCGCGGCTTGGCTGAGGCCACCATCGCCCCCGAAAATCCGCTGACGCGTCGCGTAATCGTGAACTGGATTTGGCGGCACCACTTCGGCTTGGGGCTGGTGCGCACGCCCGATGACCTCGGGACGCGCGGTACGCCACCCACGCATCCACAGTTGCTGGATTACTTGGCCAGCGTGTTTGCCGACGACGGTTGGTCGATTAAGAAAATGCACCGTCGCATCATGCTGTCGAGCGTGTACCAACAAGCTTCTGTCGAGGATCCCGCCGCTCGCGGGCGCGATCCGGAGAACCGCTTGCTGTGGCGGATGCCGCGTAGGCGTTTGGAAATGGAATCGATGCGCGACGCCATGCTGGCCGTTTCGGGCGAGCTGGACACGACGACCATCGGCGGTCGACCGTTCGATCTGGAAACCGAGCCGGTGGTTCCGCGCCGTAGCGTGTACGCATTTATCAATCGCGACATCATTTCCGGTTTGTCCAGTACGTTTGACGGCGCGGACCCGACATCCTGTACTGTCAAACGTCCCGATACTACGGTACCGCAGCAAACGCTGTACGCTCTGAATTCCTCCTTCATTCAGGATCGGGCTGCTGAGGTGGCCAAGCTGGCTGTTGAGGCGGCGGCCGCGGATGCAGATCGAGTGGAATGGCTTTACCGACGGATCTATTTGCGGCAGCCCGATCAAGAAGAATGTGACCTGGCACTCGCCTTTGTCGCGCGTCCGCAGCCCACTGGTGCTGCGATCGAAGCGTCTGCCGAAACTGCTACTGCAACCGATCGCTGGGCACAACTGGCACATGCCATGCTTGCGTCCAATGAGTTTATTTTCTTGGATTGACAGGCCTACCAATAGTGCAATGGCTCATCCGCAACGCCTCGATCCTTAAACGAGCATAATCATCATGGATACTTCCCTTTCTACCCCTCGTCGGCAGTTCCTTCGCCGCTGTGGTTTGGGCGTCGGTTCACTGGCGCTAACCGATATGTTGACCGCTCAATCGGCAACCGCCGGTCCTCCAACACACTTTCCCGCCCGCGCCGAGCATGTGATTCACATCTTTCTGAACGGCGGTATGTCGCAGGTGGATACCTTCGACCCCAAGCCGGAATTGACCCGTCGCGCCGGTCAGATGTTGCCGTTCGACAACCTGCAGACCGAACGCAAGACGGGGGTAGCTCTGCCCTCGCCGTTTAAATTCAAGCAGCACGGTGAATGCGGGATGCCGATCAGTGACTTGTTCCCCAGGGTGGCTGAATGCGCAGACGACTTGGCGGTGATTCGTTCGATGTACGCCGAATTGCCCAGCCATGAAATGATGCTGATGTTGATGAATACCGGCCATTCCAGGTTGGTGCGGCCCAGTTTCGGATCCTGGTTAACCTGGGGCATGGGAACCGAGAATCAAAACCTTCCCGGCTTTGTCGCACTGTGTCCTGGAGGGCTACCGGTGGCCGGTGCTGGCAACTGGCGTTCCGCCTTCCTGCCTGGTAGCTACCAAGGCACGCTGGTGGACACCGCCCACTCCGATCCAACCCAGTTGATTCGTCACATTCGTAACGAGCGACTTTCGAAATCGGAGCAATTAGCGCAACTGCAAATCCTGCAGGCTTTAAATGCCAAGCACTTGGCACAACGTCCCGAAGAAGCAGATCTCGAAGCAAGGATTCAGTCGTTTGACTTGGCCTACCGGATGCAAATGGAAGCCACCGACGCTTTCGATACCAGTCAGGAGTCGGAACACATCTTGAAACTGTATGGCGAAGGAACCCAGAATCGTCAACTGTTACTCGCTCGGCGGTTGGTCGAACGCGGCGTGCGTTATGTGCAAGTCTGGCACGGTGCTGGCCAGCCATGGGATAGCCATGACAACATCAAAGACGCCCACCGCCATGTCGCCAATCAGTGCGATCAAGGGATTGCGGGCTTGATCAAAGATTTGAAACAACGTGGCCTGCTCAGCAAGACATTGATCTTATGCAGTGGCGAGTTTGGACGCACACCTTCGGTTGAAATGGGGCAGAATGGATCGGGAGCCAGCCAAGGCCGCGATCATAACCACTGGGGATTTTCGCTGTGGATGGCGGGAGGAGGCGTCAAAGGCGGCACGATCTACGGCGCAACCGATGAGTTTGGTTTCAAAGCCGTCGAGAATCCGGTGTCGGTCCATGACCTGCACGCTACCATGCTGCACTTGTTGGGCTTTGACCACGAACGCCTGACGTATCGGTATGCGGGCCGTGATTACCGCTTGACAGACCTCTCGGGGCAGGTCGTCCACGATGTCATCGCGTAACGCAATTCGCGTGCTCCCGCTCCCCTGCCCGCCTCTCCACTCGCCTCCTCTCCACTCGCCTCCTCTCCACTCGCCCGCCTCTCCACTCGCCGGGCGAATGCCCAAGCAGGGCCGGCAAACCTTGGCGGCTAGGTGATAGAGTCGCCCAACACAGCACCACCGGTCCGAGCGTGCGCGAGCATTAGTGCAGCAGGGACAAGCTCAAAGTCTTCGTTCGGTTCAGCGCGCGGATTTGCATTAGCGAAGACCGTTTAGATAGCGCATCAATGAATACGGTCTTGAATTTCGCGCTAGCCAGCAACCCGCACGAAACGCTTCCTGGACACGCTCAAGCGGCCGTGAGGGGCGAGCAAACTCTGTCGTGGGTTGCTGCAATCCATTTTGACGTTCACCAGCACCTTGAGCTTCGCTGCCGTTTCGCTTGGGATGCGTTCGCTTTCAATACCTGTGTGTGGAAGCTGAACTTTCCACGTGCAGGGCCTGGGAGCTCCCGCGCTCACCACGCGATTTTTTCTCTTGCAAGCCAGACCGGCCTAGAGCGTTCTGGTGGATGGGGGCTTATTGTTGATGGATTAGGACAGGATCTCCTCGACAACGTTCCCAAAGACATTGGTCAATCGGAAAGAACGCCCCGCATGGGAGTAGGTCAGCTTTCGATGGTCGAAGCCGAGAAGATGCAGTAGCGTAGCGTGCAAGTCATGTAGGTGGCACTTGTTCTCGACGGCTTTATGACCAATCTCGTCGGTCGCACCATACTTGAATCCACCCTTGACTCCTCCGCCCGCCATCCAGATCGTGTAACCCAAATTGTTGTGATCACGTCCGCTGCCGCTTTGTGCGTACGGTGTACGGCCGAATTCCCCCGCCCACACAACGAGGGTGTCTTGCAGCATGCCACGGCCTTTCAAGTCTTGCAGCAATGCTGCGATAGGTTGGTCCGTCGCTAGACAACTCTCGCCTAACACCTGACGTAGGTTGAAGTGGTGATCCCAACTCGTGGGAGCGGTGATTTCAATGAATCGAACGCCCGCTTCGGCGAGGCGTCGGGCCAGCAGGCATTGGCGTCCAAAGCGATCGGTTGGCTGGCCGTTTCCAATGCCGTATTGCTGCAACATGTCCGACGTTTCATCGCTCAGATCCAAAAGCTCAGGGAGTTCCCCTTGCATCCGAAACGCGAGCTCAAAGGAATTGATCGCGCCTTCAATCTCTTGATGCTGTGAGTCGCGGCGTAGCTTGCTGGTATTTAGATCACGGATCAAATCGAGTTGTTGACGTTGGCGTTGCCGAGTCTGAAACGAGTTGCCGACCCATTTCAGGGGGGGCCCCGGTTCTTTGTCGATACCCATGAACTTGGCATAGAAGTCGGGAATCTGATTGGTTCCGATCTTGGTACCTTGGCAGATCGAGGGCATGAACGCGCTGCCGTAGTTCTTCGCTCCGCCATTTCCTGAGGGAGGATTTATGGTGACGAATCCAGGGAGATTGTTATTCAGTGTGCCGAGCCCATACAGAGTCCATGCGCCCAACGAAGGTCGAGTAAACTGAAAACTGCCGGTGTGGAGTTGCAGGAATGCCTGCGAATGGTTCGGAAGATCGGTGTGCATGCTGTGAATGAAACACAGGTCGTCGGCGTGTTTTGCCAAATGGGGCGTCAACTCGGAAAACCAATTTCCAGATTCGCCCTGTTGTTGAAAACGAAACGGTGAACCCAGGAGTCGCAACCCGCCATCTTGCTTGCTATGCAGACTCTCGCCGTTTCGCGTGGCAAGAGCCGGCTTGTAATCGAACAGATCGACATGCGAAGGCCCCCCCTCCATGCAGAGGAAAATCACTCGCTTGGCCCGCGCGGGGAAATGCGGCGTCTTAGGCGAAAGGTCGAAAGCACCCTCCTGCTCGCGTGCACTCGATTCGTGAGCAAGTCCTGAAAAGGCGAGGTACCCAAACCCAGAAGCAAGCGATTGGAGAGCCGTTCGTCGTGAGAAGGATGTCATCATGCTATTTCCGTGGCAGAAAGCTGTCTGATGGAGGTGAAGGTGGAGCTGGGAACGTGTCCCCCTGCCCATTGGTCTATACTTCAATCAAGGTTACGGAACTCCGCAGTTACCAACAGCGAATGGCAAACATCCACCCATGCCAATTCAGCCTCTTCCCGTGCTGTACTGTTCAGAAACTCGGAAAGTCTTTGGGATTCATCGGCAAAGGGCGGGCGCGCGTAGCAATACTCGAATGCCAATCGTAGCCGCTCTTCAGTCGTATCGGCTTCGGCCTGCAATCTCTTTTTCATCGCTGCGGCGCGGTCGCGAACAAATGGGCTGTTCATCAAGTAAAGCGACTGCAGGGGAGTGGACGTTGCCTCGCGTGCGCCCGAAACGAAGTCGGGATTAGCGACATCGAACAGATCGAGGATATCTGGCATGCGATCGCGAATGACAGGCAAGTAGACCGAACGGTGAACGGTACCGTCGAGATCTGGCGGAAGACGTTTGTCGAGACCAATCAGTGAGATCGGTCGATCACCGATAACTCTTCCAACCAAAGAGCCGATCGGTCGTTGAAGATCGATCTCCCCGGAAACTGCCAGCATCGCATCGCGCATCGCCTCCGCTTCGAGCCTCCGCTTCGATTGACGCCACAAAAGTCGATTGTCGGGATCGGCAAGGAACGCGGCTTCACGGTGTTCCGAAGACTGCCGATAGGTTCGCGACAATAGGAGGTGTCGAACCAATCGCTTGGTGGACCACCCGTCTTCAACGAACCGCGTTGCCAAGTAGTCGAGCAAGTCCGGATGACTCGGGGCTTCGCCGGTCGTTCCGAAGTCATCTACGGTCCGTACAATGCCTTCGCCCATCAGGTGCTTCCATACACGGTTGACGTAGACGCGTGCGGTCAATGGGTGTGTTGCGTGGGTCAACCATTGCGCCAACTCCAGTCGTCCGCTCTGATCGGCGGGGAATTGCAAACGTTGGTGTGCTTCATCCATCGCATCAAAAAAGGGAACACCTCGTGGAACGTCAATATTGGGTTGTTTGATGTCGCCTTGCAACAGCAGCGTCGCGTCGGTAATTGTCTCGTCATCGAGCACTCCCATTGCGAGTGGGATTGCGTTTCCGTTGGCATCAACCTTTTCCAACTGTCCGTCGATTGCCCCAACTCGCCAGAAAATTCGCAGAGCGTCGCGGAGTGTGAATTCCTTCTTGGGGACTTTTTCTTTCCCCTCGCTCATCATCATCGCCCCCATGTTCATCGCTTGGAAATCTTCCCTTTCCCGCAATAGCGATTCTTTCTCTGCTTTCAGGGATGCAACTCGCTCGGCCGAAATCGACTTGTGCAAAACGATTGGTTCGCGGCCGATCGGCAGCGGGAGAGGATCTCCTCCGACTCTGTTTGACGGAGCCACCCACGTCCCGAACAAGGTCTTGGTGCTGGAGAAAATACCGGCCAGCGCGTAGTAGTCCTCCATCGTGTACGATTCAAACTTGTGATCGTGGCATCGCGCACAAGCGACCGAAGATCCCGTGAACGCCCGAGTTACCGTGTCAATCTGCTCGTCAATGACATCCGCTCGAAACTGAGGAGCACTCATCTCGTCTAAATTTTTCACCCCGATCGCAAGAAATCCTGTGGCAATCAGTAAGCGGGCACGCTGTTGGTCGCTTTCATAGGGCAAAAGATCGCCAGCGATTTGTTCAAGTATAAAACGATCGAATGGAAGGTCGTCGTTAAAGCAATCGAAGACATAGTCCCGGAAACGCCAGGCGTAAGGGAAGGAAATATTCGCTGCTTTTCCACTGGACTCGGCAAACCGAGCAACGTCCAACCAATGGCGACCCCAACGCTCGCCAAACTCTTGCGTCTCCAGCAAGCGATCGACCTCTTGCGCCACTGCAAGATCCATCCCCTCCGCTGCGACGAGCGCGGTGAAGCGAAGAATGTCAGCCGGGGAAGGTGGTAGACCTACAACATCAAAGTGCAAACGTCTGAGCAACACGTTGACAGGTGCGTCGGCCGAAGGCTCCAGCCCCTGCGCCTCCAGGCCGGCTAGGATAAAAGCGTCTACTGGCTTCTTGGCCCAAGTTGAACCTCGCAGATCGGGGATTTTTGCTTTGCAAATCGGTTGTAGCGCCCAGTGAGCCTGTGTCTTTTCGCGCCCCTGTACGTCGTTCACCTCCCGCTCGGGAACTACTGCGCCGAGTTCGATCCACTTTCTAAAGTCACCTACAATCGTATCACTCAGGCGATCCTGTTTCGGCGGCATCGCAATATCTACGTCGGTGTGCGCGATCGCTCTCAAGAGCAGACTCGCATTAGGCATTTTTGAAACGGCCAAATTTCCGCGGTCGCCTCCAGCTTGGATTGCGCGCGGTGTATCGAGTTGCAAGCCACCCTCATCCGCGCCGTCGCGGGCTGAGTGGCATTCATAGCAGTGCTCGGCGAGAACCGGACGAATCTTACTTTCGAACAGACGCAGCCCCTCTCCTCGATCGGCAGCTCCAATCCCTTCCTGTCCGGCAGCGGGCGACAGCAAGACCGCTCCAGGGATCACTAGTACCAGACAGGTTAGAACTGTGCGTATTCGCAATACATTCATTTCATAGTTCCGACGAATAGGGCAACGGAATTGCGAAATCATTCCAATATAGCGGCTATCGTTCCAGAATACCGGAACAATCCGTGGATGCTTCGTCGAAAACGGGCTCACTGTGAAATTGAGTCTGCTCAGGGAGTCCGGCAGGGCAGCGATGAATGTCTGGGGCAACGGTCTTTGCACCGGCGGATTGCAGCTCTCCTGCGAAGTCGAGCCAATCGCCAGCGTTCCAACCGTTTAAGCTGGCGATCAACGGCATTGAGCATTGCACACTCGCTCGGTCCAGCACTGACCATTTCGTCTCCGCGTCGGGGAGTCGTGTGTCTTGCGTGAGGCGATTCACTCGGTCGAACAACCGTTGCTCACGCTCGCTCGCATCGCCGCCATTTTTTAACTTCCACGCAATAACGTGGTCTTCGAACAGGGGAGGCAGCACTTTAGCTCGCGCACCAGCGCTTTCCATGCCGATTCGGTTTTGCACACTGGCTGTCATCGGGCAGGATCCGAGGGGATGGGCGAGCGTTGCTGCAGAATGCCGTTGTTGGTCGAGAGGTCGCAAGGCAGGGGAAGAACTCCGTTAAAATGGACTTTGGGATTTGGCTCGATGATCCGTGCAACGGACGCGTTGGTTGTCGCAGCCCGGCGCCGATCGCGATGAGCCTCGTCCAGAACTTCAGCTGAGTTGGGAAGTCGTCGAAAAACCTGACGGCTTTCCCAACACCCTACTTGTCACAGGCGTCAACGTCGGTTGACGCAATATTCGCTAGTTGACGGCCGCCATCTCGCATCGCAGAGGCTGCGAACGCCGACGTTTGCGACAAATTACGCGGGAAACGTCATTGCTTGCTACCGTCCGGCGCACGCGGCATGGTTGTTGCATTGTTGATCACATGCAAGCCACGGATGAGTTCACTTTCCGTCTTCTCGAAGAGCTCGTCGATCATGTTGATGCGAAATCCCAATTACCAAACCGTTCCCCAACAAGAGGTCGACATATCGCGCGAAGCTCATTCGCCAGCTGCAATGCTGCTTGGCCAGGTAGCGCTGCTGCTCCTATTCACGGTTGCAATTCTGCTTCGTTCGCTTAGTAGCTAGTGTCCGTCCGGAAATTAAAAGCGTCTGTAAATTATTGGCTAATTTTCAAAAAAGCTCCCCGAAGAACGAACCCGCGAGCGAGTTCGAGCGTTGAATTTGTTGACTAAAACAGGTCCAAACGCTTAATCTTCGAGGAGTAGAAGTGGTTCGCAAGCCATATCAAAAACAGCAACGCTTCGATTGCAGCCCTATCGCACAAGTTGAACTCAACTTGGAATCTCGCGATGAAATCGTGCCCGTCTTGCTCGGGCTTCAATATCTTTATACCAATGCCAAGTTGAGAACGAAAGTCGTTCAGGCTGTCGCTGCGGATCTAAACCAAGACTCTCGACGGGATGTTGGAAGGCCAGGCATAGACGATTGGCATGTTGTTGTGCTTGCAGCAGTCAGACTTGGATGTAATCTTGATTACGACAAACTACAGGATCAAGTCGAGAATCATCGGCGTCTCCGCGGAATCATGGGAATCGGCGACTGGCAAGACACCGACGGTTTCACTTTCAGACGCATACGCGATACCATCTGTCTGCTCAAACCTGAGACGATTAGTAAGATCAACCAAGCTATCGTCACCGCTGGCCAGAGCATTGCTCCCGATGCCAGTTCCACAGTTCGGGCTGATTCATTTGTTATTGAAACTAACATTCACTATCCGACAGAGAGCAGTTTGATCTACGACGGTGTTCGCAAGTTCATTCCGTTCTGTGTTGAGTTGGCGCAACAGCTTGAGACCACAGGATGGAGACAAGTGGGGCATCTAGTCAAGAAGATCAAGAGCTTAAAGCAGCAGATAGGACGGATTGCTGCCAGCAAGAGCTCACGCAAAAAGGAAGCCTTGGAATCGCGTTATCGCGACCTGCTGCAACGCGTAGCACTTTTGCTCGAGCGAGCGAAATCACTGACTAATGAGGCGAAATCTCTCGGTGCGTCCACAGTAACTCTGTCGCTAATCACAACAATCGAACATTGGACAGGACTGACCGAGCAGGTTTGCGATACGGCGCGTCGGCGTGTCCTATTGGGTGAGTCAGTCCCCAATTGCGACAAGCTGTTCAGCTTGTTCGAAACACACACGCAGCTTTACCGTCGCGGCAAAGCCGGACAACCCAATCAATATGGTCGATTGGCTTTGGTTTACGAGGATGGTGCTGGTTTCATTAGTCACTATCACTTGATGGCTCGCGACGTGCGTGACCAGGATGTCGTGGTGGAACAAACGAAGTTGGCTCAGAAGAAGCACGCAGGCGAGATTCACACCGCGTCTTTTGACCGAGGTTTCTATTCAGCGGAAAATGAATCAAACCTGCAGCAGATAATCGAAGATGTATGCGTACTACCGCGGGCTCCTGGTGAATACGTACAGCGGATTAAGAACGAAAGTGCTAAATTTCACCGAACCCGACTACACCACTCAGGCATCGAGGCAGCGATCGGAGTGTTACAGCGGGGCAATGGTTTGAAGCGTTGTCGCAACCGGACTGAACTCGGCTTTGAACGCTATTTGGGTTTAGCGATTCTAGGTCGCAATATACACACGCTTGGAAAGCTACTGCTTTCTAAACAACGCCCCAATGCATCGGCAGCGCAGAGCAAACGCAAAGCGGCTTAGGGCATGTGACTGAGGTTCGTCACTTTTGAATTAGCCAGCTGGCTACCGGTCCGCGCCAGCGGCGCAAAGTCGGTCAAAACGGCTGGATTTGACTTCACCTAGCGGCAATGAATGCGAAGCGAAGGCAACTCTTCGTGATTGTCTGATAGCATCTGACTGCGTGAAATCCTCCAGCAAGGCAATTTCCGGACAGACACTAGCTAGTGAAAGTAATGCAACGTTTTAGTTCCCCCTTAAGAGGAGGGACTGCAGCAGGACTGCCGCTGGTAGCGATTTTCTGTGGTCTACGTCTTTGGCGTGCTTTCGATGCACGTTTCTATTGCTCTGCGAATAGCCCTTTTGAACTCGGGCACTCACGACTCAAGGCGGCAAGTGCAACCGAAATGCATGCGAAAGATTTTCGTCGAACATCACGCAGGTATCGGTGCTGGTCGGTGATGCAAACGGCTCGCGCGGCAGTGTTGACAAGCTGTGGCGCGTCAACGCCTCGGTTTCTGGACTGAGGCAATCCGCGGGACCACCAAGGACGAGAAGGTGCTGGCGGCTGCCTCCGAAGGTGTTCATCGCGCTCTCCGAGTGGTACTGACGGGAATGAAACGTCGATGTTCGCTGCGCGGTTCCATTGGCGACCGTGATCGACCTGACCGAAGTCTTTGCGCAAATTCGGATTCCGAGCATTCAGTTCGCTAAGGTTCATGACGACAGCGAAGTGAATATTGAAATTGTCTCGTTTCCGGATCAAGTGTTTAAGGCACGAGTGACTCGGATCAGTGGTCAGGCTGACCCAGCCACAGGCAATGTGATTGTGTTTGCCAAGATCTACAATTCGGAGTTCAAGCTGCGCCCCGGATTGAGTTGCCAAACGAGCGTGGCGTTGCCAGTGATCGTTGACGCTTTGGTGATTCCGGTGGCTGCCGTCGCAGACAATGCAGGAATTCCGGTCGTAACCATCGTTCGAGACGGAAAAGCATACGAGACAGCCGTGACAGTGGGGGCTGCAATTGCAAGTCCAAGTTCTTAGCGGACTGAGCGTGGGCGACATAGTCACAATTGCGGGAGGTTACGGATTGCCTGAAGGCTGTCCCGTGTTGGTAACGCCGTGAACGTGATCGCTTCCGCTCCATCAATACGAGCGTTCTCGGCTTCCACAACTTTGCAAATTGCCGCACCACTTCTCTCTTCTACTGTGGCAAGCTAGAACTCAATCCGATAACCTGCCATTCAAAGTCCCGATGAACCACATTTTGAAGACCTGCTTAACTGCGGAATGCATCGTAGGATGGTAAACGTTCACGATCTTCCCTATCCACCAACGATTTCAACCGTTGCTTCCGGTTTGAGTTTAGATTTGAGTCGCAGACAACGGTGAACGGTTACCAAGTAACCAGGCGGACGTATGACAGGAACATGGGGGCAGGAAGATGAATTGCTCTGGCTATCTTCCTGCCAACAACACTCTCTGCTGCACCAAACTCGCCCCAGCCAAACTCAACGGCGAGGAGTAATACCAAGCAAGCTCACCACTGCGAAGCATTTTATCCGCTCGTTCACGACCTTCCTCCCCCATCAGGCAGCCTCAATCGTTGCTTCAGGTTTGAGTCACAGACAACCGTCAACGGTTACGTATGACAAACGCAATGGCTGAAGGATTGGGTAGCAAGATTCAACAACTTCAAGCCAATGCATGAGGATTCGTTGAATTCGAAAACTAGAGGACGCGGATTCTATTTCTTCTGTGGCAAGCTAGAGATGAGTCGCCGGGGAGCCAGCGATTGGTTGATGATCCACCAATTGCTATAGGAGCGAACCACGGTGGTAGTGGGCCATTCGCTGTGGAACTAGTTCCCTTAGCATACTGGTAATAACCGCAGAATCAGAAATGGGTACATCGTGCTCATCAAGAATAATCAAGTCTCCGCTTTGATGTTGCGCGAGCAATTCAACCAATAGTTGTTCACCATCGCATGTACCATCCAACAGCGACAAGATGCGACGATCGAGCGGCATCACCGGGAGTAGATTGTGCCGACGATTGACCACGGGCATCCCCTCGCGTGCTTGCAGTTGAACAAGCCGACTGACCATGGGGGCGCCATGGTTTTCACTCTCGTCGACCATACTGTTCAATGGGGAAACGGAAAGCTCAACTACCTCTCCACTGCTCGACGAGAAAGCAGTGAGTAGTGCGACTTCTAGCGTTCGCTGTAGTTCAGCGCGATCCAGCGTGGGATCATTGAGCTGTTCAGCCACTTGATCCACCAACAGCGCCACCGGAATTCGCTCTGGCCAAGCTTGGCTGAGCAATTCAAAGGCTATCTGCGTGGTCCGTAGGTCGGTAGAAAGCGACAAATCATCGTTGACTACCAAACGCCACTTCGGCTCGCCACCCTCACCGTCATTCATTTGCACGCGTCCCGGCGTCGCCGCAAACAATCCTCGCAGTCGCTCGCCGCGCACTGCGTAGTTGGGGCGCTGACGAGCATGACAAACCAGGGTTTGCCGAAAGGAACGATTGCGCACGAAGTCGATGTATTGCTCTTTCTCCGTCAAATCCGGGGCTAGATCGTCCAACTGCTGTTGGAGTTCGGGGGTGAGTGACATGCTACCCACCATTGAACTGAAATCTGCCTCACCTAAATATCGCAGTCCATGCTGATCGAGTCGGTGGCAGAAATCGAGAAACCACAATGGTTCGTTGTGTCGCTCGAGATGTTCGTGGTAGATATACGAGTCGGAGTGTTTTCCCAGCAGTTCCTGCTGTTCTCGTAGCATTCGGGCGTACGAATTATCCGTGGTGCTGGTCGCGTTGACCAGGAAGTCGAGTAGTCCTCGCGCTTGATCGATCCGCTGGGCAGGACTACTCCCCGCACTCCGCCCAACATGATACTGCATCATATCACGCAGCGCGCCACGCTGTCGCCAACCGGGCTGTGTGTTGTAGCTGATGTAAGCAATCCCCTGCTCTGTCAACAGCGAACGGCATAAGTCTAATATTTTGACTTGCACGTCGCTCGGCACCCAGGAATAGACGCCATGACATAGGATGTAATCAAAGCGACCGATCGTTTTCTCCACGTCGAGTATACTCTGGACCAGCAGCTCAATATTAGTCAGCCTCAGTTGATCGACTATCAATTGTCCAGTAGCAATTTGACGCGTCGAGTAATCGACCCCCACAAAACTACAGTCAGGGCGACTAGCTGCGATCGGGATCAGATTCCCTCCCGATGCGCATCCCAATTCCAACACGCGATAAGGTCTACGTGGCGGATTTAACCTCAACAACACCGCAATCATGGCAATATGATCTGGATGAGCGAGTGCATAGGGATAACTGTTGTAGGGAACTTCGTCGTAGCTATTTGAAAAGGGCTGAGCGGTCACACGCGGTTCCATTTGACTTAGCTGCGTGATTTGTTATTTGCACGCAAGCGACTTTGCGCTGTCAAGTTGATTTGAACTCTTGCCTCCGAGTCGTTGATTCCGCCGGGGCAAGCCCGAGCCGGAGATCGGAAGAGCAGCAAACAGGATGATTTTTATTGTAGCCGTTGTAGCTCCCAGTTGTTGGCTCCGGACCGGGGCAAGCCCGGCGGAAGCCCAGAACCGAACATTAAGTCCCAACGGATTTTCACACTCCATGTCCAGACATTCACACACTTGCCCGGACGAGCTGCCCACAGAATCAGTCCAGGCGTCGAATCGACTTCCGTCGGGCTTGTCCCGGTCGGTTGTCACAACTGGCAGCTACCATTACACCGCATTCGCATGCGGGCCTCCGTCCGGGCTCGTCCCGGCGGGGCCAGCGACTTGTGTAGCATGCAATCTTATCGCCCCTCGATCATATCCCGCAAATGTCCCCGCATAATAGCTGAATTTCAGAATCGCTTTCATCTCGTACACATACGCGATATTATTCATCAGCGACAGCGCCACCGCTTGAGGCGAATCCGTCACCCGTGCTCCAAGCAGAACATGCAGGTGATTGCTAAGCAGTCCGATCCGGGATAGCCACCAATTCTTTTTTGCGGTGGCTCGAATCACGATATCACGTACCGCTTGCAACTCATCTTCGCGCACTTCATGCAAGCCATCTGCATTCTCCATCACGATGTGCAGCGAATTCAAATACTGTCCATAAGCACCGATTTCAGGCTTAGACTGTTCGGCGACAACTACCTCTGCGCTTCGCATTGCCTCAACTGAATGGATACCGAACGGTAGTGGTTGCCTCAACAGAAAGATACCGAATTCGCTCCCTATGACCTTCCAACAAAGGCAACGAGCGTTTGCCTTCACTGCGCCGGCCGCCAGTCATCGCTATGTTTGAACGACCGACGGCCGGCTCCGACGAAGGCAACGCTTAGCGATTCCCCAATCCCCTAATTACTCAGAAGAGTGTCTTATTTCGGTATCTTCATTGATTGAGGCAACACGGCCGGCAAATCTAGTTGTCGCTATACACTTAGACAAATCAATCTCAGGATCCAAGAATTGATTCGCTTCCAAACGAGCTTGAACCTTGGGATCGGCCATAGGATGTTTGGCTGTTTGCCTGGCAACATATTCGTCTAGTGCGCTGGAAGTTGTCTCGCCCACGCTGTGAATATGATAGTTGCGGCGAAAGGCTTTGGGATTGTGGTCTCGAATTAGATACTGCAAGCGTCCTTTAACACTTCTGACGCAATCCGATGGTGAAGACTCGGGACGAGTGCTGATGAGGAATTGAATCACGTTTTCCGAACGTGAATTCGCTGAGAGAATTCTGACGCCATCTTTCTCGGTGGCAGCGGAGAGATCAATCAGCCAGAGAGATGAGTCGGGCAAGGCGGCCTTGCCGAATAGGGCTAACGACCAATTTAGTTGATAGGCTGTGGTGGTATTGTCTGCCGAATAGATTGGATCCATCGTCGGTCCTCCCAACTCGAGTCGTTGATTCCGCCGGGGCAATCCCGAGCCGGAGATCGGAAGAGATGCAAACAGGATGGTTTTTATTGTAGCTGTCGTAGCTCCCAGTTGTTGGCTCCGGACCGGGTCAAGCCCGGCGGAAGCCCAGAACCGAACATTAAGTCCCAACGGATTTTCACACTCCATGTCCAGACATTCACACACTTGCCCGGACGAGCTGCCCACAGAATCAGTCCAGGCGTCGAATCGACTTCCGTCGGGCTTGTCCCGGTCTGACGTCACAACTGGCAGCTACCATTACACCGCATTCGCATGCAAGCCTCCGTCCGGCCCGTCGGCGGAAGTCCATCAACCCTCATTCAGACTTCCGTCGAGCTTGCCTCGGCTCGGAGTCACAACTGACAGCTACCATCGACCGCATCAGCTTGCGGGCCTCCGTCCGGGCTCGTCCCGGCGGGGCCACCGATGTAGTTTGCAATCAAGGATGTGTCCGCTATTCAATTGAGCCTGGGAATCCGCGAGGCACGCCCAAGGAGAGTCGATCAGGTTTCTTCAGCGAGCGCGACGGAATGCACATAGCATTTTTGCCACAGCATCGGCACACTCCGCAGCGAATACTCTACTTTGACGCGCGTGCCCACTTCGTATCTCTCTGCCTCAATCGAGTTCAGCAAAGAAGAAACTGTCCCCTGCTCTTCATCGAGTTTGATCTCCACGACATAACCTTCGGCGATTGAAATAGTCGTCGGCAGGTGAAACGCATCCCGCGTCCCCCCATGCACTTGGGTATATTCGCCTGGAGGCTTGTAGTTCTTTTCCAGTACTGCCCCAAACGCAGTTTGCGTTGGCACAGGACGCAAGAAAATTATCCAGATCACTCCCGCGATCACCGCGAATGTAACACTAATTAACGGTAGCATCGTTGTCTTCCCGATCGTGTCTGTCGCTTGCACAGCTTCCGTCGTTTTCCGAATTATTGTGCTCTATTGGACGGTGAAGGCGGAGAGTATTTCTAGCGCCACAATCTGGACACGACATAATTCGCTCGACTAAATCGCTAGTTCCTGGACGTACATCGACTATTTGCAGTTCTGTTGCCCTGCAATTTGGGCATTCGACCCTGGCATTAGGGTTGTTTGCCAATATGCAGCCCGCTTCAATCCATAGTTCTCTGGTCGTCTTCACCGGTTGAGTTCCTCCGCTCCACGATCAGCAAAATCTGCTGCAGCTTTGGTTTCGTTAGTCGCAAGGGCACCCGACACGCCGCCGCTCGACTCACTTGTGTTTAGACGATGAAGTTCATGCAGCACCGTCTTTTCTAACTCACCCGGCGTCGAGAATGCCTCTCGCCCAATGAGAAAACCGTCTTCTCCAAACATTGTCATCCCAGATGCAGGTAAACCCGGTTCATACTGAACAGTTCTTCCATCGATCACCACAGTAACTGACTCTCCTCTCTCGTGAGCCTCTCGAATGGCGGCCATTTGTTCCGAACTCAAAATTCCTTTTGCTTCACGAATAGTCTCGGATTCTGCTTTGTTGAATCCAGGTATAAGCTCTGCGTCGTCAGTACATTCCTCAGAAGGAGGGTGCTTTCCACCGCATGTTGCACAATCGGGCGAGGTAAGACCGCGAACGTCGACAAGACACAAAGGATTCGTCGCGTACGCATAAACATTATCTCCGCCCGCGATCCCAATCGGATCGCTCTGTATATACCGTCCCAGTTTCGGATCGTAAAACCGAAAACGGTTGTAATTCAACGAAACATCTTCGTCCCAGTAATGGCCTGGGAAACGCAAATTAAAGTCAATGCGATTTTCGGAGGCAAGCCGAGCTTCACCGAAGGGTTCGATACTCGCCCGCCAAACAACCTGCCCGGCTGCGTCCTCAATACAAATCGGCGTGCCGATCTGATCGCTGAGCACGATGTACCGCTTGCCCGAGTTCGGTTCGGCGTCGACCGAATCATAATCGGCAAACATCATCGGAGTGAGCGCTAGCGGATCAGCGAAAACGTACAACCGCAAGCGACCGTCGGGTGCAATTTCACCGGCTAACTGATCGGTGTTCCAGAGATACTCAGTAGTCGCACCGTTAAAGGTCTTGCGAACTCGACGTCCCAAGGCATCGTACTCGGCTTCCCAAACTCCATTCGCCGATTCGACTCGAATCAATTGATCGCGGTCGTCGTAAAAATACTTGATCATCTCTCGAGCCGTCTTGCGCTCTGAGATGTGATTGCGGTCGTTGTAATCAAATGTCTCGTCACCGGCGGACGCCAGCTGATTCCCTGCGTGCAGACTGACATCCTGCAGGCCCGGTTGTTCAAGGAGATTGTTGGCATCGTCAAAACGATACGATTCCTGTTGCCCATTGGGGAGTGTGCGACCGCGCAAGCGATGGGCAGCGTCGTACTGATGACGCGTCGTCCCGGCGTAACTATCGTCGACTTGTCGTAGTTCCCCTTCGCCCGACCACTGATAATCTCGCTGCCAAAGCTTGGCTCCCATCCGCTCGACCGTCTTTGATTCGCAGCGACCAAGCTCATCGTAGCTGAGAGTCTCTACAGTGCCATTGCTATAACGGCGTTCGACGCGTCCGTCCGCTAAGACCCTTACACGGTGCTTTCCACCTGTAGGATCACTAATCACCAGCGTATTGTCCTCGGCCTGAGTCTGAGCTATCTGGAATTTGTCCAGCCACAGACTCTCACCGAACTGTCGCCAGCCACGAAAGTCATGAGCTACGCCTCGGCCGTTGCGTTTTTCCACGCTTCGATTCCCGAGCGCGTCATACTCAAACTCGATCGCATCCTTGTTCGTGTTGGCGTTTAGGAAACGCCCTTGCTCGTCATAAGCATAGGTCTGTTGTTCACCAGAACTGAGCGCACGCTTGGTAAGTAGATTCCCCGCGCCGATCTCGCGCAGCATGAGCAGGCGACCGTCGGCAGCGTATTTGCCTACCAAATTCCCTGCACTATCGCGCTGGTAGCGCTCGCGGAGTTGTCCGTGACGACGCACTTCGACAAGTTCATCCTTGAGATCGTAGGCGTACTCGCTACGCGTGCCGCCAGCGTCGATGAAGGCGGTCAAGTTCTCTTGCGAGTCGTATTCCATGCGGTTGGTCAGCCCCAACGGATTGACTTCGCTGACCAGGTGATTCCACGACTGGTACTGATACTTCCACGCGCCACCATCAAAGTCGACGAATTTGGTGACATTTCCGTTGCCATCGTACATCCAACGCCGCGAATTGCCGCGACGATCGATTTGTTGAATTAAATCACCCGTAGCATCAAACAGCCGACCGCTACTCGGCTCGGGCCACCATTGGCGCCCCACCACAAATCCGAGATTGGCGCTCGAAAACAGATTGGCCTTTTCGACATAACTCTCTGGAGCTTGATTGGTCTCACTGGGAGTTGATTCGGTAACGGGCCTCGCGGAGTGACGTGGCTCGATGTTGATCAAGCGACCGAATTCATATTCAGCTGCGTTTTGTGCGACGCGATGCGCGCGGGGATCGGGAGCATTGGGCTCTCGTGGCTCGGCATGGACATTGCCGAGCGGATCGCGTTTGCCAACAATTGCTCCGCTGTCGTCACGGATGATATCGGTGGCATTGCCGTTGGTATCGAGCTCCTGAATGAGTTTACCGTCTTCGTCATAGACGAACTTTTCAACGCCCCCCAGCGGATCGGTAATGGAACTCAACTGTCCCAGGAGATAGCGGTAATTCCATGCCCCTCCATTGCCACGCGTGACCCGAGTCAGCTCCCCGGGCCGCACGTATTCCAAACGATGATCGAGCACCCCATCGGTCCCGGCGGTACGAGTGCATCGTCCATCGGCGTCGTAGGTGAATTCAAAGGTGTGTCCGATGCGGTCGGTCTTGCGCAACAGACGATTGGCCGCATCGTAGGCCATCGAGAAACGACTACCGAAACCATCGTGCCCTGCGATTAAATTGCCACTGGCATCGTATTCGTATCGCAACAAATCGCGTCGTTCGCGCTGCTCCGTCTTAGGGATCGACAATCCTAAGATCAAGCCATCCTCGCGGGTGGCAACGTCAATACTGGTCCCCAGAGAATCGACGATTTCGTTCAAGCGTCGCTGGCGATCGTAGTGAAACGTGATCGCGTGGCTCCCTTTGACTAGGCGGGCCAAGGGAGTGGGATGGCTGAAGTCGGTGAAATGAAATTCGCGGATGGGGTAACCGCGTTCCTGCAACGCATATCGCGTCCGATCGAGCCGCGTGAGGGTCATGCCTTGAGCGGCAACGCGTTGACCATCTTCTAGGAGTGGCGGAAAGTGGGTGGATTGCCCCAGCGGAGCTTCGTAACGCATGCCATCTTGGTCGAATCGCAACCAACAATCGAAATCATGCGATTGTCCCCACCCCAGGGAAAATTTTTGATCAACTCGGGAGCTGTCATAGTGTCTCCACCACTGCAGTGGCAAATGCCCGGCCAGTCGAAAGTCGCGTTGGGCTTCGACCACGGCACCGGTCATGGTATCGACCGGATCCCCGACCAAGCGCGGATTAGCGGAAAGTGGGCAATGTTGATTCATGGTTAACAGGCCCCCGTTCCAGCTCCGTCATCGTCGTTCGACTTGGCTTTAAAACGCTTTAATCGGTTCATGATGGCCTTGGCTAGGTCCATGACACTAATCATAGGGAAGCCACCGATGAGCACCGTCCCACTGCTGCTGGGCAAAGTAATGGCACCCATGCTACCGGTCGGTGGCATGGTGGGGTCCTTCCACATGGTGGCCTCAACCGCCATTTTGGCGGCATCGGCGGCCATCTGCGCCGCCGCCATGGCCGCTGACATTGCCTTGGCCGCCGCCATGGCGGCTTGGTCTTCGACGGCCGCTTCGGCTACATCGGCGGCCATCCCCATGGCCCCAACTGCAATACCAGCGACTTGCATGGCATTGGCGAAAGCGGAGGCCACTGGGGGATCTGGAATGTTCTTGCAAGCCTGACAAATATCGGTCGTCCGCGCAGCCCGAGCGCCGCCGATGAAGACGTTGGACGAGCCAGTCTTGATTTTGAACCACGCTGGGGGAATGCCACAGCAACTGGGCGCCAAACCAATATCCCCAGCGCGAGCTGCAGGCAGGTTGTTGATCAAAACTTTTACACTCATTCCAAGTGTCACCATCCCAATACTTGGTAGAGGTGTGGGAGGAATGGGCGGTGGACCGCTCGGTGGGTGTGTGGGATGGCAGTGGGGCGTCCCAATGTACATTCCCATCAGCGTCGCGGCGGGCATACTGGGACAGATCGCAGCCAAGGGTGCCGTCAAGTTAGCAAAACCAACATCTAACATGTCAGTTCCCAAACTCGCAACGCCCAAGGCAACTGCTGCCGTTTGTTGAGCAGCGCGGATGGTACGTGCCGCCGTCTCTCCAGTGGTAGGGGGATTTCCGTTGGGGCCCGGATCGCCGATCTTTCCCCAGGCTTCGCTAGCTTTTCCAACCGACTCGGCATACCGGGTGGCAACTCCCAGAACTTCGTTGGGCGTATTGGCCATGCGATCGATCGACGATGTCTGATCGCCGGTCACGCCGTCCAGCTTCTGCTCGATGGCCAAGAGGATATTACCCACGATGTGCTCCCCTGGTTAACTTTTCAGTGCAGATAATTGTTGCGATACTTCTTGTTCCTTGGCTGTCTGCCCCAACTCGACGTATAGCGCGCGTCGACGCTCTAACAGCGTGGCGCCTAGGTCCTTATTTTCAAGTTTCAGAGCCAGCGTTGCGCCGTCGCGCCATATCCGCTCGGCGTCCTCGACCTTCTGCGAACGGTAGAGACAGTAGCCCATTTGATCGAGTGCACGGAGCTTCAAATCGGGATTGCGAGTGACCGTCGAGACTTTCTGCACCACATCCCAATACTCTCCCGACTGCTCGAAATTGCCCTGTTTCATACGTAGGTTGGCCAAGTTCATCGAGACGTTTTGAAACACTTGCCAAGGCGGATGTTCGCCATGACTGGCTGGAATGAGCGCTGCCTGAAAGGCTTGGTTGGCTCGGTCGTGATCTTCCATACGCTCGTAGACCTCTCCCATCCCGTTGAGCGCGACGGCTGCCATTGTGTGGTTGCCGACGGCCGCATGGTATTTGAGAATTTGCGCATGTCTCTCAAGCGATCGTTCGAAGCGACCGTGCGCCATATCGGTCGCCGCCAGCACCAGGAGTGAATTGAGCCGAACTTCGATCGGCTGGCTATCGTCTTCCACTTCGCGTTCAAGACTACGTTCGACCGCCTGAGGACTAAGGTCGGGTTCATGGAAGTCGACACTGGGAGCGGCCCCCAAGGCTTGACTCAGCAGCGGAGCCTCAGGGTCTTCGCGAGCCATGAAACGCAGGTGATGGCACCATGGATTGGGAAACTCATGCTCGAGCACACCTTGGACAAACGTTGCGTAACCGATGTGGTCAGCGATATGCAAGGGATAAAACACCCACACGTTGTTGCCGCCTAAGGGAACTGGCAGCAATTCGCGTGAGTAGGCCGCTAACTCCCGAATACGGCTCATCGGAGGCGTGCCTTCAGACAGCACCGCTGCTGGCATGTCTGGCCAACGGTCCATCTGCTCTTGATCCTGAAGCACTTGGACCATGCCATGCTTGCTGGCAAAGCCTTTCACCAAACTGCTGGCATAGGAAGTGGCATCCACAAAGGGATCGTTGAAGATCCAAAAGAAATCAGATGGATTCGGGTCTTCCAAACCTTCGATGACCTTGAGGATTGCCAACGCATCACTAGCTGGCGATCGGAAGATTAACGCTAGTTTGTCGTGTTGCTCGACAAACTGCTGTAGATAGGCTTCAGTCGGCTTGAGTAGGTCACGCATGGGTCTTAGTTGATCTTCACCAACGCTCCCGTGATTTCGTGCATACCAACGGCTGAGGAATTGATAGCCGCCCCGGATATTGCCGCTTTGGTCAGGTCACAGGTAATGTTTTGATTTCC
This sequence comes from Aureliella helgolandensis, assembly GCF_007752135.1. GTDB lineage: Bacteria > Planctomycetota > Planctomycetia > Pirellulales > Pirellulaceae > Aureliella > Aureliella helgolandensis. The sequence continues at coordinate 6,185,972 of NZ_CP036298.1, read as the reverse complement.
CACTCCTAACTTTGCCTCTTTGCCGCCGCTAGCTTCCACCATTTTTCCCGAGATTTTGACCATTTTGTCACCCAGCACGTTGATCTCAAGCGCCTTGATTGTGATGACACCACTCTCTTCCAGAATGATCTCGCTCTTACCACTGTGGAGCGTAATTTTCGTCTTGCCGTCGATATAGATATCTTCCGTGGTCGATGTAACGGTGAGCTTCTGCTTGACGGTAGTATCCTGGGTAGCGTCGTAATTCTCCGTAACAGCTTTTTTGACGTGAAAGGTGGCAGTCCCATCAACGACATCGTGATCCAGCTTTCCCTCAGTGATCTTGATCGTCGTATCTTTCTTGATCGTCTCGGTGTGCTTGCCGTTGACGGTAATGGTCCGATCATTGTGAACCGTTTGCGTGTCATCGTGTTCGACGGTGGTGGTCATGTCGTACTGAGCATGGATATTGATCAGTTCCTGCCCTGGGGTGTCGTCCATCGACATCTCGTTATAACCAGAACCTTTGTAGGTCTTGGTTTTGATGCCACTGACTTTCTTTGCGTTGGGAAGTCCAAACGGAGGCATCGATTCCTTGTGGTATAAACGCCCGGTGACGACTGGACAATCGAGATCGCCTTCAATGAACGAAACGATCACTTCCTCGCCCACGCGGGGAATGTCGATACCGCCAAAGCCGACCCCCGCATGGACTTGACTGACACGCATCCAGCAGGAAGTATTCTCATCGCGTTTGCCTTCGCGATCCCAGTGGAATTGAACCTTCACCCGTCCAAATTCGTCCGTATAGATCTCTTCACCAGAGGGGCCTACCACGACCGCCGTTTGCACGCTCGGCAAATAGGGACGAGGCGTTTTACGCGGGGGGCGAAACTGACTTTCCTTAGGCATGCAGGAGAACTGATTCGAATAACTGTCCCCCTCACCATGCCCAGAGAAGGTGCCGGCTTGCGTGGCCGAATGCGTGATCGATGTGATCAGGTAACTCTTTCCCTCTTCGTCGTGGCAACTGTGATGCTTGGTTAACTTGAAGGTATAGCCGGGGCTAAAGCTCTTGCAAAAACTGGAGCCCTGCACCAAGTTGAATCGTGACTCTTCTTCTTCCATGCGGCGGATGACCTCTTTTTCGCCGTCATCCTTCTGCATGTACTCGCCGGGAAAGTTAAATACCTCGTAGCCGCTGTTGTTCGACAGCGGGATCAAATTATGCTTGGCCGTGCTGACTTTTAGGTTCGTAGACGGTTGCTTGAAGTCGTAGTCGGTCTGTTCATATTTCCCAGGCACAAATTCGTAGGCGTGCTCCCAGGAACTGATGGCATCAATAGAAATATGCCCTGCCTCGGAGGGATGATATTCGACTTTCGACTCGGGGGCGTCTTGGTAATTCGGCTGATCGGAAAGGATGAGCGTATGCTTGTCCTGTTCATGACGGAAATAGTAGTAGACGCCATATTGCTCGAGCGTGCGAGTAAGAAAGTTGAAGTCGGTCTCGCGGTACTGGACACAATGCTCAACTTTTCGAGACTTGAGAATCGAGGCGGCTCCCGTTTCATTCCAGGTCTGCACATGTCGATAACTCTCGACTCGTTCAAACAATTCATCGATCACCTCCTGAATCGATTTTTCCAGTTTTTCTGGTAAGTAGACAAAACACCGCGAGGCGCGGGTCATGAACCACAGCCAAGGGACCAGCCGCACTCGATAACAGCGCGACGGCGCCGATTTGTCGTCCTCGGTTTGGCTATAGTCTCCCGCCCACATATGACTGATGTAGCCATGTACAAATCTTGGCGCTTCGTCTCCTCGGTCAATCTTGACCGCCAACGGTTGGCCAATGATTTCCTCTGGCTTTAACTTGTCTTTGGGGGAGGAGATCGTCAACGAAAATTCATAGGGCTGTGAAATCTCTTCACGACCCGACAGTGAAGTGACGATCGCCTTGTCGCCAAATAGCCCATTAGGGATTAACTCGAGCAATCGCGTGGCCATGCCGTGAACTCACTTAAAATTGAATCGGTCTTTGGGAAGTCGTAGCACCTCGACCAGTGCCATTGTCGAGCTATCGACCTATCAGTTGCGTGCTAAATCCTTGATTCCCTATCGCATTTTCGAATCGTACCATATCAGGTGGGGGGGGCGACGAGTCGGCATTGTTGCCAAGCTGTTTTGAGTAGGGAGTGGTGGCATGACGCGTTGGGAACAGAAAAAGGGTCAGGAGCCGAATTGGCAGCCTGGGTAAACTTTCGTGGGCGGCCCCGCTTTCGCAGTATTGAATACAAGGTTGTATGGACGTGCAGCTGCTTCGTCCCAACCGGCATCACCAGAGAGCGGCGAACGTCCAGACACACTTTTCGCAACCGCAAGAGCAGGCGTCCCAGAGGTCGTTCGAGTCCTTGACGTTCTAAGGCGGAACACCGCTTATGGCACATATCCTTGGAGTGCACGAGTAAGGCACACCGTCTAAGGCACACCGGCCAAGTTGGAAACAGGTGCTCGAAGTCTAACGCAGTACGACGATCTACTACGGGCTGTTCCTAATCCGCTGACGCCCCCTGCTTCGTAAGTTTCCATTCCTCGAGCTCATCAACGACACCAATTTCCCCTCGCATTCACGCAGGCTTCCTGTCTCTGAGACGCTCCCATGCCTCTGTCTGCCCCGACCGCAATTCGCGCCTATCACATGTAAATTCACTCTGCACAGCCTCTATCCAGGCATCGCTTAAACAATTGCAACCAGTATTTTCGTTCTGATAAACTAAACGTGGCGATCGAATTCTAGAATCGGTTCGCTGCAAGAAAGCTGAACGCATGCTTGCGGAGTCGCCGAGGTCGTCCGGGGGATTAACATATCAAACCTGACAACCGGGGAATGCCCGTCGTTAGGCGTTTCTACAAACAGTCATTGAGTCATGCTTGAAATTCTCGCTACTATGTAACGGATGTTGTTTCCCGTTCTTCTCTTAGTTGTGGCGGTTCCGTTGCACGCCGAGACCGAAGTTCATTCGGTGATTACGGGACGCACTTGGCAGGGGATACCGGGACTTGAGCGTACGGCAAAGGGCCGTGTGTTCGTGTCCTGGTTTACAGAGGGCCCCAAAGAACCATCGCCTGAGAACACGGTGCTGCTGTGCTACAGTGACGATCAGGCAAAATCCTTCAACGCGCCAGAAGTCATGGCCGAACCGAAACGCGGTACGCGGTGCTTCGATCCTACGCTCTGGATCGATCCGAAAGGTCGCCTGTGGTACATCTTTAATCGTGGCAACCCGGAGACCGCCCAGCACGATGTGTGGGCACGAGTGTGCGATGATCCCGATGCCAAGGTGCCGCTCTTTGGCGCAGAGTTCCGAATTGACCTCCAGTGCCCGTATGCCTTCCGCATGAACAAGCCGACCGTGCTTTCCAGCGGAGCATGGCTCATGTCCGTCACGCATGCCAGCGAGCCGATCGGAAGCTGGTTCGCTCGGGAAAAGCAGCTCCAGGGAGTCGGCATCTCCAGCGATGCAGGCGAGACTTGGGATCTGCATGGCGCGCTCGAAGCCCAACGGCACAATCGCCGAGCCAAACCACAGGGATAGGGCTGTTAGAGAGTCGGCCTGGGAGGGTGTTGAGTTACCCGCAGGCAACAGTGGTAGCGCCGGAGGTAACCACGCTGCACATTAGGAGGCCTACCCTGCCCCACGCAACGAAAAGCTCCCCGGAAATCGCTTGCTGAGGGCAGGCGTTTCTCCAGGATTCGTGTATTAGTACCCTCCTCGCAAGGGTTCAAGCAATTGGCGAATTGCCGCGCGAATTAAGTTCCTGGGGGGAGCCGGCGCAGAGTTGACTAAGGACCGTCGGAACAATTATTGGCGGATCGTCGCCGAACCGCTCCGCCGGTTCGTTCGGGAAAATGCCGATCGGCGGAGCGATCTGGCGACACTTATTGTTCCGAAGGTCCTAAGTTTCGTTCCGCTGAGGGGCACGTCCGGTGACCGACCTGCATTATTCCGTGGGACTATTCCCGCCAATGTTTAGAGGCGAGCTGCGGACGAGATGGCCCCAACGGTCGGATTCCATGATGTTCTCATAGGAATTGATTCTGCTAGCACCAGCATTCGAAGTGAGTCCGCGTATCAGTGTTAGCCGCTCTTCATCGCTAGCAAATTCGAGGGGACGACGGGCCCGCAAGGCGTTCAGCGAACCTAGTCGGTTGCTTTCCATGTATTGAACCAGTCCGTCGAGCATTGTACGGATCACGTCTGGGCCCTGGCGGTAGATTGCCGAAACGATCATGGCTGCGTCGGCTCCCGCCAGCAGAATTTTGATCACGTCCTCAGGCTGTGCAATTCCTCCATTGCCCGCTAACGGCATGGACGGGCAGTGCCCGTAGACACTCATCAGGGCTTGGAGGGTCGGTGAGATCGAACCGGGCGCCGTCAGTCCCCAGTTGGATTTGAGTTGACAGTCGTACAAAGATATGTCGATTTCAGGATCTCGAGCATAGAGCACCAACCCTTGCACGCCTGAGACGAGACGTCGTGCTAAGTGGGCGACGCTGGTGTATTCCCGATGAAGTTTCAAAAAAAGTGGGACCGAGATCGATTCACGCATCATTCGTACGACCTCGATGACTTGGTTTTCCAAGTCGCGAGGAGTATCGTGGAGACCGACTGGTCGATGATGAATGTTCAATTCAATGGCTTTCGCTCCAGCAGATTGCAATTCTCCTGCAAAGTCGAGCCAATCGCCCGCACTCTCTCCGTTTAAGCTGGCAATCACCGGAATAGAGCATTGCACGTGCGCTCGGTCCAACACGGACAAATACGTCTCCACGTCGGGGACTAGTGTGTCCTGCGTGAGGCGGTTGACTCGGTCAATCAATCGTTGCTCACGCTCGCTTGCATTGCCTCCGTTCCTTAATTTCCACGCGATAACGTGCTCCTCGAACAACGAAGGCAGGACGACAGCTCCCGCCCCAGCGCTTTCCATGGCGATCCTGTTTTGCACACTGGCTGTCATCGGGCAAGAACCGACGATGATTGGCGAGCGTAGCTGCAGCCCGCCGTAATTGGTCGAGAGATCGAATGACATGGGAAGCACTCCTCCAGAGGCGGGTTGTGGGAATCGTCTTGTTGATTAGAGCAATTGCGATACCGGCGGCTGAGGCATCGCCACGCTATTGGCAATGGCTGCCGTCAAGAACTTGTACCTGCTGAAGAAGCTTGTTGAAATAGAACCCACAGCGTGAGCAAAGACCGGTGGTTCCCGCTACAGGGCCATTCGGGGCACAACCTGTGCGCAAAACTAGAGACGCCCTTAATTGGGACAGCCTGTTCAGAAAGCCGGGAAAGACCTGCCCCCACAGCGGCGTCATGCTTGTCACCAGCGTCAACCTAGGTTGACGCAATCTTCGCTAGTTGACGGCAGCCAATTTGCTTCTCAGGGGCTCCGACCGTTGAGTTTGCGAGAAATTGCCCAGGAAACAAGGGAGCTTGGTGTCTGCCGATGCTCGTGGCATGGTTGTTGCATTGCGTTCATCTGCAGGCCACGGATGCGTTCACTCTTCGTCTTTTCTAAGGACCGTCTATCGTGTTGATGCGAAATCCGGAATACAAAACAGTAGGCAATCTAGAACTCGATGTGTCGAGTGACGGCCATTCGCCAGCAGCCATGTTGCTTGGCCAAATCGTGCTGCTCTTGCTATTCGTGGTTGCAATTATGCTTCGCTCACTGAGTGGATAGCTCAGCGGCGCCAATGTTTTCGTCTGCTAACACGGGGGGATTTTGACTGGCTGCCCCAACACCCTACTCTTTTCTGCTTACAACGTTTCTGGAGTGATTTTGATGCATCTTTCTGTGGCTTCAGCCCTGTAACGGCGAAGCTCTGAAACTCGCGATTCGCTCTTCCAGTTACATCGAGCTGCGCTGGCTGGATTTTCGCGCCGTAGCGTGCACGCTTCGGTACTGGTCTGAAATGAAAATCGATCACGAGTTGGTGTCGCTAAAGCGTCCCGTGTCGACGTCTCGATTTCTAAGCTGGAGCGATCTGCGTGACGGTTAAGCCGGCGCAGGAATGGGGCTGCCTCTGAAGTGGTCCGTCGCCCACGCTAAATCACATTGACGGAAATGGATTTGTTCGCAGCGTCCACGCGGGAGCGCTCGCGGAACGTAAATCACGGATATCACCCTCAAATTCACCGGAGCAGAGCCATGTCTGCAAGAATGATTACGATTACACGCACTGACCTGCACCGACTCACCGAGATACTTGACAGTGAGCTTACGCTTGCCATCGTTGGGCAGCGCGCCCATTTGAGGGAGCTTCGTGAGAACTTGCAGCGGGCAACCGTAGTCGAATCGCCGGACATGCTGCCCGATGTGGTGACGATGAATTCAACAGTCTACGTGCACGATCTTGATCGCAGCGAAACCGATGTCTACACGCTCGTTTATCCAGAGGAGGCATGCATCGCCGAAGGGAAACTCTCGATTCTTTCTCCATTGGGAGTGGAGATCCTAGGCCGCAGAGTTGGTGAAGCAGTCACGGTTCATGTATTGGATCGTGAGTCTCGGAAGCGTATCGACAAACTCTCTTTCCAACCCGAGCGGGTCGGAGCGTTTCACCTCTGATTCCCGTTTTCAAGTTTGCCTTCCTCGCTCCTTATTAAGAACTCCGCAGGCCATTGACTTCGTGAGCCGCTGGGCAGCTAGCCACAGACCCGGCACACCTGAATTGCACCCTCGCCTGAACACCACTCGTTTCAACCCCGTTTCGGATCCAGCAGGACGTTCGCTTGGAGGAGTAGAGCGGGAATCGCAACGCTAAATATTTGGGTAAGTGGTGCAAGCGGATGAATGAACTGTAGGGCTCAAAGTGACTCGAGCAGCTGGTCAGAGATCTCTTGCAACGAGTTGAGCTGACGGTCTGCTATAAGAAATCGTTGGTCATTGGCGACCGTCGATTCCGGAATCACGATTGTCTTCATCTGAGCCGATTTGGCGGCTAGTAGGCCAATGAAGGAATCTTCGAGAGCAACCGCCCTCGTTGGCTGGACGCCTAGAGCATTGCAGACGTTCAGGTAGACTGCGGGATGCGGTTTGGCATAGGGAAGCTCTGCGCCCGACATTTTTACTTCGAAAACACCGTCTAGCTTCAACGCTTCAATGGTTGCCGTGATCAGACTTAAGGGAGAAGAAGAGGCGATTGCGAGTCTCACTCCTCGTTTGCGGAAAACCTCAATTGCGTGCTCTAGGCCGGGCATCGCGGGTTTGTGTTGGTTCACCAATTCAATCACACGATCGACGATCGCTTGGCAGACTTCTTCGCGACTTACTGAATCCCACGGAGATGTGTCATAGCACAACTGAACGATCTCATCGACGCGCATGCCAGTCGTTTGGAGCGTGTCCTGACGCGTGATCGGAACGCCCAGCGTCGAGAGGATTTCTAGTTGGGCCGTCTGCCAATACGGTTGTGAATCGATCATCAATCCGTCCATGTCAAACACTGCTGCTTCAAGCATTATGGGCCGCACTTTTTCGTTCTATCATTCTGGGATTTCTTGAATGAGAAAGAGGATTGGTAAACTGAAGAGTGAGAGAATGGATTCTCGCAATAAAACTCGGTCCGTGTCAAAATGGATCCAGTAGGATCTGACCAGGTTGCTACCACGCGGTCCAATTGGACTCGCATCCTGTGGGCATTGGTCGCAATTGTCGTTCTTTGTGCGACGCAGCCAATAGCAATTCACCAATTTTAAAGCGATCGACGTCAACTGAAATCCGATGAACTACTAGCGCGATACTCACGCAAAACTGCTATTTGTCCAAAATCCAGCCTAGGGTTTCGCAGGTCCGCGTGCGACGCACAGTCTGACTTTGTCGATTTCGTTGACTTGAGAGCTTATGGACTGGACTGGAATCGGACGACAATGAAATTGACCGATTGTTTACTGGGAGATCGTCCAGCAGACGTCCGGCGGAGTCGATCAATGATTATTGAAATGCGAACGATGATGAAACACGCTGCCCCGTAAGCGACTATTTCCCCTATGACTACTCATTATTATCTCTACGAAAAAACGCAGCGAAGAACTGCCATGCTTCTGCTACTCAACATGGCCATACTGCTAGCAATGTATGTTGCGGCCCGAAAGTTGATTGAGCCAACTGAGGCGGGCGCACAATTAATCTATTGGTTGAATATCGCCGTTCCGGTGGTTGAGTTCTGCCTGTTCCTGGTGGCCATTCTCTTCTGGGTGCAAAATGGAACTTTCAGGATTTCGGTTGACGCCGACCGCTTTGAAATTGTCGATCCTCTTTTTAAGAGTACTTCGTTCTCGGTCCCGGTCCGCGAAATTGAAAAGATCAGGCAGATTCACCAAAAGCACATTCATCGCAACACGATCATCATGTCCATGATGTCGGGTGAGAAGATCCAGATCCTACAAAATTACAACTACAATCGCCGCAAGCTCTACACAGCTCTGGCACGTGCAAACCCCAGCATCTGTTTGCCGGAAGGTGCATATCGATTCAAGCAGGTGTGACCGAAGCCAGGCCTGCGGCAACGAGTCGGCGGGATGCTTGGAGAACTGCGAATTCACCTGGAAAATCGCTTGTGGCCCTGCAGTCTCGCTGAATGAGAGGCAATTCCCCGGCGCTAGTCATCAAACTTAAAGGCGTAGAGATCAGCGTCTTTCATGACAAATCGCAAGCGAACAGGCTTTCCTGAGAGCGAGGCAACATCGCTGCCTGACTTCCACGTAACCACGCGTTTGATCTCATTGCCAATCTGCTCAGTGGCTTCGTCGAGGGAGAACCCTGGAAGCGGGTTTCCGGCTGGATCCTGAATTTCAACACGAATGCCGCCTGCCGCTGAAGTTCCAAAGTTAATGGCCAATTCACGCCCAGTGAACGTCAACGGTTTGGTCAACAGTTCCCCGCCAGAATGAGGTGCCTGAGCCGATGCAAATCCATCCAAACGCATGGAGTATCTTCGTAGGTGAGACGTCGGTTGAGCGTAGTCCTGGTTCAGATAGACGGACATTTCGGTGGGACCCGTTTGCACAATATTCAGAGCGGGGTAGTTCGTTCGCGATACCCAGTTGCGTGCTCCAATACCGGGCCGCACGAAGCCACCCAAAAACGTTCGGTCGTAGAACTTACCACCTCGAGAGGTCATCAATATGGCATCCGAGGTGTCCCGGAAATATTGAGGAGAGACGTCGATCGCATTGGCCTGGGCCTCTGTGAGCACCTGACGTCCTGGCATGAACCTTGCGGCGATGGAGACATAGAGATGCGGGGCGCGGAAATAGGGATGTGTCTGATTCGTGTAGAGCTGCTCGATCGGGGGCTCGCTGGTTGGATTGCGGTACTCCATCAAAACTGGCTCGGACCATTGAAGAAAGTCATCGCTGGTGGAGCGGCAGATACGACGGATGCCGTCTTCAAAAACCCGAAAGTAGCAGATGTACTTATTCTCGTGGGTAGACCAGAAGGCCAGATTTTGGGAATCAAACATGTATTTGTAGGGAACCATCGTGGTGGCAATGACAGGTTCATCGCGGAGCTTCTTCCAATGAATTCCGTCGGCTGAGATCATGGCAATCAGACCGCTGGTCATGGTGCCTCCGATCGCCTTGTATCGCTCGTCTGCCGGGACTCCTGGGCGAGTATCGAGCATTGGACTGAAATTGTGAGTCACCGGTGCTGCTTCGGCAAGGATAATGTTGTTCTTCGAGTGGCCTCGCACAGTGAAAAGTTCGAGTTCCGGTTTGGTCCATACGATACCGTCTTCGGACTCGGCACAGCAATACACTTCGCCTGGATCCCCGTCCGCTCCCGCTTCGGGCCTACCGCGATAGTAAGCGCGATACTGATCGCCATCCTTGATCACGGTGCAGTAGCCACAGAACGGCCCCTCCCAGGGATTGTCAAACTTCAACGCTACGCCTTCATCACGCGGTCGGTTGAGAACCAGTCGAACATGATCGAGTTCTTCTATCAGGTGATGATCGACAAGCAGTTCACGACGGTTACCAATGTGAACCACCTCGTCATCCGCTCCGATAGCGGTATGGCATAGCAGTGTGAGTGGCGAGGCAAGCAGCGAAAGAATAGCCAGTAGGTATCGCATGGGAATATAGGCAGTGTTGTAAAGTGAAATGTTGAGTGTGAGTGATCAGCGGTCTGCTGTTCGATTCGCAACCGGAGTCGAAGACTCGCTGTGGTTGTCATCAATCCTAAGAGGGGATAGCCCGGTTTTCGACTAGCAGGCAGCAGTGCATGGTAGTGCCTCTTGGAGGCAATTGAGGGCTCGATAGATCGTTACAGCAGCGCGAGTAGAATTGCTAGTGGCAAGCGGATTCCTGCGACATGCAATCAGGAACAGCCGACGGTTCATTCCAAGCCATCCCCCTTTAGTTGGCGCATTAGAAACTGCTGCATATTCGCACTGCCCGTCTTGCGATCGCCTTGATAACGCAGTTCCGAATCGACGCCCAGTGCATGCAGCCGCTGCTGTAGCATGAGTCCAGAAACTGCTGAATGCGTGGGGTCTGTCTGCCGCTCTCCAAGAATGGGAGCTTTGTCCTGTGCAGGAAATTCCATGAAGATCGGAGGATCGTCCTGGCTGGCGTGTTCGATGGGGGAATAACGTTGAATTTCTGGAAGTAGCGAATCACGTGCGGCGAGGAACAACGCAAAGGAATCTGGACGGGTCGCACCCGGAAACCCGAACGCGCTGCCCCCGTACTCGTAGTTCGGAATCCATTCTTTCAGTTGTTGCGGGTCGAGCGACGTTTGTGGTGCTTTGCCTGCAGCGCACAGCAATCGCGTAGATTCGCGGGCAACTAGGTCGTCACTATTTTCCTCAGCCATCTCGTCATGGAGAGCTAACCACAGCGAGGAGCATCCACCGGCGCTAACTCCACAGGCGCCAATGCGGGCTGAGTCAATCTTCCATGCTTCAGCATTCGAACGTAGATATTGCAACGCACGCGCGGCATCCTGCAGAGGCCATTGTACAGGCGGGCTGACCTCGGCGGCATTGGCATCCTGGAGCAGTCGATAGTTGACTGAGGCTACGGAAATGCCAGCGTTCAGAAATTCACGCACATCGAGGTGTTGATGGATATCGGTCTTGTCCTGGGCTGACCATCCGCCGCCGTGGAGGTAAAACACAAGCGGAGTGGGCGTTGAAGCTGACGCCAGCCAAACATCCATCGACTGACGAAAGTGTTTTCCGTAGGGCATGTCTGTGAAAGTGGCGGGCGTAGCATCGGCTTGGGCTGTTGCAAATCGTTCTTGGACGGCAGCCGGAGGCATCCAGCCGGTGGGGCGAACCTCGTCCGGCGTATATGAGCAGGTGATGAAATACAGTTCCGTCTCGCTGGCCTTGGCAGGTGGAACGTTGACATGCACTTGCGTGAAGCCATCCGCGAACCAGGTTTCGTAGCCATCGGTGGGACTGGGGGACAGGGAGCGGCCATTGAGCTGTACTTCGATCTCAGCTGGGGCACGGTAAGGCAAACGCAGACGGAAGCCGATGCCGTTCTCAAGCTTAACGTCATCCGAATCGCTCGCGGCAAGCAGCTGCGCACTCGGGGTGTCGAGGGCTAGCTTAATCTCCGGGCCAGCTTCGAGGAATTTCCTGATGTTGTGAGCGTCAGCAGCGAACGGCTCGTGCAGATTCACTTCCAACTCGCGAAGATCAGCTGCGGCTACGGCCCGTTTGGCTGCAGCCGTGGTCGCACAAATCAGGCTCTCGCGACCATCTGTTTGCGGATATAGGAATCCAAGTGCAAATTGACTTTGTTGGGACCATAGCTCAACGCGGCTCTTGCGACGCTCAGATGCCGTGTTGCCATACGCGGTGACGAAGTGCCCGACGAAATGCTTCAGTCGATTGACCGGATAGCTCGGCTGCCGCTCGTCATTCCAGACTCGGTTGCCGATGCGCAACAGTCCTTTCATTCTTGCAACGATGCTTTGCTCCCAGGCCACCTCTTGAGTGCAGAGCATCGTGTGGTACTTGGCATAGGAATAGTGCTGTGAGTAGAACATCGGTTTTCCAGGCCATACCTTCTTTGCCAATGGATTCAGTTCAGAACCCCAGAAAGTGCGCTGTGCATCCGCCTCAAATCGATCCGACGGAAATCCGGCCGCGTTTCCGGTATCGATCATGGCTTCGGTCACTCGCCAATCCCAGGGACGCAGTGCGCTGTTCGAATAAGCGCTTCCCGTAATCTCTGTCATGATTTGGCCGTGGTAGGTTTGTCGCGTACCGAGTTGGTCAGGTCTGTATTCCTGAAGACCCGTACCATGGAAATCAGCGTGAATCTCGGGTTGATATTCGTCGACCACGGATAACACGGCCATCAGTTCCGGTGCCTCCTGGGGATTGCGGATCGTTAGCGTTTCCACGTCCCAGGCCTTGCCCTTGCGATCCCGCCCGACATAGGACTCGACGCCGTGTTCGTTACCCCAGCGGTCTGTATGAAACAACGCCACAGGGTTCACGACTGGCATGACGAGAATGATCTGCCGCCGTCGAGTCTCTGCCGCCAATGGATCATCGCTCAGCATCCACTCAATAAAGGTCAATGCTCCTGACGTTCCAGTTCGCTCCGGTCCGCAATGTAGTGTCGTGATTAGGCAGATTTGCTTATCTTCATCGGCCACATCACGATCCGTGATTCTGACCAGATACACGGGCATGTTCTGCCCGCTGAGCCCCCGTGACTCAAGAGTGACCCATTGTGGATAGGTGCTTTCCCAGAATTGGAGGGTGCCTGCATATTCCTGCCAAGTTAGGCGATGCATTGGAGGATAGGGATTTTGCGTTTCCTGAGCCGCTGCCCGCGCCACCCAGAAGACGCTGAGAAGCTGCAGTCCCGCAGTCAGCAGCCAAGCTACAGCAGGTGATTTTTGCATGGAGTCGTTCGAACTTTTACTCATCGTGGCTCTCCTGCTGACTTGGACGCACTCTGTCGCTAACGTATATCGCGTAAACCCGTGCCGGAGACGCGACCGGGTAACGTACTCTCAACGCCCGCTTTTGCCCTGCGTGTGCTGGTCTGGGCCAGACGACAGGGACATGGACGCCGCTAGTGGAAATCGCCACGGAGTATTCTGGAATCGGCTGAGCGCGATGATCCAACAATTCGACCGTCAGCGGTGAGTTGGGGGATACGCCGGAAACGTTCAAATAGATTGTGTCTTCTTCATCGAGTTCAAAGAAGTCGGTGATGAATTCCGAGTCGTTGTCTTTTTCCTGAGCTGACAGGTAGCCGAAGCCGTCGCGGCGCAGGGTCGCCAAGCCAATCTCCATGGTCTTCAGTTGTCCGGAGGTGTCCCAGTGGGAATACCAAATCATTGTCTTGTCAGCGTGATTGACGAACGCATGGCCCTGTAGCAACGCTGTGTCATCCCATGCCCCCGGCTCACCGCGTGCAATCACTTTGAAATTGGGTACCGGTTCGCGGAAATGCACGCCGTCGTTGCTGACGACTAAGCCAAGATCGACGTGAACTCCCTTGTTCCAGTGCTCTCCCTTTTCCGGGCTCGTCGCAGCATCTTGCCACATGCCGTGCAAGCCGACCATCACATTGCCGCGATTCCATAATCCCATGCCCATGTGCCCTTGCTCGCCCGCGACCGGAGGAGTGGTGAGTTGTCCAGGCCGCGAGTAGGCGTGGGCGGAGGCCTGCGACCAGGTTTGGAAATCCGGCGACCGAAAGACCAGCGTCTGGCGTTCGGTTTTGCTCCCGTCAGCGCGCCAGGTCCACGGAGAGAGTAGTTGACCGGTTGAATAGTAGAAATCGCTAAAGCGGTAGAGTGAGGACACTTCGAAACGTTCGCCGCCCGCATTGGCCGGACGATCTCCCACCACTTCCCAGCTCAAGCCATCGGCACTGGTGGCGCAAACCGTTGCCCCGACGCGCTGTTCCTGGACACCTACATTGCTCATGCCACCCTTGATATCGTCGTAGGGCATATGAGCAATGTAGGCCACTTTGTAACGCCGACTCGGATCCGGATCGTTCGGTTCGTATAGGACGGAGAGGAAGTCGTTGACTCGCGTCATTGAATGGACAGGACCTTCGATGAGGCAGATATTGTTCTTTTTGTTGCCGTTGAGTTCAACCAATCCCAATTCAGGCTTCGTCCAGTGCACGCCATCTTTACTTTCAGCGTAGCACATTGGTCGCCACCAGCCGGGAGCTTGCCCTTTTTCAATCTCCGTTTGAATCATACCGAGATACCACATGCGAAACGTATCACCGTCTTTCAAAACAGTGCCGTACAAAATCGCGTGGCCATGGTCCGGCGCGCCCTCAGGGCCACGGCGCAGCACAGGGTTGTCTGGATGTTTCTCCGCCGCAACTAGCGTAACTTTCAGGTTATGCCGCCAGGGAATGCTGTGATCATCAAACGAAAATAGAACGCGGTCTTCGGCGCGAACCGGCAACATACTCGCGGTACACGCCAGCATCACAAACGCGAGGATTATTCGGGGCTTCATGGGACATGTTTCTGAACTATGGGCTTGAAACAGGCAGGAACTTAGCGTTTCAAAAGCTAAGGAAATCGGGTTGGTGGGCTACCGGCACTATGCTCTCAATCAGGTGATCGAAATCACACCGGTAAGTGTGCTGCGAATGATTTCGCCGAACCATTCATTGCTGATCTACGCTTTCAAGGTGCTCTCGCCAGTGCGCAAGGATCAAGTTTGGTAAGCGATCACTCTTAAGTGGGACGACACGCTCACAAATTGAGGGCTGCTGGTGCGATGAAGAGCGCGGTTGTCGATCGACATGGTGTAGTGAACACTAGCACAGTCTGCGACCAGCATTGGCTTTGGGTGGGATGACGGCACGGGAGCTGGATTGCTCCCGATCGGTCAACAGCTTAACACAAATCAATGCGATTATCATTTGGCTGCGAGGAAGTTTTGGGTTTCAATCCGTGGCGCAAGATCGACGCACACTTTCGCGTTTCTTCCCTTCTGTTTCGAGCGCAACGCTCCCGCGAGCAGGAACCCCAGGATTCGTAGCTACCGTCGCCAGACGGTGGGCTAGAATTCGTGGCTACCGTCGCCAGACGGTGGTCCGCACGCATTCCACCATCTGGCTTCCCTGCAAACGCCCCCACGCTCTGGCGAGCGTAGCTACCACCGCAATCACACCCTAGAATTCGTAGCTACCGTCGCCAGACGGTGGGCGGCACGCATTCCACCATCCGGCTTCCCTGCAAACGCCTCCACGCTCTGGCGAGCGTAGCTACCACCGCAATCACACCCTTGAATTCGTAGCTACCGTCGCCAGACGGTGGTCCGCACAGTTTCCACCATCCGGCTTCCCTGCAAACGCCTCCACGCTCTGGCGAGCGTAGCTACCACCGCAATCACACCCTTGAATTCGTGGCTACCGTCGCCAGACGGTGGGCGGCACAGGTTCCACCATCCGGCTTCCCTGCATACGCCCCCACGCTCTGGCGAGCGTAGCTACGAATTCTGCGGGGCGTTGCGGGGGAGCGTTGGTTATTCTTTTCTGGGCAGTCAGTGGCGAAGCTCACCGCAAGTTCGCGTTGCGATCGTTTCCTGCGGAAGTGTGGCGGGCAAACGTCGCTTCTTCCGGATGACAGGAGTTGTTCACTGCGAGGCCTTGGAGCGCACTTTGGAACGTTCCCGTCCACGAGGGGCGGTTATAGGTCGCGGAAGACCATTCTGTGGGGCGCAACGTGGAGAACTACTTCCCAGCAAATCCCAATAGATTGTGGTCGGAAATGTCAGCACTGGTGCCCCACCAAACAATCGCCTGGGAAACGAGCTCTTTCACATCCAGCCTGTGTGCTCCGTCCTCGCTTGTTTGGACCCACAACTCGATGGCATTAGAATCCGCCGTTTGCACCTCAGGATAGTCAACTGTCAGATTTGGAACGGTGCTGACGCCCAAGAAAATACAATCAGAGTGGCTTTGGCTCACCAGATTTTTAGTCCCCATCAAGCGATGGAGCGTTGCTGTTTTCAGTGCAAGTTCATGATTCATCCCCGCCACCCGTGCGTCTATATCGCGGTCAATACGCTCAAGCAGCTGCTGTTTGTTCAATCGCGCTGCGATCGCTTCCGCTTCTGCATGGCTAGCTCGGGTTTTGTGAGATGCAATCCTGGTGACAATCCGTCCGCGCACGCCGGGAAGTGAGCTGCCAATATTGAGGATTTCTACTTGCGTCTGTGTAGAAATCGTAGCCGGTAGAGTTCTTATCTCATGGCCGTCAAAAATGAGTTGCTTGTGGGCTTCATAACCAGTGTCCGATCGCGATTGAATTATCGCCGGTCCATTCCTACCATCCGTTTTCGACGTGACACTACCCCTGACGGTGACAATCAAGCTAGCTCCCATCTCGCATTCAACTGGCTCAGCGCTAATAATGCTGATGCAGTGGGCTGTACCCTTGGACTGCGTCCCCAGAATGCAGTGATTTACTGGAGTCGTATGTTGCAGTTGCTGACCAAACGTGTTTGCGATGACAGAGCTGGGCACGCGAACGAGAATTGCCCGGGGAGCTGGTGTCATAGCAACCGAACTGGCCGATCTTCTATCATCATCGCTCGAACTCACCTGCTGACTTTGCTGGTCCGCAGACAGGGCGCACACAGAAGATGTCGACAGCGAAATTGTCAACGCCAGTAATTTTAGTTGGCGGTAAGTCAACATCGTTTTAGCCTGTAGAGTGGTGCACGCAGTGTATTGGTGAATGCGTTTGAGTTACGCAATTCTTGTGCCACTCATGCGTAGGCTGGCACACAAAAGGCAGCTGGCTGGAGCGGAAAAAGATTCTGTCCACCAAACTGTATGTAACCGCCCAACTGCGACAGAGGGCCGGCCTTCGCCGGCGCGGTGAGGAAGCGATCCCCTGAAAGTTGAAAATGGTCTTCCAAGGGCTGAGATTGTTCCCTTTACAATCTTTTAACTTCACGCCGAAGGCAATCGACTGGAATCGGTCTTAACGCATGAGCTTAGCGTTTCACAGATGCCTTGACCAGCTTTGGGCATGGAAGCTGGTCAAGTGTTTCGTGATTCCCTTTGAGGTCCGGTATATATGGTGATCTGCCAAGTCATGGTGGCTCAACTGTCGGAACTGTGCATGAAGAATCCGTTTCGCAGCGGTGCAAAGGCCTGTCGAGCTTGTTAGGCCAAAGAGCGTTGGCTGGTGTGAGCCTAATCTGAAGCAATGATTCGGCCACGTGTTCGCCAGTGTCAAGCCAGCTGGCAACAGTGGCGAGATAACGTTTGAGAGTTGCGAGTCAGCCAGCGAGCCTCAATGTCTTCCTCCAGCGTTCCATCGCCGACCTCAAAAAAAAGGTGGGGACACTGCATTTCAAAAAACGGTGGGGACACTGCATTTCGGCGGGGGGCGGCACTCCACCCATCTAAGTGCAGTGTCCCCGTGCGTTCCAAAAAACGGTGGGGACACTGCATTTCGGCGGGGGGCGGCACTCCACCCATCTAAGTGCAGTGTCCCCGTGCGTTCTCTGTGGCTCTTCTTACCATGGCTCTCTCTCCCAGACGCTGAACGCTATTGGGTTTTCTCGAACGACTTGGGACGCGTTTCACGCATTGCGATACCGTAGAACAAAGCGAGAAGCCGCAATCTGAAATCTCTGTGTGTCCAGTTGCACCGTCAGCTTCAACCCATTCTCCGGTTTCGACCTTGTTCCCAGGAATTGCCAGCAAGTAACTCGCGACTCAATTTTCAAGACCACATGACATTGCGATAATATAGTTAAGATTTGAGGGTTCTTCAGCGACTGCAGCGCTTATCCACTCGAGCCTTCAAATCTAGGTTGAGAAGAGACACTCGCTGTGCAGATACAGACTCAGTGGAGAGCTTTTTCTAACAGTAAGGACGGTTCACGGATGAACAAACTGACTACGACAATCATGCTAGCGTTGCTAGCGTGCGGCTCTCCACTATGGGCTGATGACAACCATCGCGGTCGTGCCGACAAGCACGCTCCAGCTTCTCTAATGGGAGATCATGTCCACAAACCGGGTGAATGGATGGTCGAGTACAAGTACATGAACATGTACATGAATGGTAATCGAGTTGGTGATCAGCGGCTTAGCGATCAAGATGCCATACTTTGGGGCGCAACCAGCGATCCAGTGACGAATCGTGGTGCGTCACCAACTGAAATGACCCATGAGATGCATATGTTGCACCTGATGCGAGGATACACCGAAAACGTTACCTTGTACGCGATGATCATGATGCCAAGCATTACCATGGATCACATACGCGGTCCCATGAATCCTGCTGGGGCTGGGACTTTCTTCACGACACACAATAGCGGTTTCGGCGACACTTCGTTCGGGGCTTTGGTGAGACTGTATTACGACGACGACGACGACGTCATTCTGAATCTAGGTGGTTCTGCTCCGACGGGACGCATTTTTCGGATTTCATCCCTACCAACCGACGGAGCTATGGAGCAGCCTCTACCCTATCCAATGCGCCTAGGTTCCGGCACGTTCAACGCAAAGCCGGGAATCACCTGGAAACGCTATTTTGATTTCGGTTCGTTCGGTACCCAGTTCCAAACAGATCTCCCGATTGGGCATAACTATCGCGGTTACTCTGTCAGTGACGAGTTCAGATTAAATAATTGGTACAGCCACCTGCTAACCGAAAATTTGTCTACGAGCATTCGTGTAGAGAACTTATGGCGCACCAACTACGGCGGTGCTGACCCTATGGCGCCAGACGGTTTGATTAGCACTAATGTTGAGAGCTTCCGAGGCGGCTATTCGTTGAATCTTGGACTTGGATGTGCCGCCTTGTTGAACGCCCATCTGCTGAACGTCGAATTCGTTCCAACGCTGTATCAAAATCTGAACGGCATACAGCTCGAAACCGACTGGACTATGGCTGCGAGCTGGTCAAAGAGTTTCTAGGGAAACCGAAACTCTCTGCCTCCACAACCGCGAGCCGGAGGGTCGGTGTCACGGTTATGCATTGGCCTTTGCTCAACGGTGGGGGCACTGCATTTCGGCGGGGGGGCGCACTCCACCCATCTAAGTGCAGTTTCCCCGTGGCCTTTGCTAGGGAAACCGAAACTCTCTGCCTCTACAACCGCGAGCCGGAGTCGGTGTCACAATTATGCATTGGCTTAATGCGCAACGGTGGGGGCACTGCATTTCGGCGGGGGGGGCGGCACTCCACCCATCTAAGTGCAGTGTCCCCGTGGCCTTCCCTTGAAGAGTTGAAAGATACGAACCCGTTTTCGTTAGAGGTTTTGTGGAGGGTACTTCCCATGCTCCAAGGCCCTTTCGGCTTTTTTCAGGCCGCAAGACTCAACTAGCTCTGAAGCTGGAAGAAATGGAGACTTTCACGCCAGAGTTATTCTTGCCTGCAGACATGCTGCTTCAAGCAGGGAGAAGTGTATAATCCCTGTAACCGTTCACGACCTTCCTTATCCACTAACAGCTTCAACCTTGCTTCAGGTTTGAGTTGAACGCGCAGACAACAGTGAACGGTTACCACGGAACGATGGGGCGTCAAAGGATGCTGGTTGTTCCTCGCTGTCTAAACCCCCTCGACCAAGACCACTCTTGAATTCATTTCGGTTCGCAGTCTCGCAGTCTCGCAGTCTCGCAGTCTCGCAGTCTCCGCCGAATCTTGAAGCAGTAAAGCAGCCAGGTGCCGGTGCGCCATCAGCTTGATGGCAACACGGCACCGACAATCCAAGCTCCGCACCGAGATCGCTTTGCGACCGAGGAGCGAACAACATTAACTATCAAATCTTGAGTGCAACGGACGGTTCGTCTTGAGGCACGCAGGATACAGTAATCACGCTTCGAACACCCACGATAACGCCATCACTTTGACGACATTCCTCGCTGCCTGAACGGTAGCCGGAAGATTCCCAATGCGTTTTTAGCAGCATTCATTGGTCGTGCCGAACGATGCAGCCGACAGCAAGCAGCCCCAGGCACGAGTGCTAGAGGTACTGGCCACCAATGCGGATCACAGTGCAGTAGAATAGATGGGGTGTCCACTGCGCCACTAAAACAACTAGTTGGGGGAGAGCATCTTGCACCACAAGAATTTACTGAATCAGTGCTTAGTGAGATGGTCCCAAGCGGCGCGTCTGTTGTGTTCTTTAGCTCTGTTATGTTGCTTGCCACCGGTTCTTGCTGCACAGAGTCAGGACGATAAATCTCCATGGATCTTGAGCGACGGCAGTCGTTTTGAGCCCAAGGACTTTTTTCCCAAGTTTAGTTGGGAGGTGACGCCACAGTACTTCATGTTTGGCGATTCGCAACGAGTGCTACTGCCGGAGGAAGTCGACTCCATCGCGTCTCGCACCGATTTTCTTTGTATTGAAAAATCGCACGGAGCCAGAGCACTAGGGGCCGCCGAGCTGGGGGCGAAACATGAGGTCGCCGCCTTCAAAAAAATCAAACCAGAAGTCAAAGTACTGTTCTACTTTAATGCGGCCTATGCCTGGCCTTTTACTTCGTACAACAAAGCGTTTACTCGCGAAAAAATCGACCGACATCCCGAATTGAAACAATTCTTGTTAGTCGATCCTGAAACAGGCCAACTGGCTCACCGCCGCAATACCTTCTCCTTCGATGTGCTCAACCCCGATTTTCGTCATTGGTGGGTTGATACGGTGGCCCAGGGGGTCGCCGAATCGGGCAGCGACGGTGTCTTTATCGACCAGATGCACGGATTTGCGTGGTTGCGAAAAGAGCGAAGCCAGGAAGTGGAAAGGGCGATGGGCGAGATGATGGCCGCGCTGAAAAAGAAGCTGGGCCACGACAAAATCTTATTGGGTAACAACGCCAATCAAGCGCTCGCCAAACATGTATTTCCGGTGATTGATGCCAGTATGTTCGAGCATTACAACGAAAAGCTCTTGAGTAAAGAGAGCCTGCTGCAAGACTGGGAAGACATGTTGCGCATTGCGAAGGCGGGGAAAATGTCGATCTTTCGAATTGGTGTCGACGTAGCGCCCAGCGAAAGTCCGCGACAAAACCAGTCGGAGGCAAGACGCGGGCGATCGAAATCAGTGGTCGCCTTGGCCAAAGAACGATTGGAGTACTATCTCGCCTGTTACTTGATCGGCGCCCAACCCTATTCCTACTTCCAGTACGGCTGGGGCTGGACTCTGTCGTCGGGCTCCCTGCAGGATTATCCCGAGTTGCATAAGCCGCTGGGGGCTCCAAAGGGTGCCTATCATCGCAAGGACAGTCACGGTTGGGTATTCACGCGGGAATTCGAGCATGCCAGCGTTTGGGTTGATACCGAAAACAGAGAGGCCAGGATCACGTGGCGCGCGGAGTCTGGCGATTAGGGCCTCTGACAATCTCTGCATAAACCGGCTGTAAAATTGACAATCAGACAGCGGGATCTGCCGCGAGTGTTATGGTGCGGACAGGCATAAGGCTCCTTTCCGAGAGGGGGGCAAGCTGAGGGAGGCGGTAAATAGTCCCTCGACAGTAGAAGCAACACATGCACTTGGGTACATTGACTCCGGAGTACGAACATGGTCGCAAAAAATGAAGTGAAGCCCGCTGATATGTTTATTGAATCCAAGCAATTCTTTGGCTGGTTGTTTCTGGTCTTGGTTGTTTTTGTTGTACGAGGTGAGTGTTGGGCAACGGACATCTATGTGTCGGTCGGCGGCCATGCGCAGGCCGATGGTAGCGCAACGAAACCCTACGGAACCATTCCGGATGCGGTGAACGCCGTACGAGCCTTGCGTAAATCGGGTAATACTGCGCCGGCGGTGATTTACCTCCGCGAGGGACGCCATCAGCTCAACCAAGTCTTAGTACTGGGGCTGGAGGACGGAAATCCCATCTCATCGAAATCGATAGCCTTTGAAAAATACGGCGCTGGTGAAACGTCCGAGGCAGATTATCTGACGTTCGCAGCGTATCCAGGCGAGAGGCCGATTGTGAGTGGGGCAATGCCGGTGACCGGTTGGAAGCGATTGGAATCCGCACCAGCTGAACTTTCCACCCAAGCGGTTGGGAGAGTATGGGTGGCCGACATGCCTGCCGGTCTCGGGAGATTTCAGTGTCTGTTCGACGGCCGTGGGCGTCTGCGCCGCGCCCGAGGTGCTGGATTTGCATACACGAAGCCGGGCAACCAGAGAACGCTGCACTTTCCTGCAGGTGCTTTGAAGGCATGGGACAACCTGGAGGATGTGGAGATCCAGGTAAGACCAGGTCGTCCCTGGGTAATCAATATGCTGCCACTCGAGTCCGTAGACGAAGTCTCTGGGACTGCGACAACGGGCGTTTCTGCAACGTATGGCATGAGCCCCTTACCCGGTTGGGTTCACAATCCTTCGGGCGCCACCGTATGGGTTGAAAACACTCTTACTGCATTGGATGAACCCGGAGAATGGGTGGTGAATACCCGAACGCGCAAGATCTATTTGTGGCCGTCTGATCCGGCTGCGGATGGATCACCTCACGGGATTCTAGCGCCCACAACGAGTGAACTGATTCGCGTCGAAGGAACCATCGACTATGACGGGCCCAAGGATACTCCGGTTCGAGGCATTGCCTTTTCCGGGCTGACCTTTACGCATGCGGACCGTTTGGCGTGGACCAACGACGAGAATCGCCTGGGCTGGGGGCTGCAGCATGATTGGGATATGTTCGACAGGCCCACTGCAATGCTCCGTTTCCGCGGCGCTGAAGAGTGCAGGGTTACCTCGTGTCGCTTTCTCTATTCTGGAGGCAGCGGAGTCCGCATGGATCTTCATGCCCAACGCAATCGAGTGGAGGATTGCGAATTTGCGCATCTGGGCGAGGCCGGGATTCTGCTCGCAGGCTACGGTCCTGGTACCAAAGACGTCAATCATCACAATAGTATTATCAATAACTACATTCATCATTTCAGTGAAATCACTTGGCATTCTCCAGGATTCTGGGCTTGGCAAAGTGGGCATAATCGGATTTCTCACAACGAGCTGCACCACAGTGGATACGCCGCAGTGCTCATCACGACCAGGGTCAACCCCAGCAGGGACGGAGGGGGGGCCAACTTAGACGGGGAAGGCGCCAGGACAGTGCGCCGCCATGAGATTACGCCTAAAGAGAATCAAGCCCGAAATGGTTATGAGGATTGGCGGAATCGTGAGAAATATATTCACTCGCGGCACAACTTGGTGGAATACAACGAGATTAGCCATTCGGTGCAATTGCTGTCCGACGGGAATGGTATCTATGTCTCCGGAGCAGGTACCGGCAATATTGTGCGCTACAATTACCTGCACGATAATCAAGCTCATTCACTACCAGCAGCGATCCGATGTGATGATGATCAGCATGACACGCTGATCTATGGAAATGTCCTGTACAAGAATCATGGATTTTCTGCCAGCATCGCCTCCAAAGGTGTTAATGATATCATCAACAATTTCATTGTCGATCCAGTGGCTGTGCCGCGGTGGGGCTATCTCAGCTTCGAATGGGTCCCGGTGACGGGCTCTAAGGTTCATCGCAACATAATTATTTCGCATCCGGAAGGTGGCAATGCCTATGCCGCCAGACCCAGAGGCGGAACGAGAGATGGGGGGGAAGGTCCCAAGCTCGAGCAAACCGACATGGATTCGAATCTCTATTTTCATCCGACCGACCCGGCCTGGATGGATGAACGTTTGAGCAAGATGCGTGCGATCGGCAAAGAGAAGGCCAGTCTTTTGGGCGATCCTCTGTTCACCGATCCGGCTGCTGGCGATTTCAGTTTCCAGCCCGGTAGCCCCGCTCTGCAGCTAGGTATTGAACCGCTGGATGTATCCCAAATGGGGCGCAAGAAGTTAGACGGTTCGGCCACGCATTACCCGGCCTTCAGCTGGGATCATGTTCCTCTGTATATGCACATGCGAAAGGCTACTGACTTTACACAGGAGGAGTTGGAATACCTGGCAGGATTCCCGCTGATCACTCTCGAGAAAACGACCGGCAGCAGTACTTATGGTTCCACTGAAGATGGATCCCGCGCGGCAGCCAAGGCTATCAAAGCAGTCAATCGAGATGCCTGCGTTCTTTACTACAGAAATGTCATGTGCAACTATTCTACCTACAAGGTGAATAGCGGGCTGAAGGATATCCCTGGGGCGTTCCTTCAGGACAGCGACGGGAATAGGAAGCTGCATCGGGGTGTGAGGAAAGTCTACGATCTGTCGAATCCCGAGCTGCGCAAATGGTGGGTCGATCATTGCGTGGAGATGGTGGGGTACGACGAGATCGACGGGATTTTCCTGGATGGCAATATCAAAGCTCTGGAGCCAGCCTTTCTTGATCAGGAAATCGGCTCCGAACGGAAGCAAGCAGTGGCTGAAGGCTACACGGCTATGATGAAAGAGCTCAGGGACCGGATTCCAGAGAACAAAATGTTGGTGGCAAATATTATCCGCGCAAGACTGACGGATTCCGGTTTGAGTTATATGCCGTATTTTGACGGATCCTACCTTGAGGGAATTGAAAGTCCAGCCAATGGTTTAACCCGCGTTGAGTATTTGGCCAACGGCATCGCTGCGGTTCAGAAAGCGGCACGCCAGGGTAAAATTATCTGCATGTCAATTGGACTGGGGAAAGCGGCGCTCACTGGGCTCAAGATCGATGACAGCCGGAAGAAGCTGGCGCGGGGCGCGAACATTCAGCCTCGCCTGGAGTATTGCTTGGCACTGTTCCTGATCTGCGCCGAGAAGTACAGCTATTTTCTTCCCCACGACGGATACGATGTGAACTACAATCGCAGTTCCGTCTGGCTCACACGGTTTCCTGAATATGACAAGCCCCTGGGGCCACCCTTGGGACCTGCCATTCAAAATGGAACTACCTACACCCGAGACTTTGAATCAGCAAGCGTGTTTCTGGATATTGAGAAGCAAGCAGCGAAGATAACTTGGAAGTAGACCGCGTCGGATTTCATTTTGGAAAAATCGATATCATGATGACCGTCCTAGGGGAGGAGAATCCAACATGAGAATCAAGGTAACGGCGCTGTTTGTGCTTGTCATTCTTGGCAACAGCTATACAGCAGCCAGCTGCCTGGCCAGCGATGGCCCATGGGATACCGCACATTTATTTCAGACCCCCGTGTGGGAAAAGACCGAGGCGGCGGCGAGGCCCGGAATGACCGGTCTGCTGTACGATGCGATTCCGGTGCGTGGTAAGCGGGTACAGGTCTTTGCCTACTACAACGCTCCCGAGGGAACGGCTCCCGATGGCGGCTGGCCAGCTGTGGTGTGTGTGCACGGCGGCGGGGGGACTGCGTTTGATACCTGGGTTAAGAAGTGGAATGACCACGGGTTCGCAGCGATCAGTATGGATTTGGAAGGTCATTATCCGAAGGAAGCTGGCAGCCGCATGGAGCACCCCGGTCTCAGTCGTTTAGGAATTTTTGCAAACTATCAAGATCCCCTCGAAGAGCAGTGGTATTTTCATGCGGTGGCACAAGCCATCCAGGCTCACTCGCTAATTCGATCATTCCCGGAAGTGAATGCCGACAAGATTGGCATCACGGGCATCAGTTGGGGTGGAACGCTGACCAGTACCATCATGGGACTGGACTCTCGGTTCAAATTTGCCATTCCCGTCTATGGCTGCGGCTTCCTGCCCGATTCCGATGGAAATCAGGGACTGGCAATTAAGCCTGGGCCCTACAGCGATTTTGTGAACAAGTACTACGATGGTTCGGCCTATTTTGCCAATGTCACCACTCCAACGCTCTGGGTGAACGGCACCAATGATACGCACTTCCCCATGCCGTCGACTCAGCGATCGGCGCAGACCATATCGGGCCCGGCGACGTTGCGCTTTGAGTTGAGAATGAAGCATGGACATGGGGCGGGCTGGCGACCGCCGGAGATTTATGCATTTGCCGACAGCATTGTGAACGACGGCTTGCCGTTGGCAACGCTGGCACAAGCGCAAATCGTAGGGGACCAGGTCAAGGTAATTTTCTCCTCCGCCTCGAAAGTCACGCAAGCGGAGCTTTTGTATACAAGAGATACAGGCCTGTGGCCCCAGCGAAAATGGGAAACTGCGCCGGCGATGATGGTTGACTCATTATTGAGCGCGACGGTTCCCGTCGGTGCGTCTGTCGTGTTCTTTAACCTCACCGATGAGCGTGACCTGATGGTCAGCTCTGAATTCATTGAGATTCAATAGATGCGATCACCGAATCGCTGGGGACTCGGGGACATGGATTTCACGCCCGGCCGTGGTCAGGCGATGAATTGGAACTGGGCACTATTGGTTCTCCTGGAACGATCATTGGAGCATTCACATGAAGTCCTTCCTTCTCGTTCTTCTCGCGTTTGGACTGGCGGCTTCGACGTTGGCCGACGAGAGCCCTAGAGCTCCAGGGGCGGCGAAGCCGTTCGTTCATCCAGGCCTGCTTCACAGTCGCGCCGAGCTGGAGTTCATTCAACAGAAGATCAACACCGGCCAGCAGCCGTGGCAGTCCGCCTGGGAGCAATTGCAAGCAGACGCAGGAAGTTCACTCGCTTACACCCCTAAGCCGTTCGCCAATGTTGTACGCGGAGTCAAGAACAATCCGAACATTGGCAGTTCAGATATGTCCAACGACGCGGCGGCGGCTTATGCCCATGCTTTGCAGTGGAGTCTTACGCAGAAAAAGGCGCACGCGACAAAAGCAATCGAGATTCTTAACGCGTGGGCCACCACGCTCCAGTCCGTTTCCGGTCACGATGCGCGGCTGTTGGTAGGCATGGACGGAGTAGCGTTCTGCAATGCGGCAGAGCTCATCCGACACACCAGCACTGAATGGCGGGACGAGGAACAGCAGCGATTTGAGCAAATGCTTCGGCAAGTCTTTTATCCAGTGATTGAGGACTTCTACCCCACCGCCAACGGCAATTGGGATGCCTCGATGATCCAGACCATGATCGCGATGGGAGTGTTTCTTGATGATCGTGCGATGTTTGACCGCGCGGTAAATTATTACTTGCATGGCGCAGGAAACGGCAGCATCAGAAAATATTTCAACGAGTTCGGAGAATGCCAGGAGAGTGGTCGAGATCAGTCGCACGTTCAGATGGGAATTGGCTTCCTCGCCTGCGCTTGTGAGATGGCCTGGAAGCAAGGCGTGGATCTGTACGGCGCTGCCGACAATCGTCTCGCGCTGGGATTTGAATACACTGCTAAATACAACCTAGGTCAAGACGTTCCTTACCAAAGCTATCGCAGTGTGGGGGACAGATACGTTTATCCCACCATCTCTCGAAAAGGCCGGGGACGCTTTCGACCGATCTACGAACGGGGCGTGCATCATTACCATGACCGAATGGGGCTGGAGATGCACTACAGCCGGACAGTGGCAAGCAAGGAACGCCCCGAAGGGGCGCACCTCCAACATATGTCGTGGGGGACTCTTTTGTGTCACGGATTGCCAGTTCCGACCGATTCAGTTCCGACCGATTCAGTAACGGTGAAACCGGCTGGCAGCGGGAAGAAGCCAGCGGTGCTCGGTCATGGGGCGGGGCTGTTCAAGGTCGGGGCGCAGCTGGCTCAGGATGATTTTGGAAACCTAAACAACTGGGTGGTCCAGATCCAGGAGCGACCGGGACTTGCGGCAGCCAAAGTCGTGGCAAGAGATCACTCGCTTGACTGTCTCTTGCCGGGACGCGGATGCACGGTGTGGTTCAAGCACAAGCTCTCCACTCGCGTGGCGATTACGTATGACGTGCTCTGCCCGACGCCCGAACCAGCGATTCAGGGACTCCAACCACGCGACATCAATAACTTCTGGATGGCTAGCGATCCATTGGATCCCGATGAGAGCCTCTTCGATTCGAACCGGTACACGGGCAAATTCTCATCCTACGACAAGATTCACGGCTATTACGCGAGCACAGGTGGTGGTGGTGCTGGAGCTGCCAACTTGACGACCCGAATGCGGCGGTATCCGCGTGAAGTGGACGGCAAACCAGCCGAGCATCTGGCGCTTAACGATAAGGACGGAAAACCGGACTACTTGATCACGCCAGATAAGGTCATGACGGTGCAGCTGGTAGCCTATGACGATGTGATTCAATACATCGTCGACGGCAAACTGATTTACCAGATCGCTCGGGGCGACCCGATTCAGGTCGAAGGCCGCGACAGCGAAGGCCAGCTAACTGCTCGGACAACCGTCTACGATCTTGATCGCATTCCGGTCTATCGGGAGGGCTATTTCGGGGTTCGCATGGTAGGTACGCACCACATCTATACGAATTTCCAGGTGTATGCCTTAGAGCCGGAAGACGGTACTGAAACAGCACAGTGACTAATAGCAGTCCGTTTAATTAGATCACACCTTGCCCTGCCAGTTCAAAAGTGGGAAAGGGACGATCAACGTGCTGCGGCGAACGATTCTCAACTGTCACACCGCTCGGCTCCGGGGTTTCGTGTGCAACGCCTTGCTTCTCCACTTCACAGCCCAAGATCAGACTCATATGAATCTTCCAGAACAGGCATGAACAGCGGCACCTGGCGTCCGTCCTCCAGCCACAACGTCCCCTGCGGTTCGCCGCCAAAGGTAAACTAACAAACAACGGCAGCATGGCTTCAATCCCCCGTCACTTGGTTTCGTACGTCTGGAACACCTGCTCGTCGGCCTGCCGATAACAGCGGAGATCACCACCATCGCGAGTTTTCAGTGCTTCGTCAGAGTCAGCAGTCGAGTACCACGGCGCGGTCCAGCCCATGAAATCTCGTTACGCGATGAGCTCTTCGAGCGCCCGCTGCAGAAGACGGCGTAGGTCACATCGCGCTCGCCGAGATAGGAACGCACGGCGTCGTTCATTGCGACCTGACTAAACGTGCATCCTTCACATTGCTTGTGGTGCGGCGTGCCAAGTTTCCACATGAAGTGATAGACGAGCAGAATTTTCCGGCTCTCGAACACTTCCTGCAACGCAATCGGTCCCTTCGGCCCCACGACTGTTACCGGCTCCATTGGTGTCATCGGCAGTCGTCGCCACGCCGCGGCTAACGCGTCGCCAGCGTGTGTATGCTTCTTTTCCTTTTCAAGCAATTCTGCACGCGCCGTATTCCATTGGCCTCGACTGACTATTGGGTTTTGCATTTGTTTTGCTCCTTTCTGAAGTTGGTAAACCGGTTGCAGCTAGCTGTCTTACGACTCAGTGGTTTCACAGACAAGAACAGCAACGAAAGGGCGCCTAGCAGGATCATTGCCCTGCGCAAATTGGTTGCCGCCGAAAGCGATGGTCCCAGTCCGGTCCAAAGGGCCACGTAGGCTGCCAGGCAAGCTGGGCACTTCGTCATCATCACCAGCACGACGCTCGGAAGAAGCCATGCTAGGAACCCTCGCACTTTGTGTGTCAGTGGCTTAGACTTATCTTTGCTGGCGGACTCGCAGCAATGGCTCATCGATCTACCTCCGCCTAAATCTTTTCACCGAACGCTTCAGGTTCTTGCACCGGAACCGGCACGGACTCTTCGCCGGAAGCATCCGTTTCTAAAAGCGGCCATATTTCGACGACACATGTGAGACGCAGCATGATACGATCGAGATAGTTCCATAGCTCATCGCGTGACACGATCTTTTCAACGATCGCCATACCGGCCTCGGGGCCATCTCGCATCGCAACCACCTTCGCACTGCTCAGTTCGGCGATCGGCGATGCGTCCGCCCGCAGCAGGATGTCGTACAGAGCCATGATTGGGAAACAATCGGTATGGGCAAGTGTTGAGTTTCTGAGTCTGCTGCCGTGATCACCGCCTGAATCCTGTAGGCATTGTAACGACGCGATGCGAGCGACTGCTCGGCAAGCTGCTTGCCTTCGTCGACTAGTTCACTGTCACAACGCGAACGGTCCTGATCCTTCAATACAATACAATCGCCCGATCCGACATGCGAGCCGAGCGTTGTGATTTGAGGAGCAGTAGCAATGCGAGCAAACCCATTCCTTCCGAATCGGGAAGCAGTTCCAGAAGCAAATGTGCCAAGCGAATCACCTCTCCCGAAAGTTCGGCCCGAATCAACGCTTCACCTCCTGATGCTGAATAGTCTTCGTTGTACGCGAGGCAAATGAATGCCTTGGCTGCAATGAATTGCCCAGGCCACGAGTTACCAAATCGTGCAGAACAATTGCCTCTACCAGCAATAGAGCCTCATCCGGGAAAGATGGTTTTCACTCTCGTAATTGTAGGATCGCCCTTGACCGGTAAGTGAATTCTTACGTATATTAAAGGCATGACTACGACGACTGAAACCGATGTTTTTGCCGCCATCAGCCATCCGGCGCGCCGCCAGATGCTGGACGTCCTCATTGAGGCCGAGCGCCCAGTGAACGCGATTGCCGAACTGTTCGAGATGAGTCGGCCTGCGGTTTCGCAGCATCTGCGCGTGCTCTTAAACGCTGGACTTGTTGCGGAGCAAAGACACGGCCGAGAACGCCGCTACCGTTTAGTACCTGAGCAGCTAGCCCCGGTGCGGGATTGGATTGCGCACTACGAACAGTTCTGGGACAAGCATCTTCAGAGACTCCAAGAGCATGTAATGAAAGGAGACGGAAAGTGAGCGAAACCATCCATCGTGAGATGGTGTTTCCAAAGCCGCCAGAAGCGGTTTGGAAATCACTCGCCAGCAGTGCTGCACTGAGCGAGTGGTTGTACCCCAATGATTTCAAGCCTCGGGTCGGACATCGATTCACATTTGAAGTGCCACCCAAACCCGAGGTTGGATTTGGGGGATTGAGCGTGCAATGTGAAGTTCTTAAGTGCGATGAACCGAATCTACTCGTATTTTCGTGGGAAGGGGGAGCACTTGTTGGAACGCAGGTCAGCTTCAAACTTGAACCGGAAGGGGACGGCACGCGATTGTTATTCGAGCATTCTGGATTCAATGTTGCAAAACCGTTTGGCAAGCAAGCTCTCCGGGGAGCAAGGCAAGGATGGTCAGCAATGCTCAGCAAGCTCGCCGAAATAGTAGCAGTCGACAAGAGGCAAGCAAGATGAACATTCTTCTGTGGACCCTTCAAATCCTTTTGGCGCTCCACACGCTGATGGGGGCAGTTTGGAAGTTTTCGAATTCAGTTGAAAAGACGATGCCCTCGCTCAAGGCAATTCCGAACGGATTGTGGCAAGCGATGGGAGGCTTCGAAATCCTTGGGAGTATTGCTTTGGTCGTCCCGCTGTTCTACATGCCTTTGGATTTCTTGGCTCCGGCTGCGGCGATTTGCATCGCTGCAGAAATGCTGATATTCATTGTCCTTCATTACTTCTCCGGTGACTCGACATTCGGTCCAATGATCTACTGGATCATGGTCGCCGTGGTTTGCGGATTCATCGCCTATGGTCGTTTAGTATTGGTGGGGTGAAGCAATGATTACTGACATCGAGACGTACTTTGAGAAAGGGTGTGGACGCTGCAAGCGATTCGCCACCTCGGATTGTTCGACGCGACAGTGGAGCCAAGGTCTCAATGAGCTTCGGCGGATTTGTCTTGAATCCGGGCTGGTTGAGGCTGTTAAATGGGCACATCCGTGCTACATGCATTCTGGTCGCAATATCGTGATTCTCGGAGCCTTGCGCAGCGACTTCCGCATAAGTTTTTTTAACGCCGCATTAATGAAGGACTTGGAGCAAGTCCTGGAAAAGCAAGGCCCCAATACCCGGCACCCTGACATGATTCGGTTTACGAACAATGCTCAAGTGCAGTTGATGAGGCCGACAATCCATTCCTATTTGGACGAGGCGAAAGGGTATGCGGAGGCTGGCATCAAGCCACCGAAAGAAAAAAGAACACTGGAGCTACCGGCTGAGCTTGTCGAGGCACTTGAAGCTGACCCGGCGCTTGCAGAAGCGTTTCGTATCCTGACGCCCGGCAGGCAGAAAAGTTACGTGATCAATCTCAATTCAGCAAAAAAGGCAGAAACGCGAAGGTCTCGAATTGCCAAATTTCGTGATAAGATTTTTGCCGGAAAAGGTGCAACGGAGCGCTGAACGGTGGTGCTATGCAGCATCGCTCCGCCGCCCAGTCCTTACCGAAATCGATTCGCTCGAACGCTGAAGGCCGACCGTTCGTGATGGCTTCGAATTGTAGGCCATGCCAAACGAACTTGATCAGCTCTCGGTCCGTTCCTGGCAGACGCACCTTGACGTCTGCGCCAATGAAGACTTCGATGGTGCTCTCGATAGGCAACGCTTGCCGCCCATGGATGCCGGGGCCTTCGAGTTCTGCATGAGTCGCCTGTTCCGAATTCAACGCGACCAGTATTAGAATAGCGTTGAGCAATGCCCTCCCGTTTGCAGAAGGCCGTTCCTGCCAAACCGTACCTGCCAAACTTCGCCAACCGCTTCCGCCACACAGCAAACTTCTTTGACCCTCGACTTCGCGCCATAACTATCGTTCCTCAGTTGCAGAGTCCACCAAACGGTCACAAGCAACCAGCCGTGCCCTACAGCGAACTCGACAACCAAACAACCACGCAGGCCGACTGGCTATGGTGTGCGCTTACTCATTAGCGCATGGACGGTACGTTCGAGCCGCATTGCGGAGACGCACGACCTTCAGGTGACTGACGAGCATTGTGAGCGAGCGGTTGGTGCGTCGGCTAGGAAGATGCCGGAACTTCTCACAGGCGGCGGTGGTACGCGGGCAAGTACTGGTCAGTCTATCGCTACGTTATTCAACTTGGCCAGACGACTCCGCTACCGTTTCGCAGGATGGAAATTGATCCCGGAGCGGAGATGCAAGTTGATTTTGGCGCCGGAGGTCGGACGACGAACGCTCAGGGCAAGCCAGGCAAGCGGACCTGCTGAAACTGCTCGCACCACTAATCACGTCCGACGCCGCTAAGCCTGCGTCGGTGTCATTGTCTCAGGAGCAGATCGTCGACATTCTGGCGGAGATCAATCAACTTCGACTACCAGGCGTTCCGGCATGGCCTGACGAATGTGCAGCAAGGTGCTTGAGTGGCGTTTCGAAAAGTGGGAATCTTCGAGCGAAAGCAACTCACCGACTTTTGTGCTGCTGATTGCGTGACCTTTGCGATTAAGTTCAGCGGGGAGCGAGTGCTCTTACAGGTCCAGCGAAGCGGCGACATGGGATCGCCACGAGTGCCATTCTCAACAAGGGAAAGAAGTGATTCAAGGAGCTCTGGTTGTTTCTTCACGCGACTGACGCGAGCTCCACCTAGACGCCTTTGGCGATCAGAAGCGAGTGGCGGATTGTCAGACAACTCGGCGATTGCGTTGCGAATCGTACGATCCGACATTCCTATCGCCTCGGCGACAGCTGCGATCCCTCCTCGCATCAAGGAACGAGCTTCGGTTGCCGCCTATCTTCTGCTTCCTTGCTCATCGAGGTCGCCGATCAATGCGGTATACTTTTCACGAATCTATTCAACAACATTTGCATCTGGCATCCTGCCAAGCTGGGAGAAATCCAAGCACAGATAAATTCCAATGCGGAGCTATATTTTCTTGCGAGTCCTTAGCTGCAAACTATCTGTCCCGAGCCATTGCATCGTTGCCAAATTCGAAGGCGCCAATATCAGGGATGGAGTGCAAGGTGCGAGCGTAGGGGGGGCCGCGTTGGTCGAATTTCAGCTCGGTTATGCTGCCAGCATCGATGGCGGGGCTGCCTTCGAGAAGGGCATGGGTTTTGGTGGGCCCGCCATTGTCGGCCAGAGCAGCCAGTCTGGGGTCGACATCGGTGAGGTTGGCTACCGCGTCAATGGTGTCCCCCTGGACGACTCCGACGATGGACTGAGAGATGTCGGCCTGAACTCCATCAGTCGCCAGAATATCTAATGGTTCCCCTTTTTCATTGGTATTACCCCACAAAATACAGTTTGCAATAACCGCTCGGAACTGTTGGTGAGCAACTGGATCGGTATGGGTACTGATCGCTCCGCCTCTGTTCTGCGTAAACGTGCAATGTCGAATTTCAACTTGGTTGCCCTGGGTGGGGGTGTCGACTGCGCCTCCGCGAAAAGCGCCATTCTGGGAAAAGGTAGAGTTGAAAATTCTGAGCATCCCACCATTCTCAATCGCGCTTCCAACGCCTGACAAGCGCGCCGTTTGCAGGTTGTGTGCAAAAGTGCATGAGTCGATCGATACACTGCTGTTAGGGGCCGTACACAGGGCGCCACCGGACATTGCCGAATTGTTTGTGAACGACGTGCGGATGACTTTCAATACTGAGTCTTCATCGGTGTAAATTGCACCTCCCCAGCCGCTGGACACGTGATTTGCATCTAGTTGGCAATCCGAGATCGAAAGCGACTCATGCGAGTAAATAGACCCTCGCGGGCCATCGTGAAATTCCAGTATCCTGGAGTCACTCTTGGCCTGCGAGTGTCCTGCCGTAAAGCGAATGCCTGACAATGCGACGTCCGACAAAAGAGTTGGGTCTCCATCGTCGACGATTAGCAACCGAGTCTTATGGCACCCACTGATTGCAATTTTTTCGCATCCAGAGCCAATAATCTGCAGCGATCTTTGGATTTCAAGAGGTCCGAACTTCAGCTTGATTGTACCACTCACGTTGAATTCGATTCTTGCATGCTTTGGGGCCAGCAACAAGGCTTCGCGCAAGGAGGTGGTGGATGCGTCTTCGTCGAGTCCATCTTGCAAAGTATTGACAACTATGCGCAATTGTTCGTCATGCGCCTGCTCGCTTGGTATGAAAGCATGGGCAAACTCAGAGACAAGGTTACAATGCTCTAAGTCAATTTCATCAGCCAAGTTCAGCGCCTCGAAAGCCTCTGAAGCTGCGGCAGACGCATCGTCGGCTGAATCAGCATTCTTCAGGCATAATGACCGCAGGATTTTCAGTGCGTAATCGTCCGCCAAGCCGGAGTCTGACGCCAACTTGAGCACTCGCAGGGACTCCGTGAAATCGGCAGCTCGGTAGAGCGCCAGTGCATGTAGGAATAGAGACTCGGCGTCGGTTGGTTTCAGTTTCAACGCTTGATTGGTTAAAGCTATCGCTCTTTCTGGCGGATTACTAGGCGGACTATCGCTTGGAGAACTGAATACGAGATAGCGGGCGAGTCCCAGTAGGGTGTCGTGACGGAAGTGGTCGATGAGGTCACGATCATTGCGCAGCGATTCACCCCTGGCTAGTTGCTCAAAACGCAGGGCGGCATCAGACAAGCCAAGCTTTACTGCAGAGTCACTCTCTACAAATTTCCTAAATACGGATGGTGTCTGTGGGCCGCGCTCCATTGATAGCACTTCGCGTCCGCTTGCCACATCCCACAGTTTTAGGTTTTGCGAGTCGGCTGCGATAAAGCGCGAGTCATCATGATTAAACCCAAACAGGTCGGTGTCGGGCGTATCTTGCAGTCCTCGCAAGGTTTGCATTTGCCGAAGTTGCTGTGCGTCCCATAGGACGATTGTCTGATCCGTGGCTCCGGTGGCGAAGAAATTTCCGAGGTTGCTCCACCCCAGGCGCGACACGAAATTGCCGGGGCGATGCCCAATTAGAGTGGCTAGCTCAACTCGCGTTTCAGAATCCCAAATCTTCACTTCAGCACCCGCGCAGGTCACAAATCGAGCGCCGCTGGGACTCAACATGACAACCATACCACCGTCGAAGTCTTCAATTCGATCATTTAACCCCGGTGGACTACCGGATGAGACCAACACGGAATGGAGGCCTCCGGTGCGACCATCGAAAAGCTTTGCGACTCCATTCTGAGCCATGATGGCAAAATCACCTCTCAAATCGGCCCAAGGAGCTTGGAACCGAACATTGCCAAGGTCTAATGTGTTTTTCCAATTGACGGTATCACAAACCCAGATTCTTCGCGGTCCTCCCACTTCATGGGGTGTCGGCCAGAATAGGGCGCGATTTACCTCGGGGAACAATTTGACTCGAGCCGGTGCACACGTATCTTGATTTAATCCATTAAACGGAGAGAGCCGGGTGAGTTCATCTCCTGATGCCGCATCGGTGATCAGCACTTGGTTTCCAAGCTGTTGCCATTTCCAACTGCCGTCGGGGCTGTCGCCGTGGCAATCTTGCGGCACGCTGACAGGCTCAGCGGCGTCAACAACAGCATCCGTGCGCCACACTTTGATGGTGCCATCCGCCGAACTGGAGGCAAGCAAAGTTCCTGATGGATGCGGAGCGATCGATAGTATCGACCCGAGATGTCCTTTGAAAGATGCCGTTCTCTGTTGTGAGTCCAGGTCGTACACGTCGATGCGTTGCGAGCGGTTTCCGACGAACAACTGTTTGCCATCGATGGAGAAGGCTACCGCGTCGGCTGTGGCTGAATCGTCGGTTTGGAAGAGCAGTTTGGGCTGCGGCGTGTTTCGGTCAATTTCGAAAACGCAAACCCCGCGTGTTTCTACCCCAACTGCGATCCACCGCCCATCTGGATGCCATGCCGAACAGGTCACCCGATTGACATGCCCGAATAGCGAAGCACCTATTTCAATTACATCTTTTTGCGTTATAAACCCAATTGTGATTCCAATACCGGGTCCACCGACGGCCAATCCATCTCCCTGCGGATGTACATGCAGCCAATTGGCAATCCCCGCTGCACTGTCGTGTCGTTGGAGTACGAGTTCAGTAATCCGATCGATCAGAATCACTTCGCCGCCTGGAACATCCACCGTCGGTCGGGCAGCGACCACAATCAGGTTTGGGATTTTTCCCCAGCCCACGCTGACCAGTTGTCGCTGAGGTAGGCGAATCGTCTGCACGAGCTCGCCCGAGTGGGTATCCCAGATTCGCACGACTTCGTCGTCACTGACTGTTGCCAACTGCTTATCGTTGTAATTCAGTGCAAATTGGCGGACCTTCGGAATCGCTATCGACACCAACAGTTTGCCTTGCCCGTTTCGTACGCAGATTGTCCCGTCCGTCCCGCAACTGAAGATGCGCTCTCCATCGCGAGACCACTGGATCTGTGGGGCGGTCCCTTCGAAATCCGAAATGGTGGCCTCATCTTGATGTGCAAGCGAGAGCAAGTAAAACCATTCCCAGCCACGGATATCTTGATGGTCACCGGTCGGAACATAGCGTTGAAGCGTCATTAGCATTCGCCGTGTATGACCATTTTCCCAGTCCTGCTGGGCTTGGCGAATGTCGGCGAAGTAAGCATTGTGAAAGGCTATATCTCGTTGCTTCAAAGCTTCGATGGACTGAGCTTCCTTGGCCGTCGCTAGAAGCGACATTTCTAAAGCGAGGTGTGATTGTGCAATGGCCGCCAGTGTTGAGCCAATTGCGCCAAACAGTAGCAAGCACATGACAATCGCCAGAGAAGCGGCCAAGGCCGCATTCTTGTGGGACCACAGCCACAGCCGTTCCAGATTGGAAACCCGCCGGGCTTGGATCGGCTGGCCATCGAGGAAACGCTGCAAATCGTCAGCCATGGTCTGCGCCGACTGATAACGCCGCGCTGGTTGCGATTCCATGGCCTTGCCGACAATTGTCTGCAGATCATAGGGGATGCGTCGATTCAGCGATCGTAGTGGCAGCGTGTCACCATTCTTAATCGTTTCAATTAGGCTCAGTCGATCCCGTGAGTTGAATGCGGGTTGCAAGCCGATTAGCTCGTACAAGGTGACTCCCAGCGAGTAGATGTCACTGCGCGCATCATAAGTTCCGCTAAACCGCTCCGGTGCCATGTAGCGTAAAGTTCCCACCACATCGCCGTCGCGCGTCAGTTCGTCGGTTTCAGTTTTCGCCAGCCCAAAATCGGTAACCCAAATATTGCCGGTCAGATCCAGCATTAGATTGGCTGGTTTGATGTCGCGATGAAGAACGGCATGAACGTGTGCATGTTGGAGAGCTAGAGCTACCTGCCGACCAAGCCGAGCGACATTTCGGTAAAAAGGTTTAGCATCGCTAGCTGATGCGAAAGTTGAGCTTGGGTCGAGAAGTTGTGTTGCTGAATCAAGTAGACCCGCAGTATGCATGGGGCGGGTGTCGCCGCTGTCTGCTTCATCTGTAACAGGGGCTGGCTCATTGGGAGGCGCCAGAGTCGTATGTTCAACAATGGACGCTGGTTCTTGTGAGTGGAGACCGGTTTGACAGCGCATGGCGTCTACCGAAGTTTGCGGCATTCCACGGACATGCTTGATGACTGGACTGCCTGCGGCGGAATACTGTCGGAAATTGCGCAGTTTTCGGATGACTTTGTCCAACGACTCACCATCGATAAACTGCATCGCATAAAAACTCTGCTTGCCCTGCTCGCCAACTTCGAAGACCGGTACGATGTTGGTGTGATGCAATTTGGCCGCTGCACAGGCCTCCACGCGAAAACGCTCTACAGCCAGAAGATCGCGAGACAGATAATGAGGCAGGACTTTCAATGCCACGCGACGGTCGAGTGACACTTGAATCGCCTCATACACGACTCCCATCCCCCCCTGCCCCGCGACGCTCAACAGTCGATAGTCGTCAAACTTTGGGAACGTAGCCTGGTGATTCTCACCATAAATACTCGATGTGGATCCCGATTCTTGAGGGACTATTTGATGCAACGCGACAAGCGTTTCCAGTACAGCGCGAAGAGCGAGAGCGACTTCTGGATGTTGCCCAGCGAAATCTGCAATTGGTGGCGCTGTTCCGGCTCGCAATAGGCCCAAGTACTCGTCAGCCAAACTGTCGATCTGGCTGTCCTGGCTCTCGGGATCTTGGCTAGGTTCAATCATCGTTGCATATCGAATTGTGCATCGGAGCTAAGCGAGCATGGTGTCTGATTCGAAGGCTGTCGGTCGGTAGCGTAACTATGCAAAGCTAAAACAATTCGGCAAATCCTGGGATTTGCACCATTTCTTCGCGGAGGCGGGAGATGGCGCGGATAAAACGTTTGCTAGCTGTTTGCTTGGTAAGACCAAGGATTTCGGCTGCCTCGCCATTGGTTAGGGCTTCGAAAATACGGAGCGCAATGATTTCTCGATCGAGTTCGTCCATTTTAGCTAACAGCGACAGCAGCGCCACGCGCTGTTCCTTGCGTGCCATCCTGTTGCAGGCTGAAGTCGCGCTAGCCAATAGGCCCGCTGCAATCGACATACTCGTGGCGTCGGTTCCAAGCTGTTGCTCGATGGAAAGTTCACGACGTGCGTCACGCTTTTGCGTTTGAATATGATCACGATGCAAACGTAGCAAGCGCTCCATGGTTACTAGGCGGACCCAAACAAAGAAGGTCATCTTCTTCTCTGGGACATACTCATGCAGACGGTCCGCCAAAACGATGAAAGCGTCTTGCAAAACGTCCGACGGATCGATTCGGCCCTGTAGATGCCGGTCCATGCGAAAAGCGACCATGTTGCGCAATCTAGGACGATAACGTCCGAATAGCTCGGCTAACGCCAATTGGTCTCCCAGCTTGGCGCGCTGAACCAGCGAGTCGTCGAGTGGATCGGGACGGGGACTAAGAAGGATGGGTGATGACATGGTAACACTATACCTACAACTCCGGCACGAATGTCGCCAACTCGCCAATCTCTTTTTATCTGGCGGCTTGTCTGGCGGGCCAACTGAGGCAGCCAAACACTGACAGGCCTGCGGCAATTTGGTGCAGGCTGCTTGGCACCACATCACAAACTTTAGTGCAAATCCATTTTTTGAGCAGTTTATTGGGCGACAGGCAGGTTGTTCTGGGAGGTCTAAGTAATAGCTGCTATTGGCGGGACCTCGCGTTTTCTATCGACTTTCCCTCCGCAGCGACTGGTCCACTTCGCCTCCCCCCCATGAGCATAGTCATGACTGCTAAAAAGCGTGCCGCCCTGTCTTCCGCCAGTCGCCGAAAACGAAACGAATTCCGCAAGCGGCTGATGCAGATGGAGTCCCTCGAAGATCGCCGAGTGCTGGCGGTCGATGGTCTGTCTGCAGAAGGGGAGGCTCCCGCGCTCATAGACTCTTCGCTGACAGCCCCGATTCAGGACCAGCTCCTGTCGCTTCTCGGTTCGCTCGACCAGGCCGCCAGTTCGCTGGCCTTCAATTCGACTCTCAATCAAGACATTCCAGGCACAGGACGCAGCCTGAACGATCTGCTCGACTCGGCCGACGGTAGCGTCGATCGCGACTGGGGCGACTTCATTCAGTTTGAACAGGTGGCGACAGACTACTTTTCTGCCTTTGATGCGTCCAGTCCACGTTTTGACTCTAGCAATACAGGCTTGAATCCCACAGCTTGGGGACTGCGCGATGCCATCCAAACACAGATTGACGTTGGCGTCGACGGTGGGTTCGTTGGCCGTGGTAGTACGCCCGCTCTGAGCGTTATCGGTGGAAGCGATGCTGCAGGCAAGCTCCAGTTTCAAATCCTAGTAGCCGCCGATGCAGACACGCTCGTCACGCCAGATCTAAGTGGCCTGGGCCAAGCGTGGAATGACTTGCATGTTGATTTCAACTCGGGTGTTCAAGTAACTCAGCACACGACAGCAGATATCGACCTGAAATTTGGCGTGGATATGAAGGTTCCTGAAGGGGTCAACCCCTACTTCAATCTCGACAATTTTGCGATAGCTACCTCTATTGACGCAGCCGGAAAAACCCTCGACTATTCGATCGGCGATGGCGTCGTAACGGGTAATATTGTAGCAACCGAGTACTCGGTCGGCGCGGATGTCAATATCAGCATGCCTGGCGCGGGGCCGCTGGCCGATCGCATTCTGGTAACACCGGCTGCTTCCAATCCGCTCAATATCGACTTGCCGTTTGACGACCCGCAGCTATTCGGCACCACGATCGCCGATGCCAGAGCAAAGTTCACGGACACGAACGTGCTGGACACCTCGCCAATCCTATTGGATCCGCTCAGCAACTTGACCTCGCTCGATCTCAATGTCTCGGGCAAGCCACTGATTGACGGACTGGGCAAATTGGCAGATTGGATCGATGACGCGGTCATCAACCATCCACAGCTTGCGACGAAACTGCCGCTGGTCAATCGCAGCCTGGCCGAAGTGCTAGCTGCGTCGGGGGCAACGCGCCAGTTCAGCGGAGCACAAGTAACAGATGTCACTTCGCCAGTCGTCGTAGACCAATCTAATCAATTCACAGTGACCCTGAACAAAGATGTTGCCAAGCAAGGCATTGCGATCGGCAATTCAGCGCGTTTTCTAGCCACCACCGGAGAGCATTTTAGCGCTACCGTTGTCGCAGTCAGAGGCAGAACGGTGACTTTGAGTTATCCTGCCTCGCGCGGCGATACACCGGACACCACCAACCCATCGTTCTCGTTCAACGTGGGTGGCAAGCATGATTTGTACGGCGGTCCTGCGCTCGATTCGGCAACAGACACAACTCTCTTCGGCGACTCGCTGCGGGCTGCCTTGGAGCGATATCAGCAGAGCGAATCCGATCCAACTCTGGGGCAAGTCCTGAGTGATCTTGCTGGGCCGCTGGGGATCACCATGACGGCTATCACACTCAGCGGCACGACCCTCTCGCTGACGTCGACGTTTTCACCAACAGTTTTGGACATTCCCGTGCGTCTGGACCTGACCGAGGCTGGGGCTTTGCCTGGGGCTAAAGGGCCGCTGGATGGTTTGAAGTTTGACGAATCGGGCGATTTCACGCTGCATGCCGCTCCGACGTTCAAACTGCCTCTGGAAGTGGACCTCAATCCCGCCACGGCAAGCGGAGATCGCCTGCGAATCAAAAGTGATGCAGCACATGAAGTGAGCATTAAACTTTCCGCCACACTGGATGATCCAACGATCGTAGGCTCGCTGGGATTCATGAAAGCGGTTCTGCAGGAGTCGAGTGCCAACAGCGGCGTCATGTTTGACACGACCATTGGTGCGAGCATTGAAAACATTGGTGGTACAACGATCAGCCAGCTCGCGCCCGACAACTATGCCTTTTTCAAGCCTGCGGTTGTTAGCGGCACCTACAACATTCCTGGATTGTCGCTGACGCCCGATCTAGCCGGCACGACAGGGAAGATCAACGTTAGCACTGCTGGCTCGCAAAGCTTCAGTGACTTCTCAACCCTGAATGGGTTGTCGACCAGTGGTACTGTCGTCGCTGGAGTTGCTACGTTCGAGGACTTCTCGGACCTGTCACCCGCCGACGTGCTGTCGATGGTTATTCAGCTCGGTGACTCCATCGACTCCGTGATGAGTAAGCTAGATGTTCCCGGTGGTATTCCGTTCGTGAAGGATTCCATCAGTTCGGTCGCCGGTTTTCTAGATCAAACCGAGAATTTGGCGAGCCAGCTATTCGACAAGGCGCAGTTGCAAGGCGAGCACGAGATTTCGGCAACGACGGGCGTATTGACTAG
Organism: Aureliella helgolandensis; assembly: GCF_007752135.1. GTDB lineage: Bacteria > Planctomycetota > Planctomycetia > Pirellulales > Pirellulaceae > Aureliella > Aureliella helgolandensis. Next base: position 6,143,710 of record NZ_CP036298.1, on the reverse strand, counting down.
CGACGCCAGTTTCGTGCTACGCATCGCAGACAACGACCCCGTATTGGTAACGCTACATGCTGCCGCTACGAGCGACAATTTAACGATCAACGACCTGTACGACGACATCAACCAAGCACTGGTGAATGCTGGAGTGGGGGACAAAGTCGAAGCGGTGCGAGCAACTGGCACCGATGGGAACGCTAACAAGCTATCCATACGTCTGAAGAACCAATCTGCTGGCAGTGCATTTAGCGTTAGTACACTGCAAATCACTGGCTCAGCGCCAGCACCCAGCAGTGGTCGCATCGGTCAAGATGTGAAGCTGAATTTCACGATCGAGACGAAGAATAGCAACGACCCGCAGAGTGTAGCAGTAACACTACCGGCCGGGGCTATCACGTCGAATGCCACACTCGCCAATTTGGTGCGAGATTTGAACACAGCCATGGCGGTCGACATCGGTGATGGATCGCTGCTGAGCGATTTGATCGTCGCCCAAGCCGTCGATGGCCACATTCGACTCGCTGCACTCGATAGTACTACGCAATCACTCTCGGTCTCCGGCGGATCAAGCCTTGGACTGAGTGCAACGCAAGCCGAAGATGTCAATCCGGCCAACAGTGTACTGGGACTGGGTGTTTCACAAGTCGCGACAGCGAAACTGCGAGTTGCCAACGTGCAGGACTTGGTCGCTGTACTAAACGAAGTCTTACCGATTCTAAATGACACGTCCACAAGCACGTCGTTGGTTTACGACAGTGCGCACAAACGTATTACATTCGGGTTGGATCTCAATAAAATATACTCGAAGTCGATCGATCTGGATTTCTCCCAAGCCATCAACTTGGGCTTCGCCGATCTGAACCTAGCTGGAGGCACCGATGCGACCTTCGAAGCGAAGGCCGGTCTGAACTTGAAAGTGGGCCTCGATCTCAATCGAGCTGCGGCGGGCGAGTCGTTGACTCCAGCCACGCCACTGACTTCGCTCAACGGTGGCAAGGGGATTGCGATCCAAGTTGCCGTCACAGGCAGCGCGGTGCCCGGCATTTCAGCCCCAGGACCGCTCGACTTAAAGTTCGCGATCCATCGTTTCGGTGTCGCCACGCCTGAAAACGTCAATGTCACATTGACAGCAGGCGCGTTGTCAGACAATGTCTCGGCCGAAGATCTAGCCTTTGATATCGGCGACGCTCTGAAGGATGCTGAGCAGCCGATTCGAGCGACCATGAACGGCGACAAACTGATCTTGATCGCCGAAGACGACTCGATCAATCAATTGTCGATTCTTGCCGGCACGGCAGTCGCGTTCGGCTTCACGGCGGGGCAAGTTAGCAATGAAGCGGACTTGGACATCACTTTGGCCGATGGCAGCCAGCACTCTATTGCTCTCGACGGTGCTCAGACCATCGGCGATGTGCAGTCGAAGATTCAAGCTCCATTCGCTGGAAAAATTGCCGTAAACCTAGTTGATGACCGTTTACAAATCGTTGACCTGACCACGCCCGTTGATGAAAAACGCATGAGCATCGCGGCGGCTAAGAGTTCCTTTGGAACCAGCTCGGCCGCAGGCGGGCTTGGCATCTTGGGTGCCACGCTGGACGTGGACTCTGACCTGACCTCCGACTACGATGATTCGACCACTATTGAAGGAGAGCACCTGCTGCGCGGGTCGGTGGCGGATCAATTCTTCATCGATACCGACGGTAGTAAGGTTTCCGTCAAAGCGACGATTCTCGCCAACAATATCGATCTCACTGCCTCGCTGGGGTTGCTCGATTTGGGTATCGAGGGTGGCAAGTTCGGCGACGGTAGTACGACTGGCTTTTCGATCGATGCCATGCTATCGCTCCCCGACAATGGCGATTCAGATGGCTTGCTTAGATTGAGTGATTTTGGGCAAAGCGGCTTCAAGTCCGCGCTGGCGGGCATAACACCTACCTTTACCTACGGCGGCCAAGCGACTCTGCCGCTCAAACTCCCTAGTTTTATAACTACCGAGTCACCAAATATCACCTTGACGCTAGCACAGGGTACCAACAATCGACCCGACTTCGCCATTGCTGCACCCAACGTCGCCGAATTGATCGGCGATTTCAAAAGTCTTTCGCTCGGAGACTTGGCAGGCATGCTGCGTCTAGCGGTCGACATGCTGCGCGATAGCGACATTGCGGGACTCAATACGGATATCCCCCTGATCAACCAGTCGCCCAATGATTTGCTGGGCTTTACAGATGGGCTCCTCGCGGCCTCGGAGAAGTTGCTGGCCGGTGCTGACATCGATGCGATTAAGGGACTGCGCGACCAATTCAAAGCGGCAATCGACCTGGTGGACGCAACGCCAGAACAGCTCGCCAAATTGACGACGGCATTTTCGGGAATGTCGCGCAATGTTGATCCAGTTCAGACGTTCACGTTGCGGTTGACCGATGGGGCGGCGAATTCCTACACGACGGGAGTGTTGTCCAGCGAAGCCACGGCGCTGGACATACAAGCGGCTCTCACAGCCGCCCCTGGACTGCTCGGCAAAGTCACGGTGACGGGCAACGCGGGCGGTCCGTACGAATTCACGTTCGACAAATCGCTCGGCAATGTAACACTCGATTCCTCCAGCGAATCGGGTTTAATACTGCAATTGGAAACGACAATCGAGGGTGTTGCCAATACAACGGACGAAGTGCAAACGGGCGAATTCCTCAAGTCGAACGGATTGGTAGCGTCGCTGCTCAATCTGAAATCGACCCTCGACGAGTTGACCGCAGACAATGTCGATGTCAGTGCTCTGACCGGCCTTATTGACCAGATGACCGGCGGTGTTGTTTCAACGGATAATCTCAGCGACTTTCTCACAACTCTACTGCAAGACAAACTAGGCTTGCCAGATGGAAAAGTTGGCGTTGAATTCATTGACGCAGATAGCGTCAAGCCCGGATTTCAAGCCACGTTAAAGCTGCACCTGGATATCAAACCAGAAGTAACCAAGAACGTCGGCTTCGATTTGTCACTCGGCGACTTCGGACCACTTTCGATCGGCTCCGATGGGAATATCAACATTATCTTCGGTGGAGATATCAACCTCGATCTGGGCTACAATTTCGCATCGCTAACACCCTATGTGTTTGATACGACTAATTTCGCGATCACGGCCAAAATCAATTCTAACGTAGGCGTAAGCGCTGGAATCGGTGGGTTTCAAGCTGGATTGACTGGTACGGCCACGCTGGGCAAGGTCGGTGATCCGGATTCGTCAGCCAGTATTGGCGTGTCGGTAAAATCGGCCACGCCCACCGATGGCAATACGATTGGTGCCATTCCCATTCGTCAACTAAAGGACGGCGGCCTCAAGAACACATTCGCGTTCAACCTCGATGGCGAGGTCAACGCCGACCTCGACGCCTCGCTGGCGGGTACCAACATCGCTGACGCGATCCAAGTTAATTACGACTTGAGCAATGCGATCAGCGGTGGCACTCCCACGATCGACTACTCCAATCTCACGACGGGAGTCAACAACTATCTCAATAGCTTGACCGATTTGAGCAGTATGAGCCTGGATCAGTTGATCTCGGGCACGCGGACGGTTCTGAACGTCATCGAATCTGGTATGACCTCAGATCTGTTGACCGCCCTGCCGTTGATCGGTGACGGCGTCGATCTCAGCGCTAGCTTTGTGGGTAAGCTTCAAGCCATGGTCGATCAATTTGAGACGCTCGTCAATTCTACCGATGAGAGCGTAGACAAACTGGTCGGCGAGATTCAGACGTTGATCTACGGTGCGCTCGGTCCTGCGGGTGCGAAAATGCTCGAGCTCAATCCGCTGTTCCACGATGACCCAAGTGTTGACAATGCGAATGAAAAAGCCGACAGCCGCGACGTGGAAGTTTCGATCACGCCGTTTTCCTCGGCGAAGATCAACGAAATGGAGTTCTCGATCAATCTGCATCTGAAGGGCCGCGACGAAATCGACGCCAATTTCGATCTAGGACTCGATGCGGTCGCCTTTGAATTCAACACCAGCGGTGGTGTCGAGCTCGCTTGGGACTACGACTTTAATTTCGGCTTCGGCATCAACCTCCGCGACGGCTTCTTCTTTCAGTTGAATCCCAATACGAAATTCGATACAGCCGGCTTCTCGGACGGTAGCGGCGGTACGCCGGAGATCCTGCTCAACGCTGAAGTCAATCTGAAGAACGGAACCAAGCTCAACGGCGAGCTGTTCTTCCTGAATCTCAATGCGCAAACCAATAAATTGGAGGATTACAATCGCGACGGCATTCTCAACAATGGTCTGACCGGTATCGATCCGGCTACCAAACTGCCGCAAGGTCCCAAGCTGAACGAGGTGCTCGACCAGATCGACTACAATCGCGACGGCGACATGAATGATCTGCTGACTGAAAGCGATCTGAATGGCGACGGCAGACTGTCGCGCGGCACGGGCCTCAAGGGCCAAATCTTCCTGGATTTCAACAAGCCGGATGGTAGTACAACGGAGAGCAATCGCCTGACGCTTGGCGACTTAAAGAGTGGCTCGATATTCTCGGCAGGCATTCGTACGGAAGCCTACGTGGACATGGCCTTGTCGGCTGATACCGACGCATCGTCCCTTCCTAAATTGAGTGCGGACCTGACCGTAGACTGGGGGCTTTCCTACACGACGACCGCTGGTTTCGTCGGTGGCTTGCCCGACATGGCCTTTCACGACGTATCGCTCGATCTTGGCAGCTTCTTTGAATCGATCGCAGGTCCCGCCTTTGGTATCTTCGAGAAGTACATCGAGCCAGTGCGCCCAGTGATCGACTTCCTGCGAGCTGAAGTGCCTGGCTTTAGCGATCTGTCGACCAAAACGGGTGGACCCGCGATCACCTTCCTCGATCTAGGAGCTTTCGCCGGCGGCTCGAGTAGCCAAGTTGCCAAAGCTAAGAAAGTACTCGATACCTTAGATAAAATCTTGGGTGCGGTAGATACCATCAAGAAGTTTGCCGACGCAGATGGATTGATTATCAACTTCGGTGATTTCCAACTCACCGGCACGCCAACTCCGGTCCCCAGTGAATCATTGGGAAGCAATCCCGCCGTTGGCCATACAGTTGGGCTTGCGCATGCGTCTCGCGCGGGGAGCGTTTCGATCAAAGCCGGTGGCGTGATCGTCAACAGCAAAGACTACGATGTCATCTACGGAAGAGACGCAAGTAAGAATCCAATCACGACGATCAAATTCCTCAAGGCCCAAGTCGGAGCGATTGTTGCCAGCTATAGCTACACGGCCAACAAGGTAGACGTTACCGATCCTAAGACACATGTGAAAGCACCCGCCGCCGTAGGTGGTGCTAATGGCAAGATCTCGAATGATGTGTTTAACAAAATTGGCACAGCAGGCAGCTCGGGCGACAAGGCCAAGAACACAATGTCGACGCTCAAAAAGCTCAATCGCTCGGCAGACGATGGGGGTTACGGCCTCAAGATCCCCTTGCTGTCCGATCCGAGCAACATCTTCAAGCTCTTTACCGGTGAAACGGCCGACATCATCCAATGGGACATCCCCACGCTGGACCTCAGTCTGCCGTTCAGCGCCCGATTCGGGCCGCTCATCCCACTCCCACCTGTCTTTGCCAAAGTCGGTGGTAGCCTCGACGCCAAACTCGATTTCTCGATCGGCTTCGATACTCGCGGTATTTCCGATACGGGCAATTTCCTCGACGGTTTGTACTTCGGTGATCGCGCGCAGGTTTCTACGGGCAATGACATTGATGAAGTCGCTTTCTCACTCTCTGTGAACGCGGGCGTAGGTGTCGACGTAGGACTCGCGAGTGTCTATCTGGTAGGGGGCGCGCAAGCCGATCTGGCCTTCAACTGGAATGATATCGACGGCGATGGCAAGCTCTACCTCGATGAACTCGCCAGCCTGGCCGTGCTGAAGTCATCGCCGAATATCCCAGGAGTCTGCGTATTTGACGCTCACGGTAGCGTCAGTGCTGAAGTGAAAATTGATTGGTCCGTCGGCGTAAGCATCTTCGCTATCAGTGGCTCGATCCCGATCGTCGACATCAATCTGCTGAACTTTAACTATACCTGCACCGATAGTATCAATATCGCCACGCTGGGATCCGACAACAGGCTGGTCCTCAACGCTGGACCCAACGCCAGCGCTCTAGCCTCCGGTGCCGATGGAAATGACGCCGAGTCGTTCGCGGTCACTCAGATCTCCGATGGCGCTATTCAAGTCACCTACGATCTCCCCGTAAACGGGGCGACCGTCAAACTGCGCAAGACATTCAGCGGCGTTCAGTCGATCTATTTTGATGGCGGCGGCGGCAACGATTCACTCATCGTCGATCCAAGCGTTACGCTACCCGTAACTCTCATTGGCGGTGCCGGTGCCGACACACTCACCGGTGGCAGTGGACGCAATACGTTTGCAGGGGGTTCTGGAGACGACGTGCTGACCTCTGGTGCAGCCAACGATACCTACCTGTTCGAAGACAATTGGGGAGTGGATACGATCGTCGATGCTGGGGGTACGAGCGACAAGTTCGACTTCAGCGCCGTCACCAGCAATCTTAACGCCACCCTGGGTAGTCTGTCCGTGACCAGTGGAAGCAACGAAGTGAAAGGCGTGGGGGGCGCTCCCGTTTCGGGAATCGAAATCATCGCCGCCGGCTCGGGCGTCGATACGTTGGTCTCGACCGCCGTCGTCGGTACAGGGAGTGTGAACAACTGGACGATCGGAGGCGTGGGCTCAGGAAATATCAACGGGCTGCTCCAATTCTCGCGCTTCGAGAATCTAACGGGCGGTGCTCCTGACGACCGTTTTGTTTTCGCCGGCGGAAGTCTAACTGGCGCGATCGATGGGGGGGCCGGTACCGATACGCTCGACTACTCGTCCGTCTCGCAACCAGTCACCGTCAATCGAGCCGCCTCGACAGCCCCGCTGATCGCCTCGTTCTCACATATCGAAAATGTCAAAGGTGGCACAGCAAGCACGGACCTGCTGATCGGTGCCAACTCCGTTGCCAATTGGTCGATCAACGGCATCAATAGCGGCTCGATCGATAACAACTTTCAATTCAGCAGCTTTGAAAACCTGACCGGCGGCAATCAGGCCGACAAGTTCTCGGTAGCCGCCAATGGCTCACTCACGGGTAAGCTACTTGGTTCAGCAGGAGCTGACCATGTCGATCTCTCCGGAAAATTGACTTCACTAACTGCCACGATACAAGGACTCAATCGTGGCCGAGTCGTCGACAGCAATCAGAGCTTGATTGTTGATTTCGATAGCGTTGAAAATCTGACGGGTGGCGGTAGCAACGACTTCATCGACCATTTTGTAGTCGAACCCTTGGCCGGTTTAAATGGAAAGCTCGATGGCGGTGGAGGCAATTTTGATCACCTCGACTACAGTCAGTGGAGTACTCCCATCACGGTCAATTTGACCACGGGTACGAATAATCAGACAGAGACCGTCGTGGGGACCGTGGCGGGGATTGAGAATATAACCGGCGGAACGGCTGGCGATACGTTGACCGGCAATGCTTCGGGCAATCGTATTATCGGCGGTGGTGGTGCGGATAAGATCGATGGCAAAGCGGGTAACAATCTGCTGATTGGTGACACCGCCGAGATACTGCCCACCAGCGGCGGCTTCTTGCCGATCCTGGCGACTACCGCGTCGATTCGAACCCTCGAAGACTTCGCCGATAACGATACGATCACAGCAGGCGATGGCAACAACATCATCTTGCCAGGCTCTGGCGACGATCGGGTTACGACCGGAAATGGCAATAACTTTGTCGCGGGCGACCAAGTCCTGTTGACGCTGTCGGGCGGTCAAGTCGTCGCGATACAGAGTAAGCAGACACCGAGTGGTGGCAACGATATTCTGACGGTCGGCAGTGGCAACGATGTCGTCATCGGCGGCAATGGTAGCGACACCATCACCGACTCCGGTGGACGCAACGTGATCATTGGCGATCGCGGTACGGTGCAGTTGCTCAATGGTCTGCCCACCCGAGCCTTCAGCGACTTGTCCATTCAGGCGGGCGACGACAAGATTACGACCGGCGGAGGCATTGATGCGATTATCGGCGGTGGCGGCAACGATACGATCACATCGGGAGTAGCAAGGGTCGTGGCGGTGCCGGGAGTCGGCAATGTTACCATCGCTGCTGGCGCAGGAAACAACTATGTCTTAGGCGATGATGGCACGATCAACTTCGTCAGTGCATCGCCAGTCAATTCGTCCTTGAATCTCTCAGGCTTTGACGGCAACGATACGATCACCACCGGTGCTGGACGAGATATCATCTTTACTGGTAACGGTGACAATACCGTCGAGGCAGGCGCCGGGAACGACGATGCCACCGGCGGCAGTGGCATCGATTCGCTCAAGGGGGAAGCGGGTGATGACTGGCTAGTCGGAATGTTGGGCGATGACACGCTCGACGGTGGACTCGACAACGACGTCATGTTCGGTGGCTTGGCCATTGGTTTGCGTAGCAACTATCGACTCGGAACCGACGACTTCACGCTACCCCCCGAGTTTGCCACTTGGGAGGCGCTTTATCCCACGGGCTATACGCCAGCTATTAACATCACACCCGCGATCGTCGGTGGCCTCTCGCGCGATGGAGACGTTGGTGACGGTCGTGACACTCTCGACGGTGGCGATGGCAATGACGTAATGTTCGGCGGGGTCGACGTTGACGTACTGCGCGGCGGAGCGGGCGTGGACTACGTAGATGCCGGTTCCGGTGCAGACCTAGTCGTCGAGGGTGGCGATGGCGACGATGTAGTGCGCGGTGGTGCTGGCGACGACCTAGTGAAAGGTGGCCCAGGGATCGATCAAGTCTACGGCGATGACGACGATGATCGCCTATACGGCGAAGCAGGTACCGCTCCGGCCGGAGATGCGAACCCTGCCCATGCTATCCAAAAAGGGCAACGATTGGTTGGTGGCGATGGGCGAGACACACTGTATGCCTATGCACCGGAGATGAGCTCTCTGACTGAGTACCGAGCGCAGAACGACTACGATGGTGATCAACTCTTCGGCGGTGCTGGCGGAGATTACTTGCATGGCAATGCGCGCCAGGAGGTTTTCGATGGCGGTAGCGGCAATGAGTTCATCGCCGGGGATGAATTGGTTGGCCCGAACTATCGCCCCCACAGCCTAGCTGGGCTCGGCACAGAAGCTGACGTCGATGGTGCCGATGACATCATCGTCGGCGGTAGCGGAGAAGATCAACTCTACGGCGGTGGAGGCAACGACACGATTTGGGGCGGGCTTGGCACCGATTACATCGATGGCCAACAGGGGAGCGACACGCAATATGGCGGTAGTGGTATCGACATGTTCGTGTTGTCCACGCACCTTGGTAATGATGGACATCTCGATCCAGGTGCTGACACCATCGACGGGCACTACGGTAACGTGGCTAAGGGGGATACACCCGACGATAACGCGACCGACATTCTTGTCATCGATGGTACTACCGGCAACGATACAATCCTGCTGGGCCAAGTCGATAAGAAGAGCACGGTGCTTGTCAACGGACATCTCATGCCGTTCAACATCGTTGACAGTACAGGCAAACCGGCAGTCGAACAATTCCGTATTTCTGGATTGGCTGGGAACGATACGCTGGGCTTTGTGACCAAAGATGCTCTGGCTGCTGGCGCTCTGGCGTCGGTAAACATTCCAGTTGGGTTTGGCCCACTCGATCTCTCCGCACTGGCAAATCGTTCGCGTGATTGGGTCGCCGTGTTTGATGGCAACAGCGGCAACGACAAACTCATCGGATCCGATGGACGCGATCGTTTAGACGGTGGCATCGGCGACGATACTATCTGGGGTTTTGGCGGCGACGATCGGCTGTGGGGTGACGGTGGTGGTGGTTCGACTCTCGACGAAGACATCCTATACGCTGGTCAAGGCAACGATGACCTGATCGGCGGCCAAGGTACGAACCGTTTGTACGCTTGGAGCTTTGATCCGCAGCCCGCCCTCGTTCCTCCTGGCACTTCGGCAAACTACCCGGATCGTGGTTTCGGTGTCTTCGTAGACACGGACGGAAATCTCTTCAACGACGACGGCGACTTGAACGACAATGGCATCTTCGATCCAGACGATAATGTTCCAGTTGGCCCGGTTCGTGCGGCTCGCATCCAAGAGACCACGGGCTTGAACCGTATGTTGGGTAGCGAGCGGAGCGACGATCTGTTCGGTGGCACCACCGTCGACTTCATGTACGGCAACGGTGGCTCGGATGAGTTGTATCGCGCTGACGGCAGCACGTTCGAATCGATGGATGGCGGCGACGCGGGGGATGCTTGGAAGGAATACGCCAAGGAGTCGGATCAAGTTTGGTATATCGGCGGCACCAATGCAGCGGACCAAATCAACGTAGACTTTGTCACCGAGCCCGGCCTACTGGCCGATCACCATTTGATCACGCGCCTGACAGAAAACGGGGGCAATTTCAGCTTTGCGGCTCAAGTTCGCTTGGATTTCAGTGCTACTGACGAGAAAGGCAATCCGGTTTGGAATACCGATGATTTGCAGTTCAAAATGGATCAACTGCGCGCGGTCACGAATCCAGACCAGCGCGGCGATGCCTTGGCCCAAGCTGCGGCTGCCGTAGAAGCGGGGATCACTAGAAGCGAATTGATTGCAAAATTGTTGCCCCCAGAGGGTGACTTCTCGGTGATCTTGATTGACGCCTTGGGTGGCAACGACAAGATTACAATTGGCCCCACCGTGCAAAAATCGGTCTGGATCGACGCCGGTGACGGGGACGATACCGTCACTATCCGTGGCGGGAATTCCATCCTGGTCGACAAATCGGAGAGTTCGACCGGCAGTTCCGATCCAAACAGCACCAATCCACGTAGTCGCAATGACGTGCCGCAACAGGCCTTCCATCTGCTCGCCCCCGTGGACGGCGTCGACGCATCCTTCGATGGCAAGCCATTAGTTGGCGGAGTGGTGCAGTTCAACGGACTTTCGATCGATAGTCCGAACGATGTCGATTGGTATGCGTTCACCTTGGCCAATGCGGGCAGCGTGCTTGGTTCCATCAGCACGGCCAGCGGCTCGCCGATTGACGACTTGAAGCTCGAGATTTTTACAGCCGCTCAAATTGACCTGCTGACTGGACCGAAGGCTGGTGAAGTACCGCTGCTCCAAGTCCCTTCTCCACCACCAAACTTCACTCCGACGGGTGACTCGGCCAAGCTCACGAATTTGTCTGCGTTAGACAATGCAAATGAAACGTACTATCTGCGAATCACCAGCAATACGGTCCCCACGCTATACGACCTGCGATTCGATCTCGACGGCGGCGCGCTACCATCGACCTACCCACAGATCGAGATGTCACTTCGCGCAGATTCCGAGCGCCGCGATGTGATCCTCGGTGGCGACGGCGACGACATTTTGCAAGGCGGCCCCGGCGAGGACTGGATCTTTGGCGGCCCAGGGAATGATGTCCTCACCGGTGGCAAGGATCGTGGTGCCAGCGACTTGCTCTTCGGCGGCGATGGCGATGACACCTTCCAGATCATCCCCGACGCACTGCCACTGTTGGGCAATCAACCCAATACCAATTTTGATCCTGCCTCTCAGACGTACATTTCGACACAGAGCGATCAATTCATCGGCGGCGATGGTACCGACCGCGTATTGTTCCTCGGCGGCGATCTCGACCGTCGCGGCTTGCCCGTCCCCGACTACGCTGCCATGCGTTACAACACGGGACTACACCGCTATGAATTCACCAGCCTAATATGGGACATTGGCAAGCAAGAATTCGTGACCACTACAGACTACCTGGGACGCGAGGTATACGAACAGGAGTATCTGTACTATCAAACTCGCGATGTTGAAAACACGGAGATCGTCACCAACGATGGCGATGACGTGTTTCATGCCGACCCCGAGTTCAAATTCCTGCCGATCAATTCGCCGCTGATTCACCGCTATAGCTTCGATGGCAACGGTGGTGACGGAGCCATCATCACCGATTCGGTTGGTGGGGCGAATGGAGTTCTGCGCGGCGACATCGGTGGAACCGTCGAAACCGCTCTGGGCGGCGGCATTGTCAACCTGCGCGGTGGGGACTCGGCCACATCAGGCTACGTGGATCTTCCCAACGGGCTGGTATCTGGATTGAAAGATGCAGCATTCGAGATGTGGGTCACTACGGATGAATTGGTACAAGGTAGTCGTTTATTCGATTTTGGATCGTCAACATCGGGAGAAATTCAAGCACCCGGAGGAACCTTTAGTGGCAATATCAATGTCTCCCTTGATGTAGACGCACCCTACGTATTTACAGGTGCTTCTGGCGACGCAACAGCAATAGACCGGTTTAATCACAGTATATACGCGCGTCCTATAACGACTCAGGACGTCGAATCGACCCAAGCTCAGTTTTCCGTGGACGTGCCGGGTACGGGTAATCTTGACATCGTTTTCGACGGGCGAACGTCAACGCTTTCGAGCTCATTTGCTTTGAGCGGAATTCGAATTGAAAAGGACAACTCCGGATCGTTCGAGCCGTACGCACTGATTGATGTGCAAGCATCAGGCGGAATGGCGGAACCGGGGGCTGTTGTTGCCAACCAGCTCTCGAATCCTGGCCTTGTGGCGACAACCGGCGATACATTCGATTTTGCGATTTCGGCGGTTGATCAATTTGGCGTAGCTGTTGGGGGACTATCTTCTCGCGATCGAGGCGGGTCGAACGCGCAGCCACTTACCAAATTAGGCGTAGACTTTTTTGGTACCAATAACGGCGTGATACGCACCAGTTTCGCATCGCTACCAGCGGGACGCTACCGCATCACTTCCTATCATTCTGACCCATTGGCTAACTATGTCAGCCCGACAAACGAACCTCGCGCCGACAATATTCGAGTCTTTGTGGGAGCGGACGCAAGTCTGCACCAAGCCGTAGAAGTAGTTCACCGAGGCAGCGCTGGTCCGAATTTTGTGCAAACGCCAGCAGCCCTGACGCCCGGCACGAAGCATCACGTGCTGGTTAATTATTCGAGCGATCCAACACCCGTAGCAGGCGCTGACGGATCTGTCGAGATCTACATTGACGGTATTCGCGCCGTTGAATCACCCACCTTCACGACTTTGGCTGAACTTGGTGACGTAAACAATTGGCTCGGTCGATCAAGTTTTTCCAATCTTCCGAATTTCAATGGAAAGATCGACGAGTTTCGGATTTACAATCGTGTACTGACGAAGGCACAAGTCCAAAGCAGCTTTGCGCTAGGCCCTGACACGAGCTTAATTGGAGCAACACATCCCGATCTCTATGAAGAATGGGGCATTGATCTTGGTGATCGGGAACAGGGAGCGCCGGAATCGTCGCTACGAATCGATGGTGGCGATGGTAACGATGCCCTGTTTGGCGGTGCCTACGCGGACAACATCAACGGTGGTGCCGGAATTGATTATGTGGTTGGTGGATTGGGAAGTGACAAGATTGATGCTGGCAGCGGCGATGACACTGTATTCGGCAACGCGCCTGTTGATTCAGCTTATCTCGCTTACCCATATCAGTCGGTATTACCGGCGGAGCTCGGTAACAATAGTTTTCCTTCTGAAGCCTATGAGTCCGCATTGGCGAAGCCGTATCAGAGTAAATTGCTTGCGCCTCGCAAAGGTGCAAGCTTAGTTTCGTTGGTTGAGGCTCCCGCCGACCCATTGCTTCATTACTCATTCGACACTGCGTCCAATCTCGGCTTGGACGACACAGGCAACGGAAACACAGCACTAACACCTAATGTTAGCTATGGAGCGTCCGGTGTTTCCGGCGGTGCGGCAGTGTTTAGTGGTCAATCGTCGGTCGTTCAAATCGACAAAGCAAGCTTTACTGCGGGAACAGAGTGGACAGTCTCGGCTTGGTTCAAAAATATCATCGATACATCGGCTGAAAACGTACTCTTCAACGACGCTCGTGGTTTTAACAATTTTGTGACAATCAACGGCGGAACGAACAATCTCGGGATGTACACAACATACAGCGGTGGTTTCCGCGATAGCAATTTTGACTTGGTTCCGTCGGACTATGCCAACCAATGGCACCAGCTCACTGCCGTCCGACACGACGGTGCTATCGACTATTACCTCGACGCAAAACTCGTTGGAACGGCTGACCGTCCAGGACGTGATACGCTGAAGTATATCGGGAATTTGGCAAGCAATAACCAGTTCGCTGAGCAGCTCGACGAGGTTTATATTTACGACCGTCCATTGACGACCGACGAAATTCAAAATCTGTACCAAGCACCACTCCGTACCGTTGCGAATTTTCAGTCAGATATTCTTGGCCTTGAAGGCGTCGACCAAAGTGAACAGCTTTCGTCTCTCAATCCGATTGGCGACTTCAACGCAGACGGCTTGGAAGACTACATGGCCACGGGCGCAACCAAGAGCTATGTGCTGTTTGGCCCTGTGGATTTGGATGATCTGAGCAAGGTGTCGGATGTTGCCAATATCGTTATTGACAATACGGCGCTCGGACGCCCCGCCAGTGGGCAAGGTGATATCAATGGCGATGGCTATGCCGATTTGGCTTTCATTCTAGAGTCTGGCGTCGGCTCTTCGGCAACCACGCTGGCTCGCGTTGTATTTGGCGGACAACAGTTTGATCTGCCTTTAGGCGGACTTGGTCTTTGGCCTCGCAATTGGAATCAATCATTCGTCGACAATCAACTCACGACTTCCAACAGCCGAAATATCGCTTTCAACAACATAGAGTTGCTGGCTACGCCCGCATCGACTCTTTCGATATTGCACTACAACGCTGACAAATATGCGGATCTGCTTGTTTCGGCTCCGGAGATATTCACTGGCGGTAGTAACGCGGGCTATGTCTTCTCGGGAACACAGTTGGCTGCGGGTGCGGTAACTGTTAGTAACACGATTCTGAACTTTGTACCGTCATCCAAAGGGTTGACAGCGGGGACCGGCTTCGCGGCTCAGCCCGTGGGAGACATTGATGGCGACGGTGTCGACGACGTGGCGTTCGCTGATAAGAGTGAACTGACCATCAATACGACACAGTATACAGGAGCTTTGGGCACCGCGACCGCTCGGATTGTAGGATTGGGCGACTTAAACAACGATGGTTTCGACGATTTGGCCGTGGTTCGCGCCGACAAGATTGAAATCTACTACGGTTCACAATACTTGTCGCAATTGTTCACAGCGTCTGCAAATATCTCGATCGCTGGTGACTTCCTGTTCCCGATGGCTGGCGACTTCAATGGCGATGGCGTCATGGATTTGGCAGTCGTCCAGGCCAGCGCTGGCGACAACGATGCCGTCAAAGTGATCTATTCGATCGCATCGCAGGGAGCGACCGTTTCGTTGTCCAATGCTAATGTTACCGTTCCCTTCTCAGGGCAATTTGCAACGTCGGACAAGTACCTCAACTTCGACAACGACTCCGTCAGTTTGCCGTACGAGGTACTCAACGGCAAGCTGAATCAGACTCTAACGTTTTCCGCCAAGTCCTCCTTTAAGAGTGGGCATCAATATGCAGCAATCCTCGATGGTTGGAGCACTTCACCAAACGGACATGGTTTGTGGGTCGGCTTTACTTCGCCAACCACCGTGGGCGTTATTCTCAACGGTGACTTTCCAAATTGGTCCATACCCAACTCGAGCGATCGGCTCCATGACTTCGCCGTCACGATCGATAGTGCACATCAGAAAATCGAACTGTTCGTTGACGGAGTTTCGCGCGGGACTAAAAACATTGGTGCAGCTGCCATCCATATTTCGTCCGGTGGATTGCAGCTGGGGCAAGATCAGGCCGGAGTCAATAGCGGCTTGAATCCTGCCGAGGCCTACTATGGTGGACTCGACAATTTCGCGATCTGGTCGACTGTATTAACCTCAGAGGAGATCAGTCAAGTTTCCACAACCGGTATCATTGGGGACGAATCAACTCTCGCCAACTGGTACAAGTTCGATGAGGCTACGGGCACCGTCGCGTTGGATAGCAAAGGTGGCAAGAACGGAACCTATGGCTCAGGAATTTTTGCACCCGAGCGAATCTCCTCGTTCGACGCCTTGGGTGGTGCCCTCATAGCCCCTGGGATCGATCTCAACGCCGATGGCATCGACGATCTTGTCATTCCCGCCGGTTTAGCCACCAACCAAAATGGCCGCACCGAAGCTGGCCAAGTCTACGCCATCTACGGTTCGCGCGGGCGGATTTCTTTACCGGCTAGCTACGATGTCCTAGAGAATTTTTCGGTCGCAGGGAGTGGTTCGTTTGTTGTCGATCGCGGCACTGGGCGACCAGAATTGTTCAACGAGGGAGGCGAGCCGTACGAGATTACAGCCAACCAAGATCGCTGGTTCCAATTTACAACTCTCGGTGACGGCAAAGCGGGCAATGCGATTCAGGTCCATGGCAATGTTGCCATCGAATTGACGGACGCACTTGGTGGGGTGGTTGATCGACGCGCGCATGCTTCGCTAAACATCTTTGACTTGCGAACGCTGGAAGCAGGCACGTACTACCTGCGGGTCATTGGGGGCAGCACACCGCAATCGATCAACATTGAATTCGATGCCCCTATTCGCGGGCAGACCCACGAGACCAGCTCCCATCCAGACCGCGATGTGATTCACGGCGGTGATGGCAATGATACACTCGTTGGCAATCAAGGCATCGATCGCATCTTTGGCGACAGTGGCACGGACACCTACGTGGCCGAGCCAACCGAGATCCGCGATCGAGAGACCTTTGAGAGCAGTACCGCTCCCGCGATATCCGAGCTGACGTTTAACAGTCTGGAGCCCGTGCTCGATCCGATTGTGGACGTACCGAGTAGGTCATTGCGAGCGGCTATCAACACAACGCTCGGAATTGGAGACCAGTCGGCTGTATTGCGCGCTACCCAGGTAAATCAGATTCAAACATTGGCTTCTGCAACAGCGATTGACCTAACCGGAATCGAGCAAGCCACCCATCTCAAGACGTTGGATTTATCGAGAGACGCGGCACCTGTAGCTCTCGCGCCAGTGCTAGATACGTTTCTCCTGGAATCGGCTCAAGGTCAAAATTTTGGTGCTTCTCCAACCCTCTTGATTCTTGGCACCGGCGGATACAGAAGTTCTGCGTTTCTCAAATTTGATGTTTCAACCTGGGATCGAGTCACCGATAACGTAACACTGACGATCTATCACACTTCAATCATAAGCGGTTATCAGGATGTTCAAGTAGTGGAATCCAAGGCCACTTGGGACGAAAGCACGCTGTGGGGCACGATCCAAGGGGGCGGTCCCAACGGAATCGTTGATCCCACCCACCTCGACCAGAAAAGGCTTAGCGATTCTACCCTCGGTAAGTTTGTGGACTTCGCAATTCCTAGTAGTGTTGTTAACCGCTGGATTGACTATCCCGCCTCTAACAACGGCATCCTGCTAAGGAGTGTCAATCAGGTTGGGGACAGTCCGTTTGACATTACCATCAGCAGTAGAGAAGGCGCTCACCCGCCAACACTTACTCGCGCCACGAGCGACAGCCTTATCGATCTGAATACGTTGATTCCGAGGATGTCAGAGACGGGAGAATCCGTCGGCAATCCAAGGCTCGAGACACTCGACTTGACCAATAGTCCAACCGTGACGGATATCACGCCACTAGGAAGCCTGAACAAGCTGACGAGCCTAGAACTTGCAGGCACCAATGTCGATCCGGTTTCGACTTCGACTCTTGATACGCTGAGAAAATTGGATCTCGATAGGCTGGCGTTGCCGACGGGCGTATTGCCCGCTGACACGGATTTGGCTTTTCAACAGGGCGACACCGTTAACTTGCCGTTCGCGATAAAGACGTTAGGCTTTGCCGACAATCAGTTTGTTGACTTGGGAACATCACAAGCATTAGGGAATCTTACAAACGGCTTTACAGTATCGGCTTGGGTGAAGCCTAGTTCTCTTTATGCGTATCAACAAGTAATTGCATCGAAGTCAACTGGCGGCTGGAAATTGGGATTGTTCAATAATGAAATTCACTTTGGTCGAGTCGGTCTTCAAGACTATTCCAGTACCTCCACGCTGCCGCTGAACCAGTGGTCGCACATCGCCGTCACGATGTTACCCAACAACGGTGTGCAATTCTACCTCAATGGAGTAGCAGCCGGTACTGTGGCAGGCAGTAGCCCTGTAGTGACGACCACTACCGGTTTTGCGATCGGAGCAAGAACAGCTAACAATTCGACCACAACTGAACAGTACCATGGATCGGTCAATGATGTTGCCGTTTGGAATCGCGTTCTATCTGCCAGTGATTTGGCAAAGGTTGTCGCGAACAACCCCGCAGCTAGCAGTTCTGGGCTGATCGGTTACTGGCCGCTCGATGAAGGTACAGGTTCGAAGGCCGCTGATTTAGGTCCCAATGATTACAATGGGACAATCCATAGCGCAAGCTGGAAGTCTGATTCGTCTGTCCCCTGGACGGTCACTGGAGACGTCTCAGCCAGTGGATCGTCATCGCCCATTGACTTGACGGCTTCGAGTCTCGGAATTGGTGTTGCGAACGTCAGAAATTTCAAGTTCCCAATCCTGGTCACTCCGGAAACGAATGTCGCACCACTCATACCATCGGTGCCGAGCTTTGACCCAGCTCAGGCTGGGGTCGCGATCTACGAAGGCCAAACACTCTCGGTCGGTACGCCGGTGCTTGGCTCGAACTTTCAATTGCCAGTACACATTGACGGCGTGGCAGGAAGCGGTGGCACGATCACAGTCACCGATGGAAATGCCGCCGATATAGCCAATCTAGTTTCTACCGTCACCGTCACAGACCCGCTCGGCATTCAGACTAGCCTCGTTCACAACGCAATTGAGTTCAACAACGACGCGCTCGCACTATCCAAGCGTGCTCTCGATGGAGCTACCAATCTGACAACCACCTTCTGGGCGAAGACGAGCGAAATCAGCCGCCAAGTCATCTTGAGTGTCGCAAACTCTTCGCAACTCAATGAATTCGTGATCGAGTTGCTCGACCCGAACGAACTACAGTTGACATCCAACGGGCAAACGGTCACTTGGAGCGGACTGCCAAACCTCGCCGACGGCAGCTACCACCACATCGCGATTTCCCGCAATTTGAAAACGGGCGAGGCAGAGCTGTTTGTCGACGGCGACCCGAAAGGTAAACAAGATCTGAGCAACCAATCGCCGCTGCACGTCGATGCTGGAGGATTGATTGTCGGTCAATCGCAATCTTTCGTTGGCGGGGGGGGCGATCCGGGGACTGCCTTCGTTGGCAAGCTGGATGAGCTGGCGATTTGGAATCGTGCCTTGAATTCAACAGACCTGAAGAAGGTGCTGCTGGGGCAGATCGATACGCGTGACAGCACACTGCGGCTCTACATGCCATTCGATGAAGGGGCAGGCACGTTGATCGCCGATCGTGGGCCACTGGGGCTCGATGCGACGGTACCGTTTCCTTCAAATCTGGTCGTGCAGCACGAGTATCTGCTCAATACATCTTTGTCCGATACTCATGGCGGTCCCCCCCTGGTCGGCGAAGGATCGATCACTTCGACGGGATACGTCTTCGGAGAGGGACAAGGGCCCAGCCTCAGTGGTGCGGTCGATCCTGAGACGTACGAGATCCAAATGGAGTTTAAGACCGATCTAAATAACAGCGATGTGAAGCTGATCGATTTCAATAACCTCCAGGAGTCTGATGGCATTTACAGCCGCAATGGATCGCTGTACTTTTATGGCTATGGCGCTACCTTTTCTCTCCATGGCCCAAACAGCGCACTTCCCGAAAACACTTTTCACCAGCTTACGATCCGTCGCGATGGGAATAGCAAACTCTTCGAAGCCTTCGTAGATGGTGTTTCGCAGTTCTCATACGTCGACGTTGATGACAATGCAGTCTTCGACGGACCGAACGCGATTATTCATTTCCTGAAGTCCAATTTTGATAATAGTTACCGTCCATCGGGCACTCTTAAATCCATAACGGTGTTAGGAGTCGCTGATCCGCTTCGAAATGGAATTTGGACCGACGACTATGCAACCGCTGCCGCTAGTCCGCTCAAGCTGGTCGATAACGGCAAGTACACGCTGACTGTCACAGCCTCGGATGGTGACGGTGGGTTTGCCGAGTCGGAGACAACCTTCAACGTACTCAACGTGGCTCCTTCGCAAAACGTCGCGGCGTTCAGCCTGTCCATTGACGGTGGTGATTTTGTCGGCGAGACGTTTGCCTACAATTCGACGAGTTTTGTCGACCCAGGCTCGCAGGACAAACTGTCTTACCTGTGGGAAGTCACCAACGACAACGGCGATCCGATTTTGACATCGGACGCAAAAGATTTTGAATTCGTGCCGAGCTATGCAGGACATTACGAAGTCTTATTGACGGTTACGGATTCCGACGGTGCGGCGTCTCTGCCAACTACTATGGCCGCGTTGACGATCCTACCCGTCGTGAAGGTTGCCCTCGACACGCAGTTTGTGGCTTCGGACGACAATCCAAATCCCACGCCACTGGTTGAAGGTAGCGTCGTGCGGCTCAACGCGGACCAGTCCAGCCCTGTTGCTCCGGCCGGTTTGCTGCGTGGTACGGATCAAACCGTCACGCGGACCTATCTGTGGTCGGTAACTCGCAACGGTGCTGCGATACCGCTGACCGCTGATGCGGCGGCCGCCCGCGAGCTGGCGTTCTTGCCGGTCGAGCCCGGCGACTATGCAGCCACGCTCACCATAACCGACTCGTTCAAAAAGGGCACGGGAACACCAACTACGATCGACAGCAGCAATACCGAAGCATTCTCTTTTCATGTGGATGCCGACGCGCCCATCTCGATTGTCTCACCGGCCGACAGCGTCGAAGGGGATCAGCTCGTGTTCTCTCTGGCTGGCCTCCCCGCACTCGACAATGCAGCCACTCGCACGATCGAGTGGAGCGTCAATGGGGTCGTCGATATCAGTTCGACCACGGATTCGTTTGGCTACACGCCGACTAATGACGGAAGTATCACGATTTCAGCCGTGGTGACAGACAAGCTACTCGCTACCGATTTTGTTCGCGCCGCGCCGGCTGCCAATGTCACCGTTTACAACGCCAAGCCGACGTTGGTCGTCAATAACTTGGTAGGCAATGAAAATTCGGAAATCACCCTGACTGGCAGCTATCACGATCAAGGCATTGACGATGCACACATTGTCTCGATCGATTGGGGCGATGATACGAGTCCTTCGGCCCCCACTGCGGCAGATGGAATGTTCAGCGCCAGCCACACTTATCTCCAAGACAGCCTTGGGAAGACGGATGGAGTGTACAAGGCGATCGTCAGCATCTCCGACGGCATCGCTACTCGCGTGCAGAACGTCTCGGTCACCGTTCTGAACGTAGCTCCGCAAGCTAAACCCGACGAGCTGGCGACTACCAACGAGGAAACGCCGAAGACTTATGCTGCTGCACTATTCCTAGCGAACGACACCGATGCGGGCACGCTGGATACGAAGACCATCACTGCCGTATCAGCCTTCTCTCTGTTGGGTGCCAAGCTGACCCTCAACGCAGACGGCAGTGTTACTTACGATCCGAGCGACAGTGCGCCGTTGGACGCACTGGCCAGTACGGGGTCTGCGATTCAGATATCGGCCAATGACAGTTTCAGCTATACGGTCAGCGATGAAGCCGGCGGCTCGTCCACGGCGACTGCCTCCCTCAGCGTAACAGGCGTCAATGACGCTCCCGTGACCAAGGCCGACGCGATTTCTGTGCTAGCCAACGAGGTATCGTCATCCTCCCTAAACCTGTTAGTCAACGACTCCGATGTGGATAACGGAAATGTGTTGACGCTTGCTCAAGTCAACGCGAGCATCACTAAACCCGCGACCGGAGTGTACGGCACGCTCACATGGCAGTCGGATGGAATGGTAGCCTACCAACCAAATTTGGCCAACTCCGCTGTACTCGCACTACGAGAAGGTAAGACGCTCACCGACAGCTTCACGCAGTCTGTCAGCGATGGCACGACCAGCGTTCAGTCGACGTTGACCGTCACCATTCACGGAGTCAACGATGCACCGCTGGCTGTGGACGACGCGCCGGCAGGAATTGCTGCCAATGTCAATTTTGATAGTGGCCGCGACAGTTTGCTAGGGAATGACTCGGACGTAGACGTGTCCATCGATCCGATTACCGGGAAAGTCTCTCCGGATCAATTCACCGTTACCGCTATCGAAGGCAATGCGGACTCCGTGGGCAAGCAGATAAGTCTTCTGCCATCGGGTGCACTGCTACAAGTCAACGCGGATGGCACCTATGCCTACGATCCCAACGGGAAATTCGACTACTTGCCGCTCGGCGTTTTGGCCACCGATTCGTTTAGCTACACCATCAGCGACGCAGTGGGTGCCACCAGCACGGCCCACGTTACCGTCACGATCGACGGCACCAACGAAGCTCCGACCAATTTGACGCTATCCAACCAGAGGATCTTGACTACCGATACGCTGGTCGGTGGCTTCACAACTCTCGATCCCGACCAAAACGACACCCACACGTACGTACTTATCGGTGATCCTAGCGGAGCGTTTGGTATCAGTGGTACAAACTTGGTGGTGTCGAACCCTGGCAATCTCGCTATTGGTACTCAGTCGATCGTTGTGCGGACGACGGACGCAGTTGGGCTATTCATCGATCAAGTCATCAATGTCTTAGTCTCAGGTGCACCGACCAGCGGTGTTGTCGCATTGCCAGCCAATGCGAATGACCTCGTCTTTTCGATCACCGTCAGCGGAAGTGATGCGAACGACATTAGCGGCATCAAAGAGTATCGTCTGTACGTAGCCCAGGATGCAGGCGAGTTCCAACTATTTGCAACACTGAGTCCAGATGCGTTGACGACGGAGTTTATCGCGACCAGCAATCACAACTACTTCTTCCGCAGCATTGCCGTCGATAAGGCGGGCAACGTAGAATCCAAATCGGGCTCCGACACTCAGATCAGCGTGGGCGACTTCAACCCACCTGCAACGAACGTAGTCAGTGCGGTTCATACTGCGACGGGGCTGTTCAACATTAAGTTGACGGGGCAGGATAGCGGTGGCGGTTTGTTGGTCTTCTTTGACACGTTCGTTTCCGTGGACGGCGGTGTGGCACAACGAGTCGGTTCTTCTGGTGCCGGCGTGAAAGACGGCAACGGTGATTACTCGGCTTCCATCAGCTACCAAGGTAGAACGGACGGTCAACAGCACACGTATCGCTTCTTCAGCATCGGTCGAGATTCGGCCAGCAACATCGAGGCGGCTCCCAAACGGATCGACGACGTGTCGGTCACGGCCACTTTTGCAGATGTCGGTTTGAGAGCCACGGGAATTGACGTGCAACAGGGGGCTGCCGAGCGCTCTTACATCCGCAACCTAGACATACTCTTCAATACAGACGCTGGACTCAGTGATCTACTGGCTGCGGGGCGAGTCGCGGTCGAGCGCTTTGGTCTGAACGCAACGAATGTTACCGCTGGCACCGGTAGTGCGGTAACCGACTTCGACGTCGTCAAGGACGGCACTCGACTGAAGCTGGACTTTGGAGCCAACGGACTGACAGACAACGTATATTCGCCAGACGGCGACGGATTCTATCGCGTTTTGGTCGATGTCGACGGTAACGGCAGCTTCGCCGATGCCGTGGACGGACTCTTCGGATTCTATCGAATCCTGGGCGATGCCAATGGCGATGCCGAAGTCAACGCTGCGGATGTCGCACTGATCAACAGCCAATCTGGTCAGTCGGGAGCCAACCTGGACGGTGACGTTGATGGCAGCCAAACCGTCGACGGTACTGATGTTGGATTGGCTCAATATCGAAACGGAGTGCAACTCAGTGCGGAACTCAAAGATTTGCTGGACGACTAAAGCCAAACTCTAATTACAACCATACTTTTCTCTTTGCTACTAGGTAACCGAAATATGAGAATCATCACTCGCGGGCTCGCGCTACTGCTGGTCTTTGCGGCGGGCAATTGCTGTAGAGCTGACTTGATTATTGAAATCCAAGACGTACAAGTGCAAGTCGGCACCCCAAGCTCGGTGAACGTGTATGTCCACAATTCTGCTGGAGAGGTAAATGTCGGGATCTACGATCTGAAGTTCAACATTTCCGCGCCCCAATTCGGGGGTGCCGGCATACTTGAGTTTCGACCATCAGCCGATCAAAGCAAGTCGGAACTTAGCGACTCAGGCTACATCTTTTCGGGACAGACTGGCACAGGTTTCACTTCGGTCAGGCAAGATGCGAATGGCAATCGTCAACAATTGGTTCAGAGCGACAGCGTAGCTGGATACATCGGCTTTCCCAGTGGCAATACCATCCTGGTTGGTACCACTCCCAAGCTTGTGGCAACACTAGAGCTCGCCGCAGTCCGCAGCGATTCTAAGCCAAGCGACTTCGAGATTTCACTCGATCGAAGTTCCACCTTTAGTGTGTTCAACGGGGGCCCTCAACCAGTTGCAATCGCCGCTCAATCGTTTGCAACCAGCGCCGACAACGTGGCCAACGGAACCCAATTCACCAACTTCGGTACCATCCGCGTAACGGCTGTTCCCGAACCCTCATCGAGCCTATTGCTGCTTTGCGCCGTTGGTGTCAACGTATTCAGAAGACGCCGCAACTGCAAACAAAGCAGCTCGGCGGTCCCCCGCCGAATTCCTCTGGAGTAGGCTCGTAACAAGCGCGGCGCAGTCTCGGCACGGGCAGCGTGTGCCTATCGCCTTGCGTTATTGTTCGGATCAATGTCTTTTGGCTACCACAAGTCTGGCTTTACTGCTACCGTTAAGGCTTCGGCATACCGGTCCATACCGGTCGCTCGCTATTCCCGCCCAGCATGAGAGGACGTAATGATGATCCGAACAATTCTTACAGCAGTCGTCCTCAGCACAATCGCCGTGCCTTCCCTTGCCGACGACAAGCAAGGCGAGCTCAATGCCCAGATCGAAGCGGCATTCGCCGACGTTCAATGGCCAGGTATGGTTCGGTTGCCGATTGGCGTTACACCACAGGGATCGCCGATCTGGTGCTTGATGGATGAGGATGCGCTTGACTACCGGACGTCGAAAGTGCGCGTGGTGATGGTCGAAACTCTCGACGTTTCACCGGAGTCCGTCGCCGGCTTTATCGAGAATTTACGCCAGCGTCAGAATGAGGACTCTTTGCTTCATGGCTGGTGTGCAGCATTTGTTCCGATCGCCGAATCATCGGAGGCGACGCCGACCGTCCCACTCACATTTCCGCCTGAAGGGCAGGTTTACGGCAGCAGTGACGCAGCCACGGCCGCCTACATCTGGCGGTTTCTCGGCTGGTTTGCTCCTGATGCCGTGTTTGAGCTTGTGGGGCCGCACGATACTGTCTGGCAGCAGGTGTTCGAGGCCGAAGGCAAGGATGTGGCTTGGCCCCAGGATTCGCTCGGTGGAGCCCTGCGCAGGAAGCCCGCCGCGGGGTGGGGCGATATGTACGTACTCCGCTGGCCGGCCGTCTGGAATCGCGAGATGACGCTGCAACTACCCGCCGTGCTTGAATACTCAGGCTTTTCGACGATGGGATTTCTTTCAAAGCAGAATCCGCAGCCGCAAGGCCCCTTTTCGGCATGCCGTCGAAACGCAATTGCTCGGCTCGATCGCACTCCCAGCCAAGTTGTGACTGAACTGCTTATGCACTACGGCAATCATCTGAACACCGTCATGTATCAGCCAGCGCTAGCACTGGTGGCGCGGACACGCTTCGCCGAATTGACCGGCGACGCTGATTCTCTGAAGTCCGTGGAAGAGATCGTCGCGCCTTACTACTTGGCAGAGAAACCATCACTCGACGATCGTGCCTCCGGCAGCCATCTCGCCGGTCATCTCGTCTTCGCGGAACTGGCCCGCACCACTGGGGATCACCGTTATGTCGAGCTGATCACTGAGGCGGCCGACTACGCCTTCGATGAAGACGGCAAGCCGCACGAGGCGATGCCGTTCCACAGCGAGATGAGCGATGCCGTCTTCATGGCCTGTCCGATTCTGACCGCAGCAGGACGCTTCACCGGCGATGCGAAGTACATCGAGATGGCGATTCGGCATCTCGACTTCATGCGGGATCTCTGCTTGCGAGACGACGGGCTGTACCGTCACTCGCCTTTGAATGAATCGCCCTGGGGACGCGGCAATGGATTTCCCGCGCTCGGATTGGCGATCGCCCTCACTGATTTGGACGCGGTGCTGGAATCGCGTGTTATTGATCGGTCAGTCGTCGAGCCGATCCGGGACGAGATGCTAGCCGCATTTCGCGCCCATATCGCCGCGCTCGTCATCCACCAGGATCCCACGGGGACGTGGCATCAAGTGATCGACCATCCCGGCAGCTATCGCGAACTAACTAGCACCTGCATGATCACCTTCGCGATCCTCCGTGGGCTGAGCCACGGCTGGCTCGACGAAAATCATTATAGGCCTGTCGCACAGCGCGCCTGGGAGGCGATCAAACTCCGTGTAGGCCCCGACGGCAGACTGTTCGACGTCTGCACCGGAACTGGAAAACAGATGTCGTTGCGCCAGTACCTCGACCGCCCCGCCATCCTCGGCCTGGACGAACGCGGCGGCGCCATGGCGCTGATGGTCGCAGCCGAGATGCTCGCCAGCGAATCCCCGAAACCGTCGGCCCAATAGCGGAGTGAAACAGGAAATGGGGTGGTTTTTGCGCCACATGAAGGCCTCTTGCTTGATCCCTCGTAGCTTCGCATGGCGCATGGTGCCTTGAGGTGGTGCTGAACTCACGGACATGCAAGAGAAGTTTCCCGACCACGTCATCAACGCATGGATGGGACATTCGAGCCGCGTTGCTGAAAGGTATTACCTCCAGGTGACTGACGAGCAATGGGAGAGAGCCGTTAGTGCGCCGATTAGGAAGCTGCCAGACTTTCTCGAAGGCAGCGGTGGTAACCGCCCTGCACGTCAGCAGGCCTCCCCTGCCCCGCGAAACGAAAAAATCCCTGGGAAAACCCGCCATAGAGGCTTGGGGATTCCCAGGGATTCTGTGCTTAGTACCCCCGCAAGGACTCGAACCTTGGACCCGCTGATTAAGAGTCTGTGGAACATGCCTGTTTTCGTTGGGTAAGATGGGAGTGTGACAGTAGATTTGACACAACCCTCTTCCACTTCTCGTCACTAACTGGGGGGCACCTTCTCCAACTATCGGTTCCACTGGGATCCCGCTTCTTCATCGATAGGCCTTGCGAGAAACCTTCCTTTTACCCACCACCCGATGGCGAACCAATCTACCAATTTTGAGTCGTGCATGCCCTTTCAGATTGGAATTCCGCCTAAGGATGTGGATAATCGGGGCCTTGAATGAGGATAATTGCCCACCGGGCTCAGGATAATCCCCTTGTACATGTAATTGTTCTAATTTACCAAGGTTGTTAACAAGTTCGCCATGAAAGAACGCATGTACGAAGACGAATTAAAACAAGCTGAAGAGAAACTACACAAAGCAGCGATTCGGGCAATTAAGGCCTTCTGCAAAGAAGAGCCAATTACGGAGGTCCGCTGTTTTTTTCTCGATTCAGACGACGTTGCAGACGGACGTGTGGGCATAAGTATCGACTCTGTTTCAAACAATTCTGATGTTAGTCTGGACTCATTCAAATCGACAAAGAAGAGTCGCCGCGCGACTTGCAAGGGTAAGCGTGCGTGGGAGTTGGCCAAGCACGGACTCAACTGTCCGCCTTTAGAAATATACAACACTGATTCGGGCGATTTCGATTTCGGCGAATTCGCTGAGGTAGACCTTTCGGAGTGGAGAAAGATCGCGAAGAAAAATGGTGTTGAGAAGAGTGATGAAGATGGAGACGATAGCTACATCGAAGGAAACGCCAGAATTTCGATGTGGCGCACTATAGAGCGATTGGTTAAAGAGCGTGCCTTTGACTCCATGAAGACTAGCTCGCCGTTCTTCGTTGGCTTCAGCTTTCACGACGACGGACCTACTACCGTTGATATTCTTAAATGGCCCAAGTAAAGGCGAACCAACTGTTGTACGGTAGTTCCGGAGGCGGAACAACTTTGCACAACCAGTCAACTCCCGGAACACCGTGAACATGGCCGTTCACCCATTGTTAGATTTGCTGACCATATTAGATTTCTCGTTATGTGACACTTCCTCGAAGGCGTTCCAATGAAATTCGCATACTTCCTTATGACAATCCTACTGGCAACGTCAGCCGACGCGGCAGTCGTAACTTTCGGTAACTTTTCGGATTGGACTTATAATCAATCGGATGCGGGCTCTCCGGCCGCTATTTCATCTGACCGAATTGAAATCACCAGTGGTAGTAATCAAAACCGAAGCTTGTGGTTCAATCAAGCACAAGGAATTGATGACTTCTCTGCCTCATTTCACTACCAGGTTTCTAATGGCAATTTCGGTAGTGGATATGGCCTCACCTTTGCTGTCCATAACGACCCTCGAGGGCTGGGTGTAATCAGCAACTCGAATTTCAACTACGGCTTTCAAGGAATTGCCGAAAGCGCAGGAGTCACGTTGGAATTGAATGGCTCCACCAATACAACTGAAGTTGGTTTTTATCGAAATGGTGTGATTGGTAGTGGAGCGGCCAATGTCGCTCCCCATTTTCCAGGAGGAGCGGGTTTCGATGTCCTGGTCGATTACAACGGAAGCATCCTAAACGTGACTGTTGCCGATGGCATCAACACGCCATTCACTAGAAATTATTTTGTCTCCCCAACGCTACAGTCTTCAATAGGAGACGGCAATGCGTTCATTGGGTTTGGTGCTTCCAGTGGCAGTGGAATTACTCAAGTTATAAGTGACTTCCGTTTTGAAAGCACGGCGATACCGGAACCGAGTTCTACGGTTGCTCTTATTGCGATCACGGGATTTTGCTCGCTGATCCGCCGACGGCGGCAGACGATCTGAGCGGTTAAACTATGCCATGCACCGAAGGACGCGAGTCGGGCGATTTCGCAACGGAGAGTCTTTCGCGCGTCCTCGGTGATGTCCGCCGTTATTGCATGCTCCCCATTGGCATCTCCCTTTTTGAATGAAACAGAAACAAAAATCCAATGCCCCAAGACTCCGAAACTGGCCGCCAAGGTCTCGAGAATGGTTACAACCACGCAGATGCAATTGGCGCATTGTTGAGAGCCAACAGGTTATCCAATAGCAGCAATGAATTCGATTGGAATGGTAGCCGGGTTGTCATCAAAACGGGTTCTTCTGCCGTAGTTACACGCGCAGCTCTTGAACGGGTTGATGCTGTGGTTTACGGCGAAGCTACGGCCCAAGGGTGGACGATTTATCGAGTCGAGCCACGTGCTTTTGATGAGAATTCGATTCAATCCCAAAGCAGCAATCATAATGAAAACTATCGACTGGTACGTCGTGCCCAGATTCGAGAAATTGGCGAGCCAGTCGTTCTCGCTGATCTGTAGGTGGAGAATCGCGGGCAACGAGTGGCATCGCTGTAAAAAGCAATAACCATGCCATGCAAGAATCGAACTGGAGATGCTTGAATGACTAGCGGGTGTGAATCCCGCATGAGTAGCTGCTAGCCCCAGGCTCATTATTTGGGCTTGCAACCGAAGTATAAGGCGTCATGCCGAAGTCGTCGGTTGATGTGTAGCCAAGAAAGGTAGCGAGGATGAAAGGTAGGGACTGGCTGTCCCGCCCAGAACGAGATTGAGCTCCGAAATTCGGTTTCTGTTGGAATCTGCCCAAGGTCTTTGCATGCTGGAAGGGAATACTCACCGTCGCGCTCTTGGCGAGCGGCAGTGGGAGTCCCGGAGTCGAAGATCCATTCGCGCTAACCCCTGAGACATTCAAGTAACCAGTGAGGCCCAGACGCTCTTGAACTTACGTGAAAACCAATCATGGAAGCATTGAGTATGCCTAAGAAGCCTAACAAGCGAGAGCGGCAAATGGTGTTCTGGGAGTCGGATGACCGAATAGTACCGATGCCGCATGAATGCCAATCATGTGAAACGAAGCTGGGTAATCCCAGTGGAGGGAAGGCGGTCAAGCTAACACGCAGTCCAGTCCGGGCAGTGTCCGTACACAGAGACGGGGAACCACTGCTAACCCGGCTGGACTGCATCACTAATCAAGCAGTCCGCGACGGGGCGATTGGGTTCAACAACTTATAAGGAAAACTGCCACGAAGAAGTTCCGACAGAAGGTAGCTTCGCTGAAGGAATGGTTCCGCGAGAACTTGACGACTCCGATCGCCGAAGTCTGGCCGACGCTTAATGCGAAACTCAGTGGTCACTATCAGTACTACAATGTCAATGACAATTGGCGTTGGTTGCTGAAGTACCGCGAAGCCGCTCGTCGTCTAGGCTTTCGCTGGATGCGTCGCCGCAGCCATAAAGGCTCGCTGCTCAGTTGGCCGAAGTACCGTCTGTTTTTGGAACGACATCCGTTGGCACTTCCTGGCCGGATAACGGACTTGATTGCGTTGAGTCGCAGTGTGTGAGATATTGGTGACAAGTGTTAGCTGGGAGCCGGATGCTTTAACGGGGCTAGTCCGGTTCTGAGAGGGGTCGCACGTACAATTGAGCAGGGTCGTAATATTGTGACACCACAACGAGGAAACTCGTGGCAACGGATAAACACAAACCTCGACCTAAACTTGAAAGACTGCTTCCTACTCGCCCGGAGGGCCGGTGGTCAGTTTTCACAAATGGATGCTCAACTCCCGGCCCCCGCTGATCCGCAACGTTATCCGACTGAAGGGCTTGTCTCACACGAATGCATATCACTGAAGCTAGCGAGTTTGCGACATGGTTCTGGCCAACGTTTGTGGTAAACGATGACCTTGTCTTTCTCGAGTTCGTCAATTGGAACAGGGTCTACGACCTCAACATCTTCCATGATCGAACTGGAATTGAATCGCAACTGAATCACATCCACATTCTCGATGCTTTCGACCACGACGCTACGAACGATGATGAACCATACTGGGACGCAAGCCACCCACACTTTAAGCTTGCCTGTGGCGTCGGACGTGCTTTTGCAAGCTCTTGGGCACACAAGCTCTCACTTGACTATCCAGATCGTCGATTCCGCGTGTACTATACACGCGACGATAATCCGATCGTTCGTTTCCACCAGATACATGAAGGTGAGCCGCCGTGGCTTGATCGTGAAAACAGTAGTTGGGCCACAGACGAGGACGCCGTGCTCATTGTTGACGTAAGTGGACATCAACGACGCGTCGGATAACCAAGCCGTGAACCGAAGCGGCGAAGTCGGACGGTCTTGAAATGGAAAAACTCTCGTCGCCGCTCGGTTACGGCAAACGGTGATGTGGCATCTGATGAGCGTTCGCGTGTTTTCGCATTACCAGAGTGCAGTCTTGACTCACATTATGGCGGAAAAAGTGGTAGCATGGGCTGCTAACCTGTTGCATCTATCGCACACCGAGTCGACTTCGAGGGAGAATCTGAATGGCATCTATTATCTTGTTTTCTGACACATACCGCCTTCTAAACGGAACTTCGGTTGTGGATGTATTAGACGAGAATGGCCAACCACTTGCCTCCAATCCATTGGGAGGAGTTGGGCACAAGTTCTACGTAATTACGATTTCGAACGAGGGGACCGGAAACCGTGCAACAGCGCAGTACTGGGTCTGGGGAAAGACCGATCAGCCGGTCGCCGTCGAATTGGTTCGCGCGACAAGCGCAAACAACACTCCGCAGCTCGTTGGTGGCTCCGTCCTCCAACTTAAGTGCCCCAACGCAAGCAATGACCCAATTCACGTCCACGCAGAGCGTGTCACTTGATAGATAAATTAATGACGTCAGGCAAATGCTGTGGGTTACGGATCACATAACCATCGGATTTACCGAAGTACGGCATCCGGCTTTCACAAATGGAGCGTCAACTTGCCGTACTCGGTGATGCTCAACGTTGAACTAAGCTGGTTCACGACTAGTTCCAACGCTCGATAAGAAGAGTGTCTGGATACGAATCTCTCCAATGGATAACGGAGCTCGGCAGATTTCAGAATTGCAATTGCTTACTTCGACGGTCCATCACGATTCAAAGTTTCATCGGCAGGCATTGATTAGCCATGCTAGCGGTAAGACTAGGCATACTCGTTGGCTTCGCAGGCCGTTCCGAATAAGGGAATAAGCTCTAAGCTCCACGATGATGAGCTACGGCGCTGTGAACAATTGCTCGAGCCATGCGGCCTTTGATGCTACGGCACCGGCTGTTACGAACATGGTTCCGTCGCCATTAACGACGTAATCAATGTCACCAACGCGGTGCCGGGCGACGCAGGGGATGTAGGGCGGTGCCCCGAAGGTCCCCACGCTGTGATAAAGTTGGGTCGCAGATGGGCCAACCGTAATTGTCGAGTGAATCCCGCCGCTCAGGCTAGCAGACGAGCTCGTCAGATCGTTCGAGACCGTTCTAGCATAGTTCGAGCGGTTGATGTAATCACTGTCAATTTGAATGTCGACCCCCTTCGTCGTGCACAGGGCGTTGATCCAGGAGTTGGAGTTAGGGGTTCCGTAGGGAGGTCCAGAGACGTTGTAGT
The DNA here is from genome assembly GCF_007752135.1 of Aureliella helgolandensis. GTDB lineage: Bacteria > Planctomycetota > Planctomycetia > Pirellulales > Pirellulaceae > Aureliella > Aureliella helgolandensis. The sequence goes on along the minus strand of NZ_CP036298.1, from coordinate 6,111,121 downwards.
AGTCTCCAGCAAGCATCAGCCTTCCTGCCCACGATGATAACGAAGCCAGCCAAGGTGGGTCGACGTAAGTCCACAGAGCTAGAATTAGCTTGTAGTCGCTGAGGTTCCCCGAATACTCTCCAGCCGATGCCAAGTCAGAGGCGATGCCTAGCCCATCGTAGACGTCCTGGCAGGCTTCCAGCGAGGTCGCCGATGGATTTTCGCGGCCGATATCCCACAGTAGCACACTCGGAGAGCAATTACACTTTCCTGGATTGAGGCAGCCAAGTCCCATTAGCAACCCTCCACGTCGACGAACCTCATTGAGCCTACCCACTTCCATTGAACGACTTCGTCGCCACCAATGCTTGAATCGACTGAGTTGTAGACAGTGTAGGTACCAGCACCAATCTCGCCGGATGTGGCGCTAACATCGGTACAAGTCGCTGAGCCCCATACAAACGGATCGCCACCCGATCCAGCGCCGGATCGAGCCGGAATTCCGCCGCCCGGTGTCATCGCGATCCCTCCGGTTGATTCGCGACGATGGAAGGCAACTACGTCCCAACCGAAGGTCTTGTAGTTGTACGCAGCTTCCCCGTAGTCTCCATCCAGCCCGTCAACCAGCAAGTGCATTGGATCGCTAAGATTCGCTGGGTCTGGCATCTCTCCTGACAAGTACTGACGAGGCTGGATCACCTCGAACTTAGCAGCACCAATCGTGGTTCCTGGCCCAGTTGAAAGATCGTCCGTTAGGCGAAACTGGATTCGCTTCTTTTCAGTTGGAAGAATCTGAAGGATTTGAAACTCTTCATCGGTACTATTCCACGTAAAGAGAATTGAGTCGCCATCGTGTCCTAGCAGATTGTACGGATTGAGAATTGTAGGCGCTGAATAGGGGAGGAACGAAAACGGGTAGGGGCTCGATGTTTCGTAACTCGATACAGAGATGGCCCCTTGGTTCGCCACTGACCCAGTTACTACTCCAGAGGCGGTGAAATCGTGAGTGTCGTCATCGAGCACTGCCGTAGCAAGTATTGGATATTGATCGATCTCGACAACCCAGTATTGACTACCCACCTTCACCGCCCAGCCAACGGCACCCACATGCCCCAGTTTTTGTCCCGTGTTGCGAACAGTGATCTCATCGGAAGCTGAGATACCGGCCTCTCCAGAGACGATCACATCCGCGGTGGCTGTTTCGCCAACCGTAGGATCGAGATCCTCGGTAAGTACGAAAACATGCCCTGTAGTGACTCCGCTTCCTCCTTGATTTGGATCAATGGCGTAGTAAACATCTCGGACCTTAACGCACACGCCGCGGTCTTCGGAGAGCATGTGATTGAAGTGACCAAGCGTATTAACCACATAATGCAATTGCTCAACTTGGCGGCTATCGTCCATCGTGCGAATTTCGGCATTGGCGCCGGAAGCGCTCATGTCCGAATCGAGTGTAAACAGGTAGTGACGCTCGCAGCAGTTCAGCTCTCCTGTCAGCATTGCTGGAGGAAGGAACACGGCTGGCAGTTCGTAGACGCGGCTCGTGAACCGGTAGACTTCTGGTCGATCGGTTTCCAGCACTTGCACAGACAGGTAGTCGTCAAAACCACTTGGGATGTAGTCCAGAACCCCCGCATAGCAAAACTGCCCTCCACTGTTCAGCCAGGATGTAACGTCGGTTGCAATCTGCGAAGCGAAGGCATTGGAAGCGGCCGCATTGACGTGCACGCCATCTTCGTAGTCCAAGAACCATGATGTCCATACGGCGATCGACTTTGCTCCCTCTCCCAAACCACCAATCGGTGCGTAGCTGTATTCCTGTTTTTCGTTGGCGCGAACTCCGTATACGTGGACTCCTTTTGGTTTCGCCCCAGCTCCGCACTGTCCACCGGCCTGGAGCATCGAGGAAGTTCCAGCCGAAAGGAGTCTACTCGCACGACGCGTCGAGCTCGATGATGCATTCAGGGCCCGAAGCGCACCCGCCTGCAAGTCTGCTACCACGCGCAAGCCAACCGACAGAGCACCGATGTCCAGAGCCTTGGCGGCTGGGCATCCAGTCTTCCATAAACGCTCGTCAACAGGTCCGTATGCTAAGCTGACGGGGTCGGATGTCACGGGAATCTCCAAGTCGACTCCCAGTTCATAGAACAATTCCTCCCAGCCTTCAGGAGCAAACTCAGTTGCCACATGTGCGACCATGTTCGCAAAATACCTTTCATCAACCAGCGGTAGCAGCCAAAGCTCTCTACCGAATCCTGAAACACGGTAGGGAGGCAACGCGAACACGGTCGCCAGCAGCTGCCGCACTCCATCGTTTATCACCAGCTCGATCGAGTAGTTGTCATTTCCCCAATCGTCAGGTACGAAGGTTTCCAGGCTTTCAGGAGGAGTGTAGCCCCACGCTGTCACTGCAATCGCTTGTAGGGTTTGCCAGTCGACTGCATACAGTGCCCGAGCGTATCGGCTTGCTCCACTTGGCCACTGCAGTTCGCCAATCTGAATGGGTGGCAGCTCCGGGTAGGGAGTTTGCAACCAGCTTGATCCGTCGCAGGATAGCGTGTTCTCGCGAATCACACGGTTCTGCCATCTGGCGAAGAGCATATCTTCGGGGGGCAACCGATCGCGCAGGAAGTGCCGTAGCTGACACTGCCAGTCGTGCGCTACCGGCTCTCCGGCAATCGTCACGGATCCCTCGTTGGGCTGCGGTATCTCAGGCATACAAGTCCCAGTCCCAGGCGATCGAGAACGTCAGTTGAAGCCCAATCCATCCAGGAAAGCCAGGCACATCAAGAACACCTGTTGCGCTGACAGGGCGTGGGACGTCACGACAGAGTGGGATGCCATCACGAGACGGCTCCCATGCCTCTACGGCGACGTCTAGCATTGGTGCGCCGCCTGGATGAGCCCAGGTGGGATCTCCGACCGTCAGGAGCTTGAGAATGCTCTGCTTCCAGGTTATCAGGCTTGGACGATCTAATTCTTCAGGCGTATCGCTCAGTTGCTTACGTCGGCCGAAAAGCGAAAACTCTCGTCTGCCTCGCCTATCTCTCCGGATCTTGGTGTAGACGCCAATGACCGCACTTCCATCTTCTGTGGCCTGCGCGTGACTAGCAGCATCCCACAGTTCTGCCGGGAAGTTCCCACTGCCAGGGGCGATGCAGACTAGGAATCCGCCGCCCGGCATGTCCTCTGGTACCGCTTGATCAGATACAACCACATTTTGAACGTTCAAGAGCGGATGCTCGCGCAGTCGATCGGCAAAAGCAAGTAGAATATCAGTTTGCGTTGCGCGATTGCGCAAGTGTGGACTTGTAAGGTTTGGCATAAATCATAGTGTGGAGGGGTCGGTACCGGTGTCAATGTTGACGTGCCCTCACTGTTGCTTCGCTCTGCCATCCGTGCCCAAGGGGTGGCTTCCACCATGGCAATGCTCGCGCTGCGGAAAGCTCTATGGACGTGGCGAGTCCGGGATGTTTGCTATCCCTGAGGGGCTCGAGCCGATGCGGTACATGATGAACTGGCAGGATGCTCGCTATTGGTGCCACTTTGTAGCGAACCGGCCGTACGTCTACGCAATCTGCTATCCAACGGGATTGCCTTTCTACGTGGGGAAAGGTAGAGCTGAACGATTGATTCAGCATGGCCACTTCCTGCGCGAGGAGCTTGTTCGCGGTGGCGTTCCTCGGGATGAGAAGGAGCGGGTGATTAAGGGGCTGCACGTAGCCAACCACGAAGAGATGCACGTGATTCTTGCTTTGTGCGATCGTGATGCAGAGGCGTACCGGCTTGAAGCGATGATTATTGCCACTTGGGGGCGCAGGGCAAACGGAGGGATGCTCACCAATGCTGATGAAGGCGTTTTGACTCAAGTTCCTGAGAGTTGGGTAATCCCTGAACCACCGGCGATTGCGGTCAACAATCCAAACTGCAACGGTGGCATGTGGGTGAAACATCCCAAGATCAACCCTCGAGCGCCAACGCACCGCGGCGTCATCATCTCCTGCCCCGTTTGCCGAGAAGAGTGCATGCACCGTGGCGGGCAAGCTACCGAGGATGTCCGTTGCCCCTACTGCCACCACTTCTTCAGTGTTGATGGCGAACGGCTTCTGCAGCACTGGTACGCAAACAGGCCAAAGCTTGGGCAAGTAACCAAGTTCGAGGAGCCTGATGTGGAGTATTCCTGTATCGCAGCAGAGCCGGTACCCGCTGAAACTCGAGCGCCGGAGGTGCATTCAGAACGATCGCTGCGACACATTAAGCGGTTTTGGCGGCGCTGAGAGTTAGTCAATCGCGCCGGTAGTTTCAAAGAAGTTGGTGATTTGAATCGCATTCTCAACCGGTGTGGTTTTATCCCTAGGGTCCGAGCTGGCGCGGTAGGTGTCTCCTGTTCCGAGCGTCCTGGAGAGTGCGTAGACCCATTTGACCTGCACTGAGTATTCCCAGGTTCGGCCATCTGATAGAAGTTTAGGGGCATCTGGGAGTACCTCAGCGTGCATCAGATGCTCGTCGAGATTGGTAGACGAGTTGCTGATGACAGCCTTGGGCTCTGGCACCTTGGGCCAATCCCCCTGGCGACTGGCAACCATGGTGAAAGTACGAGTCTCAATTCCCGCATGCACGCTGGCAAACACTACAGTAGTGCCATTTCGAGGCTTAGAGAGTGGCAATGCGATCTTGCCAACGTCGCGATTGTAGTGGTTGTCGATTTCGACATGCAGATAGGTAAACCCGACTCCTACCTGAGCATCAGACCATCCGTAAGCAGCAAACGCAGAAGGTGGAGCTGCTGCCGGAAGCGATGGTGCACCAAGTGATGTATCCTGGTAGATGTAGCTTGCAAAACTGGCACTTTCTTCCACTGGACCCGACTCTGGCGTGAGCGCCTCGCCAGTCACGACATCGAAGTCGACATTGAGCCCTCTTGGTTTACCGTGCCATTCGCTGCAAGGTGACTGGAAGTAACAATCATAGGCACTCCCTAAACTGCGGTTATCGTGGTTAGCCCCTGCAACATCCCAAGCAAACGCTGCAGGTATCGGCCAGTCCTTTGGATCATAGTTGGCTGATTCCGGAATGTTCGGGTCATTCGATTCGATAATATCCTTGCCGAAGTTGTGTAGTCGGAGCGCGAAGTCTTCGTAGATAGCGGCGTTCGCATGAGTCACTAGAATCTGAGCCTCCACAACTGGCTCTTTCATGTTCTCGACAATAGTGAAGTCATTCACGACTAAGGTATCTGGCTGATTACCAGGGAGTGTGTTGAAGCCCTGGGCAACTGTCAGGCGGCTTTGGATGATGTGGAATAGCCAGTCCGACAAGTAGAGCTTGTACTGCCTCATAGTCCAGTCGTTGGGAGGGTTCCACTGTCCACGCACCATTACGTTCATGCTTCCAGTACAGTGGCCTCCATTCTCAACCTTTTCGATGTACGTTCCGCTCCAGTCCACAATGTGCGGTGGAGGGGCAACGCCAGCTTCTTGCATCGTGTAGCGGTATTTCAGCTTGAGCCCATCGGACGAAGTGAAGAATTGCCGCCCCTTCATTTTGGCATACGGAAACATGGCTGTAGATGTCATTAACCGCATTGCGTCTGGCTTGAAGCGTTGGTCAGAGACGATGAGCGTTCCCTCGATTACGATCGTGTTCGACCAGTCTTCGTTGAGAGTCTCATTGATTGCCCATCGATTAGAGATCACCCCTTTCACTCGCTTTGCATCCCGGATTGGATGCGCGCTTGGGTCGTTGTTCTGAAGCGGACAGATTGGACGACAAACCTCGATGGTGAATTGCACCCGCATTGCTCTCCCACCATGGATCTCTACAACATTCACGCTCATTGGCTTCGGGCCGTTGTTCATATCGATGACGTCTTCACGCAGGATCTCTATGTTGGAAGTTTCGAGTGCTCCCAGCTTGCCAGTGACCTTTCGACCTCCCTTGGTGTCACTCCCGTCTGTAGTGTCAACCTCCGAATAGTCACCGATTCCAGCAGCGGCTAGCACAACACGGTAGGAGTCGTTTTGCTGGCCGTCAGGAGCCGGGGCGTTGGGGCCAGCTGACAGCGGCTTATTGCTGACTGCATTCAACGCATACCAAAAATCACCGCGTGGCTGGCTCAGTTTCTCGTGTACGAATCTCAGTCGATCGACCACAGACTCATTGTTCACTGGAGGAACGCCGATCGTAGATTGGTGATCACCCATTAGGATGGGAGAGGAACTGCCGCCATTCACCGAATGCAGACTAACAAGCGTTGAAGCAACCGTCAGTCGGAAACGACTGTACAGAGGATCTGTCTGGCTTTCGTCATACTCGACCACTTGAGCAAATTCAATCAACTCGCAGTCGCGCATGAGCACGCCGTTGTAAAACGTGTGTGTGCCACTCACTCTACAGTTTCCTTTGCCTCATGCGTGCTGCTGCCTGCTTGGCGGAAAATTCAAATGCGGAGCGAGACCCCTGTAGGGATTTTTCATCTCCGTACCACTGCTGCAGGAGCTCGCTAATTGGCTCGATGTAATCAATGCCTTGAACAATGAGTGTCTTAACTTCCATAATCACGGCTTGGATGTCGATCATCGCTTTGGCAAAAGGCTGGGTTAGATCCTGCCTTGCTCCTTCGAATCGACTCTGAGCGCTGGTAAGTCTTCCGAGCGGGCCGCTAACCTCTCTGCCCCGTTCAATCTGCCGTAGTAATCGCTGATTGTCCAATCTGGCATACGCCCCAGCCACTCCACCGTTGAGGCTTGCAAGGGCACGATTGTCTTCAATGATCTTGCGGCTTGCTCTATCGGTATTCTCTAGCCAGTGCACAAATCCTTTGATGCCCAAGACAACTCCCGCCAAGACGATCCCCACGGGGGGCATCGCTTTGACAAGGTTTCCGATGCTCCCAGCAAACTTTCCAAGCAGGCCAACCGCACTGCCGAGAGACGCCCCACCACCCTGCCCGTCAGTTCCGCCTCCGGGGCCATCCCCATTACCGGCACGACGACCACCACCTCCTCCAAACATACCGCTGAAGAAGTTGGAGATCTTGGATCCTCCTGAGCCCGCGACTCCTCCATACTTTCTAAACTTGGCCAAGTCGCCAATGTAGGGTACTGCCGCAGACACGAGCGAGATTCCTGCGTTGCGCAGATGCTCTCCTGCGTTCTTGCGGTCTGTCACGGCTCTAACTGCCGAGATTCCCGCATTGATCCCATCCGCGAACGGAGTTGGCTCTGCGATGCCAATCGCATCGAGTCCTGCTTGTACTTGATCTAGCACCCCTCCCTTTCGCTTAGTGGCTGGTGCAGACTCGTAGCCAGCCGACGATTCAGAAGTACTCTTACTAGCCTTCTCCCACTTTTCCGGAGGGACTTCGCTACGCTGAAGCGTCTCTTTCCAGAACTCGGCAAAGTCGATTGGTGGAAGCTCTGCCATTGACGGTGATGGCGGTTCGAGTGTTCCCGGAGGCATTAGGTGCGGGCCAGGTTCCCTCTCAACCGGCTTCCCGGTTCCATCGCGATTGGGAGCGTAGTGAAGAGGCTGTGCTTCCTGCTTGCGATGATCACGTAGAAAAGTCTCAGAGAGTCGCCAAATCTGTTCCTGGTACCCGCTGTTGGTGATCGTTCGGTTGGCGCGCTGTCGGTATGCATCTTCGACCCTCCCGTGAAGTGCAGCGTACTCGCGCATGGTCATACCAGCGCCAATCGCTTTCGCGATCAGCAGCGTATCACGCTCGATCATATGATCATCACGAACCGCCTTGGAGGCAGTAATCGCTGGCGAGTCTTTGGTCGCAGCGGTCCCAGTCGCACCAACGTCCGTCATCCCCTGGGAGTAGAGGGCGTAGCCTCGGCCGTACTTGAAGAAGTCAGCGGATTCGCTCATTGCTATTACCCGTCCATGCTCTTTAGTACTACGGCCAAGTCGTCGGTGTCCGCTATCAACCGATACCACTCATCAGGCATCTTGGCCCCGAATGCAGGAAGAAGTGCTGCTCTCATCCCATCGCGGACTGCTAGGGAGTGCTTGGCAAGGCCTCGCTTACGCTGGAGCCAGAGTCCAACATACTGGGCGTAGTCGACGCGTCGGATGCGGTCGATGTCGATTCCGTAGATGGCTGCGAGGTCGGCGGCGGATTGGTACTTTTTTTTTGCATATCAACGTAGAGCATGAACACCGCTAGGAGTTCAACGCATTCGTACGTTGTGAGGCCAGGTCGACCCGGAACGCTGAACTTAGGGACAATGAAGGCAGTCCGGACAGCATCAGCCATGTTGGCCAACGATTCACGGTCGCCATCCTGTAAGGCTCGTCGAGGATCGAGATCGATACGGAATTTGGGGTGTTCTTCAAGTGAGATCAGCACCTGTATTGGATCGATCTCGCGTGTCTTCTTACCATCGTGAAACCGGAACAATCCACGACTAGCATGGGATCGGCCGCGCGCGATCAGAGAACGCACAGCCAACACGATAAGCAATATCGAGACGAGGAATCCGATGGATGTAAGTAAGATCAGTATGAGCATGCTAAACAACGTGCAAGGAGATTGGAGCCGATCCGGCGTAGCTGGAGACATTGATCCGCAGCGAGCCACGAACGTCTTCCAGTACCTTCATGTCATTCTCAGTGAATACGACTGATTCACCAGCGTCTTTCACCGGAACGACAATGACTTCTTCTTGCGTCGGGTCGGGACAGTACTCGAGCAGAGCTTCTGTTGCCTCGCCCCAGGTTGCAGACGCATTGCCCACTGTCACCGTTGCGCCAACGCGGTCGCCGTCTGAAGGGATCTTAACCCAGTCGCTGACCCCGTTTGCATTAACTGTGACTAAGCTACTTTTCGATATTGCCATTTGTTAAACCACCGGAATTGGTTTGGATGAGGTGTTAGTCAGGTTCTTTTGCTTCATCGATCAGCCCAGCGCGTTTCAGCGCATAGGTCACGAGCTTCGCGAGGATTTTGTCTTGCAATTCTTTGCCCATGTAACCAATTAGTGTCGCAACAGCCACGTAAAAAACAGGCCCAGTAATAGTGTCACTGGGAGCGCGACCGATCCAACAACCAATAGCTCCAAAAGCGAGAATCCCACTCGAAAGAATGCGACCAAGAGAGCCGCGGATATCGAGACGCTCATTGTCACGCCAGAGACGAATGAGCCCGCCGATGCTACCGGCTGCGCCGATGATCCCATAAAAGATCGCTTCGGTTTTGTCGAATTCCACTTCATAGTTCCTAGTCCGTAGCGCTGTGCGCTGTGAAATTAAGTTGGGGTGTATGGGCCAGGAATGCCAGACGTATCTGTGTCGTAAACCACTCCAGCCTTTGCGGATGCCCAGAATCCCTCTGGAGCTCTCTCGGCAGCCACGTTGAACGAACAATTCGCATACTTGGTCCCCCGGTTCTGCTCTTGGGGTTGAGTCCAAATACAGCAGGGGAAATTGAGGCTCATCGTTGGGTCTTTGACGCAGTACAGTAGGAATCGGATCCCGTGGTCTCGATGCACCAAGGCACCGATTGTTGAAAGCGGGACATAGCCGGGAGTCTCGAGGATTCCACCAAACTGCTCAAGCTTGGCAATTTCCGCCTTCGACCAGCGACTGAGATTCAGCTGGAACTCTGCAGCCAGTCCAAAGAACTGACGTTCGATCGGTCGACCTGACTGGCCACCATACCTGTCACCTGAAACATCCCCCAGCATTGGAATCTTGCGCACTGAAATCCCATTCTCCGACTCTCCAATTTTGTAGAGGTCGGTGTATGCATTGGGATAAGCGCATAGGATTTCAACCTTGCCGGAGACCTGAATGTATTCGTCTGGGGTAGCGAGCGGCATTAGTTCACTCTTGGGGTTCGCTGTGCAGTGCCAGGGAAGTAATTGCTCATTCGCCCAGGCAATAGATTCAGGTTTTCAATATGGACGGACGAAACGGTGTCGATGTGAATAGTTCCCGCATCGACTGCTGCGGGGATCCCGAACACATTCTCTCCGCGTCGCAGCTGGTCAAGGAACGCTTTGGCTGCCTTACGGAGCCAATCGGCTGTCTCCATACTCACACGCTCAAGCCTTCGCTCAACCAGAATGCTCATTGCAATGGCACATGTGATTCTGATCAAATGCTTTTTGCTGTTGTTCGTGTCGACGGCCTCTACTGGCGTGATCAGCAACATCAACTGTTCGGGTGTGTACCTCCCGCCAGCTTGCATCGACACATCAATCTCACCAGACGCATCCTCGAGCGCCGAGACAACATTCACGTGTTCGGTCAATTCGGTAATGTCACTATGCCAGTCGAGCTCCTCCCGCGTGTCCTGGCAGAGGTCCCCAATCAAGTCGATGTCGTATCGCTTAATGAGATCATCGCCAGTAGCGTAGGGAACCAATGGATCTGGCACAGCGTTACCTCAATGGCCAAGAGTTACAGTACGGCGCGGAACGCAAAGCCAGCTGCGGTGCTGGTCAAGCCAACGCCCACATGGTCAACGACGTCCAAGTCCAGGAGTCGGTTGTACTCGTCATGCTTGCGTTGGACAGTCATTTCCTCCTTGGCAAACAGTGTCGCTGTGGAGAAGCTTGGACCGCCGCCTTTCGCCATCAGACCTCCCGGACGGCTTAACAAGTAAGCAATTCCGTCCGCCATGACGAATTCCTCCGTCTGCGTGGCGGCTCCCTTGGGAGATGTCACCATGACCGAGTCTTCGACGACGACCTTGATGCCATAGAGCCGATCCGGGATACCCCATTCGCTCCAACGCCCTTCCGCCTGCACTACTTGCCCATAGGCTTCCTGCGATTGCTTGATCTGGTCAACCAGCTCCTGCGTCTCACTGATCGCCATGGCCGTGGTTGGATTCATCACGAGAATCAGGTCCTTCTTGCGGACCTTTCCGAGGGTCGACTTTAAGATCCTTTTGGAACCGTAGTTCAGACTCTTCTTGATGAACAGGTTCGTTGACAGGGCGGTGTCCCAGGTGCCAGTGACGCCCGGAATGCTCGTGACATTCATGTAGTGAGCCGCATCCCAGTTGGCAGACAAGTCGAGGGCTTGCTGCACCAGCAGAGTGCGACCTGTCATCGCCTGCTGGGCCTGGATCCCCTCCTGCGTGTCCTCAACGCCAAAGTCAGCTTGTTCGCGAGCTAAGTCGCCGATGGGCTGCCCGAAATTCCGGCGAATGCAGAAGAAGTCATGGAAGTTGAACTCCATGCCGTTCTGCCGCGTCTTGGGCCGCGGGTGACCGTCAGGCCAAACATAATCAGTTAGCTCACCGCCAACCAACCGCCCAGCCTGGCGTTGGTCAATCTTGAGGTAGTACCCGCTCTGCTTCTGAACGGGTCGAATCTGAATGTAGTTCGGGAGCGCGAACTCCTTGGGGTTTCGGCTGTACTCGATCGTCAACCGGCCACTCGATGCGTGGTCTTTTACGTACGTGTTGTCTTGTCCGATTTGGACTAGCGGCCCAGCAGCCATATTGGTTTCTCCCAATAAACGGCAGCCAGTCCGGGACTCGGTTGTGGCTTGGTGATTTTGTGATGTAGCTTAGAACTAAAGTGAAGGAATCGATTGAATTAGGGGACAATGCCAAATCGGACAACGACTTGCATTTTTTCGTCAGCATCGCCGCCGCGTTCAGCAATCGCATAGTAGCGATTGCCGGTCGTAGCAGTTACCCCTTTACCATTAGCGTCAGGCTTGACGAATGCGCCATCAGCGACCGTGGCGCCTGCATCGAGCAAGCAGTTCTCCTCTTCGCCGTACACCGCGATAGGGAATCCATCCGTTGCTGCCAGAGGGCTGGCGCCGGGGATCGGGGTAGCAAGGGAGCCTTGCTGCGAAATGCCAAACGGCACATCGGCTGCAGTACATTGAGCGACTAGATAGGCGCCGCTCTTTTTGACGAATCGGCTCGGTGCAATGTCGCCCGAGGCGGTTTGGCCAGCAATCATGTTTCTACTTTCTCAGGGTTCAACTTTGCGCCCCAACCGGCGCGACTCAGACACTATTTTGCTCGCTAGCCCTCTACGAAGGACTGCCGCTCAACTCCTTGCGGACTTCGGCTTCCAGTTCGTCGTAAGTCTTGTAGACTCCCTGGCGTTCGTACTGGGTGTAACGATCGACAACCATTGCGGACACTTCTGCCGCATCCTGACCAGCATCAGGCTTTTCGCTGCTTCCGTTGGGAATCATCCGGGTAACGGGACTCGACTTCTGCGCGTAACGTTCGACAGATTCCAGGTGAGACGAAAACTGCGATTGCGTAAGTTCACTGCCACGCGAATAGAGGCAGCGGTCCAACTCACTATCGACCTCAACGAAATGCGGATACTTTTGGTAGAGATCCTTGATCTGCAACTCACGATCCTTGTCGCACTCTCGCTTTTCAAGCTCAACTACAGCCGATCGAACTTCGCCGTACTTCTTCATGATGTCAGCGTTGACGTCATTGAGCTTGCTGTAACGTTCGCCTAGTTCTGCGAACTGGTCCGCCATCTTTTCGTATCTATCAACCAACTCCAGATCGTCCGATTCAGTCGCCTGATACCGCGGTAAGGGTTGCTGCATGTATTGCCCGCCCCCTGGTTGACCTTGGGGTGGGGAGACTGGAGATGAAGCTTGTGCTCCTCCTGGAGCTGCTTGTGCATTGGCGCTAGCTCCCTCTGCACCGCCGCCCATTTGCTTGGTTACCCGAGTCCTTCCGGCCGTTCCCGCTGTCCCGGCTGCGGTGACAATCGCATTGATAGTCCGTGCCGCGGGAGAATAGCGAGGCGTAACTTGACTATTCGCGATGTAGGCTCCCGCCTTACCGCCAGCGAGCGCGAATGACAGAGATTCTCCGGCCAGTAGATCAGTGGCCTTCAGGTTTACGCCGGTGAAGAATCCGTCGTCATCCGCAGCATCGCCAACCTTCAGCGTCACAGCACCCGACGCATTCCACAGCGCCACGCCATTGACCAAAATGTCGTGAATTGTTGCGCCAGCAGGTAGGGGCACAGAACCGGTATAGGTGCCAGCGCCTGCGGTTTCTTCAAACGTGAGTTCCTCACAGACAATCCCCGCAGACAATCGCCATCCGCCTGGCTCCTCCGCGGATCCGTCGGCCGAATCGTCCCAAACCATCCACTGTCCAGTAGTCGCATCAAAGAAGAACTGACCTTCCGGGGCATTGCCTGGCATCTCTTCTGTCGTGCCCGCAACAGATACCCCCTCGAACCCCAGTGCTCTTGTCATTGCAGCTTCCCCGCTGATGGTGCCTATCGTTTTTTGGTCCAACTAAGAATCACAGTGTTACGCATCTGATATCTGGTGTGAATGTTGACACTGAATCAGCTGCCTCGATTCGGATTCCCTCGGTTTGGTGCACCCCTGTTGGGAGCGCCGTTATTCGCCTGTGCCCTGAAATGCATCGTTCTGGGCTTCAGGGTCGACCGACGAGCAGACCGCTTTCCAATCCCCAGAGTTGGGACGCTACGAGCTTTCCAACCGCCAGCGGTGGCTTTGCGGGGGATGTAATCCCCCGCTGACTGAACGAGCCGGTAACTGTGTTGGTGCTCAAATCCGGAATGGCGTACACGGCAATAGTCCCACACAGCACCGCCCGCAGTGGAGGCTGCCATCGCCTCAAATTGCTTGAACTTCGCCAGTGGGAAGTCGTAGTAGGCGTAGGTTGAACCAGGAGAGTTCTTCTTCGATCCATCCCCGCCCGCATCTTTGGGCGTGTAGTCGAGGAATGTGACGTAGAGAATCCCCTGCCGTGCCGTTTCCATTTCGAATGCGTAGCTGAACACATTGGAGCTGCTCACTCGACGCATTTTTGGTTCAAGTCTCTGGAACTCCTCTTGGTCATACCCAGCATCACGGCCAAGTAGCTGAATGTCATCGAAGTCATCGTCGTCGCCATTCTCATCGTTGCGACGACGCTCGGCTGCCAACACTCCAGATAAGCCTGTCGCTCCAGAGTGGCCATCAACACCAGGGCCACCAACAACAGGAGGCGCACCAGGACTACTACCGTAGGGGCGAATAGGGGGCTTCCCTGAGCTGGTACGCATGTTGCCGGGAGGACGGGCTCTGGAGCGTGCTCCCAGCGTCGATTGCACGCGAGCCTTGATGTAGCGGCTTGCTCTATTAGCGAGTCTTGAAAGAATTGACATTTCTACTCACCTCCAACTTGATTCCAAGGTAGATCACCCCAACGGCTAACCGCACTCTCTCTCCCCAGGTCAACCGTCTTGCCGTACTTAGACTCTTCAAGCGGCTCTGTTGAACGTTCCGCACCAGCACCAAAGATGGGAGCCGATTGCTTGAGCTTCTTCTGTGCGCCGGAAGCCGCGTCAACCTGATCCGCAAACGCATATTCGGGGAACATGGTGATTTCATCTAGGAAGTCCCCGTGCCACTTGCCGTCAACTAAAACTACGTTCCCTGCCTCTGCCTGCGCCTGGAACGGCAATGACCTCCTGACCTTGGCATCGCCAGGCAATCGCACGCTCCCCTTTATGCGCCATTGCCCTCCACTGACAACGTCGCGATAGACGGGAAACTCAGACAAGAGGCTTATCAGATCATCGACTACCGTCTTGCCGTCGCCACCTCCTTCTTGCTCGATATAAGTCAGCACACTCCCGCCATACTTGATCGCATCGCGTTTAGCTGTTTCAAGCATGATTTTGTTGCGGGAATACGCCGACCACTGACCGCGAACAATGTCTTCGATGTAGTACACGCCCCGGTCATCGAGCGCCATTAGCAGACCCACCGTGAAGCAGCCCCCATCGGCCGTTGCAGCCTTATCCCAGTAGCGAACACGAGATGCTCGAGCAGGAGCATGGGGAACCGTTTCAGCGAACCACTCTCGCTTGAAAATCAGTCCGCTGATCTCAATGAAGTCCCCTTCCAGTTCTTGCAGCGCCATGGCTGATGAGTAGTTCTGCCCAATGCGCTGGACATACTCAGGAGGAGCAAAGGGATTATCGCGAGTAGCACAGCGGACCAGCTTCGAATCTGGCCTGGCCCGGTAGAACCTACCCTGGAAGCACTCCAGCGATTCGGGCATGAAACCCTTCGTGCCAATCATCGCATCGTCGACCAGCTCATAGAAGCTCTCGAACGTCCAGTGTTTGAACCCCCGCGGTGTGTAGGTTGCTGTGACGGGCCCCATCTTCCCTTTGTAGCGACAGCAAGCGATTGCTATGTCAAACGCTTCCTTGCAGATGATCGAAGCTTCGTCGAACCAGATCCCAGCCTTGTTGGGGCCCCGCAGCTTGTCTGGAACCTCCGCGCCCTTGAACACGATCTCTGCTTTGCCGCCCCATCGCGTGCGAAACCAGACACGCGGCACTGGCGACATTCGATCGTCGATGTAATCCCCGGTAAAACGAACCGTCTCAAGAAATGTCGGGAGGGTCGTCTCCCGGATCATGTTGTTATCGGGACTGATCGCCATCCATGGTTCACCAGGCTTTGCCTTTTGGTGAACATCGACGGCCCCGATTTTGGTCTTACCAGCACCCCGGCCACCACAGAAGCCGGTCAGCCAGGCGTCGGATGTGCGAAACTGCTTTTGGGACCGTGAAATGGGTACAGGACAAATGCGCATGTAGTTTCCTGGCGCTAATTGTCAGACGGACCAAGCAGCTCTTCATATTGTTCGTAGTTCATGATGCGATTTACTTGCTCGACCGTTTCGACCACCACTTCTACGGTTCGTGCGTGAATGACATTGGATTCTTCTGTGCTGTACTGCCCGATCTTCAGCATCTTGCACCGATCGTCGACAATCTTACGCGCCTGATCGAGGAAGCGAGGGTCTCCATAATTCTGCCGCACAACTCTGCGACGCTTTACCTTTCCGTCCTCACCTTTTTCTCGCATGGTTTCCAACGTGGATAGCTTCGATCGCTCCCACGCGGCCCAAGCTTCCGTCTCTATCAGGTTCAACTTTTCAAGCTCACGGTCCAAGTACTCTTCGGCAGACTCCTCAACTCGCTTCCGCCAAATCCCTCTGGCGTAACGCATGTCTTTATCGATCAAGCTGCGCCGGACCCCCTCCTTTTCCGCAATCTCTAGAATCGACAAGCCCTGCAGGTAGGATTTCACGACACGCGGCAACCGCTGCAGTCGCTCAAAATGTCGCTGCTTCTTTTCGGCTCGGCTTAGCGTTCCCGGCTTGGGAAGGTTCGAAGGTTCTGTCATGCGATTGCTGATGCCACCCTAGGCGTTGGCTTCCTCCTGCTGCATTCGCTCTTGGTGGGCAACCGCAGAGTTAGCGGGCTAGATGTAGCGCTCCTGTAAGTCAACTCCTGCCACACGAGCGGCCTCCAGCACGTCCTCTTCCGTCATCTGATGCAAACGCATGATCTGCTCCACCGGCGCGCGAACGTCCAGCAGCTCGTCGAGCGAAGGGATCTGAGGATTGCTTGGCTCGGCACCCGCTGGGCGACCATCGCTATGCAGTAAGAATAGACGACTACGTGGTTCACGGACTGTCCAGCGTCGATCCGTCTCAGCTTGAATCGACTTCACAGCTGGATGAACCCACGTTTTGGGCTTGAAGTGAGTCCCTGGCTTGCTGATCTCTTCGAACACCTTTTGTGCATCGGGCGATCCGTCCTCCAGCTTCCACCCATAGATGAGAGCGATCTGGTTGGGAGAAACCTTTTGCTTTTGCAGCTGTTCGATAGGAGGTGGCAGCGGCAGTGATGATTGCTTGACCTGTTCGGCCAATCGATCCAATACGCGATGCAGTTGATCTGATCCACGAGGTGGAGCTGTGGGTAGTCCCATGGAAGCATCCTGCAGCCATTTCTGGTGGGAATAGGCTACATCGTCCAGACACAGAAGCAGCGCCCGTGCTGAATCCTCGACCTCCGAATCAGCATCCGCCGTTGAATCGCAAGCGGTGCGAATGGCTTCGTCAAACGCCTCCGAGATCTGCTTTGATTGAGCACCTTGCCAAAAGATGTTCGGACCATCCTGCTCGTTCCAGGCCTGCCTGGCGACGAGGATTTTCTTAGCTGCATTGATTGCGTTAATGAGTCTGATCATTTTGAACCCTTAAAGTGTCTTGGATTTGAAAATCGAACCTTTGTTACCCAATCGCCTTCCAAGAGCATCGACTGAAGAACTAGCCGCGACTGCCTTTTCAGCCGCCAGTGCCGCTTGGGTGCTCGCAGATAGGGCAGGCGTCCGAATAAAGTAATCAGACGGATTGGTCCAATAATCCGCCAGCGCCGCGCCGCGTCTCGTGCCTAGCGTCCGCGCTGACTCAACAGAGTAGTGAATCGTTTCGGCACCGCCGCCCGCCTCTACCCTAGATGGTAGATCGGTTGCATCGACAACAATGCAATTCGGGATGGTATCCTGCATTGCCAAGATTTGCTGTTGCACTTCTTTGTAGCGTACCTCTTCATCAACCCACGTCTTGGGCATCGTCCCGATGACTACGGGGAACGACTCATTAGGGAACTCCTCCCTGAATGCCCCAATCATCTCGCGAAACTCCGCAGTAAAGGCCTTGCCCTCCGCAGTATTGCCCCCCGCGTCACGCTCGCCTAACTGACAAAAGCACGCGACAATTCGACTTTCGCTGCACTCGTCCAACGCTAACCCGGTACGCGTCACCATCCCGTGGTAGCGGTTCGTGTTGCTTACGTTCCACTTATCATCACGGAACCCCGTATTCCCCTCGGCGACTGGAACGATCAACACCCGCCGCCCTGGCTCGAGCTTTCTGCGAATCCATTCCTTGGCGGTAGACATACCAGGCCCAACCGAATCTGCCGTAGCCCCCACGTGCTCGAGTGGATCGGCCGCTAGAAATATCTTGTTGTCATTCGGTGAATTGCGGCCCCACTGCTGGATCCGCACGTCCGTAGCGTCTAGCGTCCCGTCGATGCCTAGTCCTCGGCCAATCTCGTTTGACTGTCCAAAATTAACCATCACATCGTAGGGTTGCGCGTTGTCTCGTTTATCGGTTAGCATCACCTCGGCCGTTGCTGCCGTGCTCGACATCAACGGATTGCGCAACCGCCCCACAAAATTGCTCTCGTTGACGCCTCCGATTCTAGCGGCACCGATGCAAATACGATTTGGCCGAAACGTCACCGAATTATCGTTGACGTTGCTTGTCCATTCGGTGTTGGAACTGGAGCCTGTGCCAAACGTGGCCACAGCTAGTTCACCATCGACCCACAATTGTGGGCCAGCGACCCCGCCGCTCATTGCTACTCTGTGCCATTTAGCATCTGCATAGGTCGCCGCATCTGTCGATAATTCCCATAGATCGACACCATTCCTGCGGGCCCGGCCATAGATTTTTCCGCCCTCGATCCACAGCTTCATTTCGGAGTATGTAGCCTCACAGGCGCGTCGTTGCGAGAGGATCATATCTACTTGAAGGCGAGGCACGCTAAGAATGGCAAGCAAGCGAAGCAGTACGTTTCGAGCGACCTGCACGGGCGATTGCGCGACGCTCTTCCGCTACATATTCCGGAACGCAGTGCTGAACTGCTGAGGGAGGATCTGGCCATCGCTCGAGCTGCTTGGCTCGCCACCAAGCCCAGCAAACCGTCACCGGATTTCCTATCGCCATTGAATCAAGCTGGCGAGTCCTTAGATTTTCACGCACTCCGTCACACGTGCGGCGCCTGGCTCGCCATCGCGGGAGTCAACGTGAAGGTAATCCAGTCCATCATGCGTCACAGCAGCATCACGCTGACGCTCGACACCTACGGGCATTTGCTTCCTGGGGCCGAGCAAGACGCCGCCAAACAGCTGTCAGTGCTTTTGTCACAGGCCAGCGCCTGATAGCACCCCGATAGCGACCTGGGGCAGGAAAACCGAACTGACACAAAACAGTTGATTCCATAAGAAAACCCTAGAGAAATGATGATTTCCCTAGGGTTTAGATAGTACCCCCGCAAGGACTCGAACCTTGGACCCGCTGATTAAGAGTCAGCTGCTCTAACCAACTGAGCTACGGAGGCTTGGTTAGATAACGGAATTCAATCGGTGATTGACTCCCGCTTCGTAGGCCTAGGATGTTAAACAAACCCACAAATATCGCAACCCCATTTCGGCCGCTTCACACCCCAAAATATTTTTCATGGGAAGCTGGGCTTTCTAGCTTGCCTAGTCCGATGCCGGAATCGGTGGGAATTCTGGCGAATCCCTCCCCTGCTCTACTTCTAAACCCGGCAGCTGGTGGAATGCTAGGCTTCGATTTTACTGCCTAACACTTTAAGAAACTCGCGCATCCAGGCGGGATGGGCTGGCCAGGCTGGGGCGGTGACTAAATTGCCGTCGACATGCGCGTTGTCAAAACCTGTTGCGGTTGCAACGTAGCGGCCACCCGCCAATTGCACTTCAGGGCTCACCGCAGGATAGCAGCTGCAATCGCGGTCCGACAAAATGCCTGCTGCGGCCAGAATCTGGGGGCCATGGCAGACCGCTGCAATTGGCTTTTTGGCTGCGTGAAACTGCTGTACGAGCTCCACGACTCGAGCGTCGAGTCTCAAGTACTCGGGGGCGCGGCCGCCGGGCAGGACCAACGCGTCGTAGTCCTCGGCTTGGGTGTCCGCAAAAGTCGCATTGAGGGCGAAATTGTGGCCAGGTTTTTCGGTGTACGTTTGGTGCCCTTCGAAGTCGTGAATGGCGGTCGCAACAGTGTCGCCAGCTGTTTTCCCAGGGCTGACGCAGTGGCACGTATGCCCCACCATGGTGAGCATCTGAAACGGTACCATGATTTCGTAATCTTCGACGAAGTCACCGACGATGAACAGGATTTTTTGGGCAGCCATGGGGTGTTTCTCCTAGGGCGCGGGGCATTTCATCTGAATTGAAGTTTAGGGGGCAGTGAAGCAATGCCGCAGCCAGTGATATTCTGGGTGGCCAGCTTGCACGTTTGCCCCAATGATTTTTCCAGTGCACCTTTTTCCAATGCACAGGGTCGCTCGCGTTTGGCTTGGTGGTTCTCTACCAATAGCATGTTGCTCAACATGCAAGCCGCTAGGACTTGATCCCAACGGGCGGGGCCCGTACATGCCAACAAGTTCACCCGAAAGTCGATATGGAAGCGGCTAATTCGAGGCAGCTAATTCGAGACGAGGCGTCAGTTGCCAGGGTAGTTGTCTTGAGGTCCGAATTCGTCCTCAGCCTGCTCGCCCATTTCGGCTAGTTTGGCGTTTTTCTTGCGTTCTTCCGGTGTCTGACTTTCGCGTTTATCGATGAACAGCCGGATTGGGACTTCGCCAAATGGAAGGTGATCACGGAAAACATTGATTAGATAGCGACGGTAGCTGGGCGGAAAGCCTTGAGGCATATTCGCCATCATGATGATCGTCGGAGGTGTGATGGCAATTTGCGAGCCAAAGTAAACCTTGGGACGACGATTCAGATATAGAGGTGGTTGTTGTTTCTGCAAGGCGGCTCGCAGGAGCTTGTTGATCTTGGGAGTGGACACTCGGGTTTGGGCTTGCTTGAACAACATCTGTGCATGGTTCAGCAGGGCCTTCATGTTCTTGCCGGTTTGGCCAGTAATGAAGGCGATGGGGCAATAGGCCATGGTGGGAAAGTGCTCGCGCAGGTAGCGAACCCAACGTTCGGTAGGAACGGTGTCGGCGACTTTGTCCCACTTGTTCACGACGAAGATGCAGGGTTTCGAGTTCTGCTCGATGTAGTGTGCGAGCTGCTTGTCGACCTTGCTGATCGCCTCCATGCAATCGAAAAATAGCAACGTGACATCGGAGCGGCGAACGCTGCGTTGTGCGCGGTGCAAGCCATAGAAATCGATATCGGTTCGGATGCTCTTCGTGCGCCGCAAGCCGGGAGTGTCAATCGCGACAAAGCGATGGCCGTCGAGGTTGAAGTGGACGTCGACACTATCGCGAGTTGTGCCGGGGACTTCGCTAACAATAACCCGCTGCGCCTGGGCGAGCGAATTGACAAACGTGCTCTTACCAACGTTGCGGCGGCCCACGATCGCTAGCTTCATGTGAGGCGCGTCGCCGGTTCCCTCTTCGTTTTCATAGTCCGGAAGTCGGGCTAGGATTTCATCGAATAATTCTTGGCGATTGCGGTTCTGAAGTACGCTGACCGGGATCAGCCAACCGCGACCGAGACGATGGAAGTCCAGCGCGCTGTTGTCCAGCCCCGCATGGTCGGTCTTATTGGCTAGCAGCAATACCGGCTTTTCGACTTTATGAAGGCGTTCTGCGACAAATTCATCGAGAGAAGTCAGGCCAGCTTTGGTATCGACGACAAACAGAATCAGGTCGGCCTCTTCGATTCCGGCGGTGATCTGTTGCTCAACATCTTTGGTAAGATTGTCGCTATCGAGGTGTCCCATGCCTCCCGTGTCGATCAGTTCAAAGTAATGCCCATCGTGTTCGATCAGCGTTACCAAGCGATCACGCGTGACCCCGGCGCGATCGTCTACAATGGCTAGTCGTCGTCCGTCTAGCCAGTTGAAAATACTGCTTTTGCCCACATTCGGACGGCCGACAATTGCGACGCGAGGTACAGCCATGGAACGAAAACTTGTTGTGCGAGTTGAGACGCGTCGCTGTTCCTCTAGGGGGGGCGACTGTCAAAAAGGCTGCAAAGCCGTAAAACTACCTCAGCTCTTAGCACTTCTGGGGAGTTTCGGGGCGTTGAATCGCCTCGCGGCAGGGCTTGAGAGATCGGTAGTGCACACAGTTTAATAGTACCCCTGCTAGTACGCGAGGGAATCGGATCGAATTATCTGCTCCTAGGGGCTTTTCGATGCGTCCGATAGATGCACGGGCGATCGAACCGCGAGGAGTGAAAGGGAGTTGATGGACATTCAGCAGTTGCAGCAAAGCATTACTCAGATATTGGAGACTAGTCGTCGGTGCGGCTTGCAGCGTATTGAGAGGTCGTCGACCGATGCCTTGCCGGCTGAGTTGTTGGCGCACTTTGCCCAATTGCAGGCGGGAGGCTTGGCACGCCAAGCGGGCGTGGCGGGCCTCGAAGCGGGAGCGGCTCCTGGAAATTCAGACCAGGGGGTTCCTGCAGTGAATTCGCGGTCTGCCGCCAGTGAGGGGCAAGGAGTGTCTGCCAACGCCGAACCGGTCGGCAGCGAAAAGAATCCCGCAGGAGTTGCTAAGACTGCAGCGGTCGCTCCCGCGGCAATGGGAGCAGCTTCCAGTGGCCTGGCAGGGAAAGAGCCCGAAGCGATAGGGCTAGGAGTCCCGGCGGCTTGGGCGTTGCCGGTGCTTGAGGAGGATCAGCGGCAGGCTCGACTGCAGGCCTTAGATGCGCAGGTCAAGCAGTGCCGCGAATGTGCGGGGATCGTGAATTATCGCCAGCAAACGGTGTTTGGAGCTGGACAGCTTCGACCGACGGTTTGTTTTATGGGGGAAGCTCCTGGCGCAGAAGAAGATCGGTCGGGGCAACCTTTCATCGGCAAGGCTGGGCAGTTGCTGACCAAAATCATCCAGGCGATGAAATTGAATCGTGAGGAGGTCTACATTCTCAATGCGCTCAAGTGTCGACCTCCGCAGAATCGAACTCCCATTCCCGAGGAGATTGGATTCTGTCGCCATTTCGCTGCTTCGCAATTGGACGTGTTGCAGCCGAAGTTCATTGTGTGTCTAGGGGCGGTGGCCGTCCAGTCGTTGTTGCAGTCCAAGCTGTCCATCGGCCGTCTGCGTGGAAGGTTTCATCAGTATGCTGGGGCCCAAGTGGTCGTCACGTATCATCCTTCCTATCTGCTCCGCAACGAGAGTGCGAAGAAGCTGGTGTGGGAAGACATGCAAATGTTGATGCGGGAACTGTAGGGGATGTGGAGTCCCACCGATGATGGTGTCGGGGCCATCTTTCCTGGCTGGGTGAGTTGACAATCACCAAACAGACTTGTGAAGATAGGGATGAGCCTGCAGTGATAATTCTTTGAAGTTCAATTCTTAATTTTAGTGCAAAGCAATCGATGTCTCGACTGAATGTGAACGGACTCTGCAAGTCGTTTAACTCTGCGGCTGAAACCATTTCGGTGTTGGACAACGTGAATTTGACCATGGAGGCGGGAGAGAATCTCTCGATTGTCGGTCCTAGTGGTTGTGGAAAATCGACGCTGCTCTACATCTTGGGGACTCTTGATTTTCCCACGGCAGGTCGAGTGGAGATCGATGGGGTCGAGCCCTTCGGTTTATCGGCCTCCGCTGTTGCGAAGTTCCGCAACGAGAGCATTGGTTTTATCTTTCAAGATCATCACTTGTTGCCTCAATTGACGATTAGCGAAAACGTCTTGCTCCCCGCCCTGGCCAGTGGTGTGCCCAGCTCTGAAGTGGTTGCACGGGCAGAACAGCTGATTGCCGACGTGGGGTTGTCCGAGCGCGTCCATCATCTACCGGGGCAGTTGAGTGGAGGGGAACGCCAGCGAGTCGCAGTTGCCCGTGGGCTATTGCACCGTCCTAAACTGTTGTTAGCGGACGAGCCGACCGGTAACTTGGATCGCGCAACGACGGAGACCATTGCCGAACTTCTATTTGATTTGCCGCGTCGCGAGGGAGCTGCGTTGATCGTGGTTACTCATAGCACCTGGCTGGCGGAACAGGCGGGGCGTCAAATGCGGCTCGAGAATCGGCAACTTGTTGAGGGCCAGGGTGCCAACTTATGATCACACCAACTCGTTGGACGCTAGTCGCGCGATCGCTCAGCTATTTTCGTCGCTCCCATGTCACCGTAGCACTTGGAATTGCAGCGGCGACAGCAGTCATCGTCGGTGCGCTTTTGGTGGGCGATAGTGTTCGTGGCAGCCTGAAGGGGCTCGTCGTTCATCGGCTTGCCAACCTGGAAGGCGTTTTGCACGCCAGGTCGTTTTTTGAACCCGATGTATTGGCCCCCTTGCGAGACTCTGTGGCGGTAATACCACCGGGAATCACTGCAGAGCAGCAGCTCGAGCCACGAACGCTGGTTGAGGCTATTTCGTTGCCTGGGGCCAGTGTGGAGTATCGCAATGACAAGCAGCTGTTCCGCGCATCCCAGGTGCAATTGCTAGCGCCGGCCGATGAGTTTTGGCGAGCCTTGAAGCCAGCACCTGGCCAGGCTTCTTCAACGGTTGTGGATGCTGGGGACGCTACCGGGGGCAACCAGGCCTTCCGCTTGGCCCCCGACACGGTAGCCATGAATCAATCGTTGGCGGAGGAGTTATCGCTTGAGGTTGGGGACGAGGTGACGCTGCGCATGAGCCGGACGCCGGGGGTGCCTGCGGACAATCCGTTAGGGCGAAGAGACGATCGATCGATTAGTTTACCGAGACAGACGGTGGTTGCGATTCTACCTGATGATGGGATTGGGGGATTACGATTTACTGCTGGGCAAGTAGCACCTCGGAACGTATTCTGTGCCCTCGAGTCCGTGCAGGAGACACTCGAATGTGGTCAGCGCGTGAACGCTGCTTTGGTCTTGAATGCCTCACCTGTCGACCGAGTGGATCCGTCGAGCGACCGATGGTGCAAGACGGCGAGTGAAAGATTGCATCCTCAGTTGGAAGACTACGGTTTGCAGCTGGAGCGGCATACCCAACGTTTCGGTGAAGATGCGGACGGGAATGGCGCGGAGCAAACGGTTTTTGACTATTTCCAGCTTTCCTCGACCGAAATGATTTTAGATAATGCCACGGCGACGGCCGTAACGGATCAGCTGGCAATCTATCCGGGAAAGCGGCTGCTTACCTACCTTGCAAACACGATTACCAAGGTGGAGCCTGACGAGGAAGATTGGTCGAAACCTCGCGTCATCGAGCCGTTTTTTCGGGGCCCGCGCGGTGGCGCTTCGGTGTTGGGGGAACGGGGCCAGGGGCTGGAAGACCAAGGGGATCTGGACTTTGATCCAGACATTGAACCAGGAGAGCTCACCGACCGCGAGTCAGCGGATCTCGCTTTGCAAGCAGTGCGCGAAGCGAATGGGGCAGCGGGTAGTGACGCAGAGGCGAACGAGAGCGAGGCCAGCGATCTGGCGAAGGAGTCGGTGCCGCTGGCCCAAGCAGCAGACGCGCCGGGAAATATTGGGGAGCGAGTGGTTCCGTATTCGATCATTGTAGGCATCGAGCAGAACAGCAACCTTCGCTTGCGCAATTTCACGACAGTGCCATTGCGCGATCTGCGACTTCCGCACTGCTGGATTAATACTTGGTTGGCTGAGGAATTGGGGGCGCAAGCTGGAGATTGGATTGAAATCACCTATTTTGCCCCGGAGACCGTTGAGGGGAGAGAGGTTGAGCGGCGTAGTCGATTGATGGTTGCTGGGGTGGTTCCGTTAACCGAGCCCTCGGCGCCGTATCGCCGTGGGGCTGCTGCTAAGTTCTCAGCCGCTCCGACAATATTCAATGATCCCGCCATGACACCAACGGTCCCAGGGGTTACCGATCAAGATTCAATCTCCAATTGGGACCTTCCCTTTGCGCTCAAGGACGAGCTGATCTTGGACCAGGATGATGAGTATTGGAACAACCATCGTTTGACTCCCAAGATATATGCGGACTATGCCTATCTCGCATCCGGACAGATGTTTGGAAGTCGCTTTGGGAATACGACTTCGATTCGAATACCCGCGGATCGAGTCCAAAGCGAGCAGGAGTTGCGGGCGGGGATTGAGACCGCCTTGCTGAGAACACGTCGGGAGATGGGGTTTGTGTTTCAGGCGATTCGCAACCAGCAGCTTCAATCGGCCTCTGGGACCACTCCGTTCGATATGTTATTTCTCTCGCTTAGTTTCTTTGTGATTCTGGCAGCTCTATTGTTGGTGAGTTTGCTGATGAAACTAGGGCTCGACAAACGCGTCGAACAGCTGGGAGTCTTGTTTGCCCAAGGGTACTCACCACCACAAGTTCGCCGGCTATTGATCCAAGAGCACTTCTTGGTGGCCTGTCTTGGTGCGGCGTTGGGAGTGCCGTTGGGGATTGGGTATGCGCGTGGCATGATTGCAGGTCTGCAAACCTGGTGGCTGGGCGCGATCTCGACTCCGTTTCTACAGTTTCAAATGAGCGGTGCAAGTCTCGTGATTGGATGGGCCGCCGGCTTGGCCGCCAGTTGGCTAGCGATGTATTGGGGATTGCGGCGCATGAGCCGGCAGGCTCCCCTGGCCCTCCTGCGTGGTGTTGAGCAACAGACTGGTGTATCGGGAGTGCGCGAGCGGCGTGCCCGTCTAGCGATTGCCGGCTTTACCTTGTTTGCCGCTTGCGGTCTGGCCGTTGCAGGGCTTGGCCAAGTGGGTATGGCGAGAGCTGGAATCTTTTTCGGAAGTGGTTTTCTCGTGCTGGTCGCGATTCTTTTAGGAATGCGGCATTGGATGGAAGTTGGTTATAAAGCAACCACGTTGGCCCCTCGGTACGGCTTGCTGACTTTGGCTTGGCGAGCAATCAGCCGCAATCCAATGCGCAGCTCTTTGTCCCTTGGTTTGCTGGCAGTAGCGAGTTTTCTCATCGCCTCGATGGGCGCCTTTCAGGTCGCTCCGGATGAAAAGGGTTACGGCGGCTTTAATCTGTTAGCCGAAAGCTCGCAGCCAATCTATCGCAACATGATGTCTGCCAAGGCAAGGGAAGAAATGATTGGTCCTGCCGCGGAAGCCTTGTTGGATACGACCATCTTTTCAATGCGCGTGCGCCCTGGTGAAGATGCCAGTTGCAATAACCTCTACCAAGTCTCTCAACCAACGATTTTGGCAGTGTCCTCGCGCTTGCAGGAATTGCAAGATTTCTCACCCAACGCGGCTGTGTTTAGTTGGGCTGCAAACGTTGAGCCCGAAGCCCCCTGGAGGTCGCTGCAGGTCTTTGGAAATGGTGATCGAAGCAATCCGATCCCAGTGGTGCTTGATCAGAACACGGCGGCTTGGAGTCTGAAGCAGGGGGCAAGTCTGGGGGCCCTACTGGAGCTCGAGTTTGACGGCCGCACGCTCTACTTCGAGACCGTGGGGCTACTGTCCAACAGCGTGCTGCAAGGGAAATTACTCATCGGCGAAAGCAATTTCGAGCGACTGTTTCCAGAAATCAGTGGCTACAGCTTTTTCCTGATTCAAACTGGTGAGAACGCCTCCGCAGAGGATGTGACCCAGACGATGGAGAATGGATGGAGCGATGAAGGGATGGACGTCAAGTCGAGCGCGGTGTTGCTAGAAAAGTTGCTGGGAGTTCAGAACACGTACATAAGTGCTTTCCAATCGCTGGGAGCGCTGGGGCTACTGTTGGGGACGTTCGGGTTGGTGGCGGTCCAATTGCGGAGTATTGTCGAGCGGCGACGCGAGTTGGCGTTGATGCAGGCGGTGGGATTCTCGCGAGCACGGATCTCTCACATGCTAACGCTCGAAGCGGGCTTGCTGCTCTTCAGCGGCTTGGCCGCTGGCGTGTTGTCTGCCACCATTGCCTTGGCTCCCTTCGTGCTCGAAACCGGTCCTCGTTTGAGCCTGATGGGGCCGTTGGGGATGTTGGCCGTAGTATTGATTGTCGGCCTAGCCGCATCTTGGTGGGCGGTACGGTCTGCCACACGGAGCTCTGTGCTGGCTGGGCTGCGAAGCGAATAGCTGGCAGCCTCGTGGGACGGGGCGCTTAGCGGGCGGTACGGGCTGTGAAGCAGGCCAGGTGGGTGGCGGCGACGGCAGCCAGTGCGTTCCAGCCAGCGCCCGTGGCAGCTTCGACGGCCCCGGCTAGGATTTGTCGATAGCTTTCCAAACGCCGCGCACCGATGTCCCAGCCAGCTTGGTAGAACGAGCGGTAGGCGGCGGGGAAGTCATGGGAATCTAGTTGATTGCGCCCCTGATCGAGCCAGAATTCGGTGAGTAAATCGGCATGGGTGGCGTTCGTCGCACTGCGTTCGATGACCTCCAGGTAGGGATCTTTGGTCGCAGCTTCGTGGCCATCTTTGTGCAGCGACAGTAGCTGGGCGGTTGCGAATTTGTGGTGTTTGGTCGGGAACCAATGGGTGCGGACACGGACCGACTGATCCGAAAAGGACGATGCAAATCGCCCGGCCCAATAATGCTCAATGGCAGCGGAGACATGGCCGTTGCGGTATTGTGCCCAACCAGCGATGTTGAAGGCCCATCCCAAATCTTGGCGCCGCGAGAGGACCTGTTCGGCATAGTTTTGCGCTTGAGCCCAGTCTTGCTGGGGCCAATTCTCTGGCGAGATGCCTGCTGCGTCGCAGATCGCTTGCCGCATCTCGGCGGTGGCCAGTTGTGGATCAAACAGGATGCGAACGAAGTCTGGAGACCACTGCAGTCCCACCGCTTCGGCAATCTCCCGATTGGCGATTACGGCCAGCGGGTTTTGCAGCAGGTCTTCGATGCGGTCGCAGGCGATGGCGTCGATCGCGAGTCCGTGTTTCTCTAGGGCTTGGAGGCAAACTGAATATTCACCTTGTTCCAACTGGTGGAGGAAGTCGGCGGGGAGTCGTTTGGCCTGAGGAGCCAATTCTTCAACTGCCTGGGAGAACCAGCCCTGCCGAAAGTCGTCGGCAAATCGGTCGAGCACTTCTCGATGATGGCCCGTTTGGAGCGTTTCGGACGCACCACGCAGGACTTGTTTACGCACTGGACGAAACTGGTCGATCACGTCATGCAGTAACGCTTCGACCAGCGTATTTCCAATGGGAATCCAGTCGCCTCCACCGTGGTACCAGTGAACGAGTTCGCCCAACTCGCCAGTGGGGAGGACGCGGATGCATAGCCAATCACCGTATTCGTTGCTGATCAACGGCAGGGTATCGGGCAGCATAAAACCGGCCCAAATATCTTGCGGAGCTTCGCTGAGCAGAGTGTTGGTTGGAAGAGGCTTACGAAAGCTGCCGGCCGGAAGGTCTTGATTCCACTCGCCGTCGAACCAACGCGCCCAAGCGGGAGTGATGGAGTTGAGTTGATAGCGTTGTCGCAAGGCTTGTGAGGCTTGCCCCATTCTCGGTCCGATTCGGCTGAGTTGTCTGCAAAAGGGTGATCATCAAAGAAGAAATCACTCGCGTTGTTCTAAGGTTTGGCGGGCAACGCTAGATGCGAATGTAGATCCGTTTGCTTTTTAACCATAATAGTATCAGCCACATACTGAGCAGAACAGTCGAACCGAGCAGGAATGGCTCCCAAGCGTCGCCCCAGATTTCAAAGCTCTCCGCTCCTAGGTGACGCTTCCAAAACGCCTTGATGGGTTCTTCCAAGGTCCAGCTCATGACATACGCCACGATGGAGTTGGAACCGATGACGAGCAGCGGCCAAGCCCATTTCTGATGGCCCTGGAGATCGCACACCCCGTACAGAGCGGAAAGCGCGATCAAACAGAGCCCACCGCTGTAAAGGACCCATGTGGGAGTCCAAATACGTTTTACGATGGGGCACCAGCCGAGCGCGGAGATTCCCCAGCCCGCAGCCATCAGAACGATACCCAGAGCGAACAACTGAGTCAATCGATTCGTGGGGCTGCTACTAGATACAAGAATCCCGCCGGCCAGCACGCCGATGAGCATCGTCACCCAAGTGGGGATGAAGTTGAGAACACAGTAGCCTCCCGAATTATACTCGAAGGTCGGGTGTTGCGGAAATAGATTCATGAACCATGTGTCGAACGCAGCGGCGGGATTTGTGTTCTTGTTCCAATGCGCCTCAAATCCCGTGAAAAGATGTTCCCAGTGTGCGGGCACGCCCACAGACGGCCAGTCGAAGTCCGCAGGTGGAAGAGGCCATAGGGCAAACAGCAGCCAGTACGCGACTAGCACGGCGGCGCCCGACATCAGCTGGATTGTGCGTGAGTAGCCAGCGATGAGGAATAGGAAGAAGTAGCCCAGGCCGATTTGAGTGAGCGTATCGACGAAGAAGAAATTCGTGCTCGGTCGTCCCAGACTCCGCAAGAGGATTCCCAGCACGATCAACACGATGCTTCTCCACGCTGCATGTAGCGCCATGGATCGCCAACTGCTTCCTCGACGCTTCCGGCTGAGGATGGAAAAGGGAAGTGATACGCCAACCAAGAATGAAAAACTGGGTTGGATCATGTCGTGCAGCGAGCAACCTACCCAGGCGACGTGGGAGGTGTGGAAGCTAAGCCAGCCCGCCCAGCCGCTGTCCGGATAGGCCGCTTGAAGACTCGATAAATGGAGTACTTCGGCCAGCATTAAAAACATCACGATGCCACGGAAAACATCGATCGAGGCCTGTCGATTTACTGTCGTGGTGGCTGGGCTGGACGGCTCACCCTGCTGATGCGGTGCTGGCGAGACAGGCGATGGAGGTGGGGACGAAGGAGGAGAGAGCGGATTCATGTTGAGCTACTTGCGTCCTAGTGCGCGATCGGAATTATTCTCGAGTGGCTAGATAGACTCGGGCCAAGCCGGCTTGTCGCGCAAAGTCGTAGGCGCGAACCACATCGGCAGCTTTGATTTTCGGCTGAGGGTCGATGATGACGGGGACATCCGCTTTGACGGAGCTGATCGTCCGCAATCTCGCTTGGAGTTGGCTGAGATCTTGGAGGGTGATCCCATTGATTTTTGCGACGGTGCTATTTCCCACGAGTTCTAATTTTACAACGATTTGTTCGAGCGCGTCGGGAGTTGGTTCGGGCGGAGGTTCTGCGCCGGTTCCCGATTCGTTGGGAAGGCTGGAGATACCACTGGGGAGGAGATGCTCTACCAATTGAAAGCTGCTGGTCGCCAAAAAGAAAATCAGCAACAGAAAAATAACGTCGATCATAGGAGTCATGGCGACTTCTAGTGGGCGGCGCACGCGACCACTGCGCGACGTGGGGGTTAGGGAGAAATCTCTTTTCATGGCCGCGCTTTCGAATCGTAGACTGAAAACACGATGTCGCCAACGCCGGCCAAGGCGGCTTGCTTGAGGAGCGGTTCTAAGCGATCGTAGGTTACGTTTTGATCGGTGCGGATCTTTAGCCGCAATGGTTCGGTAGCGGCTTGCTGCCTACTGCGGAATTGTTTGGGCAGCATAGCTTCGTTGACCTCGACACCGCCGATTTGCCAATGTCCACTGGCGAGCACGTTGACGACCAACGTCTCAACCGGTGAGGTGTCGTCGAGCCCAGAATCGGCAGTTGGCAGGTCGAGCTGCACCGAATTCTCTTGCTTTGCCAAGTGGCTGGACACCAAAAAGAAGATGATCAGCAGAAAGACGACATCAATCATGGGGGTCATGTTGATGCTCGCGGTTCCGGCGTTGAGTAGTTGTGGTGATTTCACGAATTAGGTCTTGGTGGCGGTGGAGGTACGGGCGGGCTTGCGGGCGGACTGGCGGGGGCGCTCGCCAGGGGAGCGGGACCGGCCGATTTGGGACGCGTTCCGGTCTGAATTGCGCGTCGCCGCACTGGTGCAAATACGTGTTGGGCCAAGTAGGCTGCCTCAGCGATCAACTGGTCAATGCGATTGCGGAAGACCGCAAACGCTCCCAGGCTCGGGATGGCAACCACCAGCCCGGCCACGGTGGTGACTAGTGCCGAGTAGATGCCCTCCGCCAAATCCGATGCTCCCGCAGTACCTTGGCTGATAGCAACCTGTTGAAAAGCGAAGATCATACCAGTCACGGTTCCCAGCAAACCGCACATCGGGGCTAGGTTTCCGATGACCGACAAGTACTCGATCTTTCGATAGAGCTTGGCGGCCTGTTCGGAGATCGCATCCTCCATGGCCTTCTCCATGGCGGTCCAGCCATAATCCAGCTCAGACAATCCACTCAAGATGACAAACGCGAGTGGACTGGGCCGCTGGCGGCAGGCTGCATCGGCATCTGGCAAGCGGCCTTGGGATAGCAATTGCCGGACTTCTTCAGCGAGTCCGGTGGGCATTACTTCCTGCTTGCGAAGCACCATGACTTGCTCAATGATCAGGTACACCGACATCAACGACAGCATGAGGAGCGCGAAGAGAATGAGTCCGCCAATCCAGCCGCCACTAGAGATAACCGCCCAGAATCCTCCCGTCTCAACTGCAGGTTCTGGGGAAAGGGCGTCTCCTTGAGCCCACGCGTATTGCGGAACGAGCGCACCCAGGAACAACGTTAGGATGGTGGCAAGAGAAGTGAGCGCGGAGCGAAGCCCATCTGCGAGATGCCGCAAGTAGGACGCGAAGGGGACTCTGAAACCAAAATCCACACGCATTGGCAGACTTGAATTGCATCCAAGATCCGCCATCGGGCGGTACCGCTCTGTAGCTCGGGACGCTGGAGCGGGCCTGCCAATTGAATTCACGTCGCTGGACGGAATGGCGTCTATTGGGGAGTGGGCTGCTGGGGAGATAACTCGGTAATCCATGTGTGTAATTTTTGAGCCTCTTGATTCATTCCATTGCGCTGCAATTGCTGAGCGGCAGAGTTGAGAGCAGCGGCTGCGCGGTGGTAGCGATCGCGATGGATCGTTCCGATACGCACCCATTGTCCTATCGCCAATTCGTCTTGACCGATGCGCATTAAACGCTCGGCTAAGAATTCGCTAGGTCCCAGCTGGAGAGGTTCGAGCAGTCCATCACGGAACTCGAACCATTCCGCGAGATACTTCATTGTGTCAGGGGGAGGAACGGACCGCCATGCCTGAGCGGCTGCCAGCTGAGAAACCGTTGAATTCTCTGAGGATTTCAGTTTCCGCAGTGCTTCTTCTGCTTGCGATCTGTGAGGGCCCATCAGTAGCCAGCTGGCCCCCAGGAGTTGCGCGGATTCCGAATCGCTATTCAACCAGTCTAGGGCAGTTTTCAGCAACGCCGCATCGGGCTCACGGGCTGTCCAGCAGAGTGGCATGTCTGCGTAGAGCATGGCTGGAGGGTGGGCATCGGCGAGGTTCAGGAATAGCACTCCTGCGGTGCGGGACTTCTCCAACGCTGCTAGAGCTTGGACCAGTTGCCCAATCAGGATTCGTTGCTGCCACTGCGGAATTCCACTCTTATAGGCCGATTGGATGGCGGTGACTGCTGCCTGGTATTGGCGGTCCGCCACCAAATCGCTGGCTTGCCGCGCTTCGTCCTTCCGCCATTGAAATGCGATGTGGAGCACGCGATCGCTCTGAAATTGCATCTCCTGGTTATCTGGAGTCCTCAGAACAAGCAGATTGGCATCAAAATCAATGATGGTTCCGGCGTATTGGGCGACTCCCTGGGGATGCCAGAGCGTAGCAAATTTGGCACTCCCGGTCACAACTTGGACTTGGTCGCTGTCCGCTAGATGGGGTTCAGCTTCGATAGCAGATGCAACGACATCGGATTGCGCAGCCAAGTGGGAGGGGGGAATCGAAACTGCGGCGATGCACAGCATGAGACATAGCCAGGCGGAGTTCCAGGACCAGCCTCTTCTCCAAGGCAGCCTAGTGCCCGACGGGGCCAGCTGAAATGTTGAGGCATGTTGGCATGGAAAAGTTTGCATGGAGGAAGCTACGGCTCAATGGAATGCTGGACGAGGTTGTGAATTGAGGGAGCAGGCTCCAGGGGGATTTCTGCTGCGCGTGAAAATCGTGACTGCTACGCTTTGTGCTTGCCAAGATACGTGACTGCCAGGATACGGACTGTTGGTATCGTAACCCGCAGTAGGGCGGCTTGTCGAATTACTTGCATTTTCAAATTGGACCTGGAATCCACCCCCCCCGAATCGCACCGAAGCAGCAACGACTCCGATTGGGCAACTGGTCCAAGCTCTGGTAGCGTTGGAGGATCCGCATGAGGCAGAACGCAATCAATGCCATCCGTTGAGGGCACTTCTTTCTTCACGCCTAGCTACGTGGCCGCGTCTTGCTGCTCTACTGAGGGTTGACGGTTGTTTGCTCAAGCGTCTCGACCGCTTCAGGACGGCCATCGGAGTATGCCCGTGCTCGGAGTAGCATGGTTTGTGGCACTGTGGGAACCACGACGATTGTGTATTCCAATTGTTCGTTGGCACGCACGGAGTTTACGACAGGGAAGGTGATGGTCCCGTCACTTCCGAAACGATGTTGCACGGTTGCCCCATTGCTGGTGACGCCCAGGAACCGGACGCCCTCGCTGAGTCGCATTTCCAAGTGCAGATTGCGATCGATTTGATTCTGTTCATTTCTTACTGATAATGCATAGCGATATTCTTTGTTGACCGTGGTGGGATTCCCCAGTCCGTTCAGGATCAGTCGCCACGCTCCGGTTCGCTCGGTGGGGGCTGGAGGGGTTACTGGGGCGGGTGGATCCACGGTACGGCTGATTGCAGCGAAGTTGGTGGAAGCTTCTGCCTGCACCCCTTCGGCAGCGGTAACGGAGACGCGGAGTGTTCCCTGCTGCACGGCTGCACGAGATTGTAGAGTCACGAATAGCTGCCAGATCATGTCCCCGCTATCGCCCGACAATCGCGGAAGCAAGTCCCGGGCTTGCCAGACAGCCGTATTGCCATCGGCGCCGAGTTGGAAGCGGGAGAGATTGTCGCGATCGACCTGAGTTGCTCGCAGCGAGGGATCGAGCGTCAAATTGACTTTGATATCGGTGAGCTTAACCTCTCCGGGATTGCGTAGGGTGATTACGGCGTTGTTGATCGAGCCGGCCTGGATCGTCTGTGGGAATTCGATGCTAATCCCGATGTCAGGCTGTTTGGGACGGGCTGGTAGGCCTTGGATGTTCGAGGATTTTTCGGCGAGCAGCTTTTCCCCGGTAAGGACTTTGAGACTCGCGGAATGCTGGCCTTGCTGTTGGATGCGGAAGTTGACGCCCACGCGATGCGTTTCACCGGGGCGAATCACCGCAATGCGCTGTTCAACCGTGTTTTGTCCTTGTGAGGCTTCGGGGAGACCGGGGGAGGACTCCAGCAGCAATCGAAGGTCGGTCAGTGTCTGGCGACTGGTGTTCTTGATCTCGATCTCGTACAGGACCGTGCTTCCAACCTCAGCCTCTGCAATGCCTCCCGCAGGTTCAAAGCGGGCTTCTACTGAGGCTTCGACGATCTCGGTACCGACGGTCTTTTGCGCGTTCAGAGAGGGTTCACCGCGTGCTTCGAAGACCACTTGGAAGGTCTCCACGCGAAACGCTTCTAAGACCACTTCGACATCCAACTGCCGACCGGAAGCCAGCGTACCCTGGTCCCAAATGATCCCCGTGTTTGTTTGGGTTTGCGCATTGGGGACGACGCTCAGGGCCCGTGTACCTTCGGGGATCAGCATGCGTAGCTGCGCATTCTCTACATCCACATCGCCCGGGTTTCCTAGGCTCGCGACATACGTGAGTGGTTCGCCCAGCGCGCCCTGCTGGGGGCCGAAGGCTTGCAGCGCTAAACCCGGGGCACTGAAGGTGACCAGCGATTGTCCACTGCCCAGTCGAAGTTCGGGAAGGTTATCCGACGGTTGGGCTGGCCGAACGACATCGATGAGGATGGCGGTTGTACCGCGACCATTGGGGCCGGCGACCAAGTTGGCAATGGCTTGACCGTCACTGTTCACCTTGGCAATCAATTCGTTGCCACCCGTGGCTGGAGTGAAGGCAGCCACGCTGGGATCGACAATCGTATATTTGACCAACCAATCCTCGGCGGGTACTAAATTTTCTGCCTTCGTAACACGGGTGACCAATTGCACGGGAGAGCCACTCCGGGCGGTAGCGGGCTGGGGGAATTGCCATTGAGCATCGACCCAATACACGGTGGCTGTCTGCCGTCGGCGATCCCAAATCTGACTCTCCGGCGCCAGGACGGTCACCCGGCTGATGCCCTCACTCGGGGAGGAGATGCTGAGCCAGGTTTGGCCCTCTCGGAGTTCGATATCGTCATTGCATTGGGGGGAGCCGCGAGTGATTTTGGTCGCTTTGTGGCTGGTCCGACCGCGGGCAAAATCAACATCTAGCTTTTCCACTTTCGGGTCGCGCGGATGCAACAGACTGGTCAGCACGCTGGTTTGATCGTCCCCAACTTCGATGAACGTCCCTACGCTATCGGGGGACAGCATCCATTCCAAGGGTTCGCGATTGACCAGGTGACCATCGGGACCACAGATGCCAGCCATCAAGACAACCTCGCCGCCTACGGGAGCGACGACTCGCAGTGGAGTCAGTTGAATTTCACCCGCCTTGCCGGGCGAGGAGTGCAGATTTTCGAACTTCTGTTTGATATGCCCTTTTTTATGGTCGAGTAGGTTGCAGAAGCCCGAGCTGTCGGTACTACCATCTAAGCATGGCGGAGGAGTTGGAGGGGTTGTAAAGGCCGGGGCTGGAAGCAATCCGGGTTGCCCGTCTCGACTGACAATTGGCCGGACCTGTGTTGAATTGGGATATGGGAGGAAGATGCTCTGCCCTGAGGGATCGATGGCGGGCAGCGAGAGTTTGGCGCAGGAAGAGAAGCAAACGCAGAAGCAGGCGGCTAGGAACCAACCGGCGCACGCCGATCTATCGCGTGCAGTCCTGCAGCGCGAAATTCTAGAATTCAACTTTCCGTGTTGCGCCTTCATCCCGAAGCGTCCCGCTTAAATCCACAAGCGTCCTTTAGAACTAACCTCCATGGTCAGCTCGGACTTGCGTCCGTGGGAAACGTAGCACGCGAAAAGCGGCCGAGTCGAATACTTGGACCTAAGAAAGTCTGACAATGGAGCAGTTCGCGGTCGATTGTGCGAGCTGCGTCGACTCTAGCGGCTAGAGAGAGCTGGCTTACGTTGCGTTCACGCACCGTCCACGCACCGTCCACGCGGCCTTAGAACGTCGCACGACTTGGCCCCCAGGAATTTGATCCGGCTGGAGCAAGCCCGGCGGAAGCGGCTCTGCCCAGGCAATTGCCACCCGTTCCTCGGCAGCCTATTTGCAATAGTAGACCACCGCATGACAGGTTGCTGCTTCAAGGGCATCTGCAAATCCAGTGCTAGAATCGCACTCCGCTTTGAATGGCAGCGGCCAGGAATCCGTCCCGGCTGACACACGGTGGGTTCCAGTCTTGCCGGCCGGTGAGCCAGGCAGTGTGGTTGCCGCAGTGTGATTGGCGCAGTGAGAGGATTGGGGGCTCTGTTCACAGCAAAACAAAAACCGCATACCCATCCACAAGCCAAGGGGCCAACGCTTTGCGGCAAGCATCACAATCGGGGGGAAACGCGTATTCCGCGTGGATCAGAAGTGGCTGAGTCCGCCTGCGCGCGGGGCAGGCAGGGGGCTGGCTTGTGCTTGAAATGGACGCAGGCACGCGCGGGAGTTGAGGCAATGGCTCACCAACATCCTGGACCAACTGCACCCTAGCCAAGCTTTTCTGCGGAGGAAAAGTAGCCGGCCAGGGCGACGGGAAGAAAGATAGGTGCAGGGAGTGAATTGGCCGTGTCGGCTAGGCCAACGCAGCTTCGACTCGGGCGATCACCTCTTTTTCGTGAGCGCTGATGCTCCCGAATCCGATGACGCCGCCACTGGCTTGGGCAACCGCTTTGACCTGTGACAAGATCTCTTCTTTGAGCTTGGTGCGGTGGGACTCTTCGAGCCCGCTACACAGCGCTTTGGAGTACTCACACCAGGTATCGAGGAGTTCGGGACCGGGGCGCTGCCTCGTCCAGACTTTGAGCAGTTCCATAGCGGGCTCGTCGGCCGCAATGCCCGATTTCTCTGCAGCTAGACAAATTGCATCGCGCTCGTTCTCTTCCACTCTATCGTCTGCCCAGGCTACGGCGACCAAGGGAACGAGGCGGAAGGCGGCCAGGGTATCGATGGTAATGTTGATGGCCGCGATTTCTTGGGCCAGCTCGGCGTCGGTAATGCCCGTGACTCGCATGATCGTTTCAGCGGTCTCAGCGGTCTGCACTTCGCCGCGCAGTTTGGCGAGTAATTGTTGATCGACGTTGTTGAAGAATTGTTCTTCGAGTTTGAACCACTGCTTGGGGGAATTGGGGCTCATAGAAGACCTTCAGAGGGGAAACGAGTCGCGTTGTTGGGAATGGAACAATGTCGGTGCCCCAATGAATGGGCCCTAACTCAGGTGGATATAGGAATCATGATAGACCGCAGATCGCGGCTCGCAACGGGGCCAGACCAGGTTTCAAATTAGGAAAGCGAGTCAAAGTATGACAAACTGCGTTAGGCAACATTGCCTGAATGGCGGCGATCGACGAAACTGGAAAAGCATATTTGCCGGTCACTACCATAGTCCTCAAGGCGATTCGATGCGTCTCGAGGCATTACTATCCCCCAAGAAAGAATAGTCGCGTGTCTTCTACCGAATTGCGATCTACAGCGTCGGTCGGCTCCTCTCCGTCAGGTTCAGCTTCGCGAGCGCGCCCCATCACAGGCACGCATCTGCCGGCCTTTGTCTTTCAGACAGGCAAGGATTTGGCATTGCATGCGGCCCAGATTATTTCGCGGTTGATTCGCGAACGGTCTGACCTAGGCCAGTCGACTGTATTGGGCCTGCCGACCGGTAGCACTCCGGTGGGGACCTACCGCGAGCTGATCCGACTGTACGATGAGCAAGGCTTGGATTTTTCGAATGTTATTATTTTCTGCTTGGATGAATTCTATGGCATCGCCAAGGACAATCCGCAGAGTCATCGGTTGTGGTTGGCGGAGCATTTTTTCAACCATGTCAACGTCAAGCAAGAGAACGTGCATTGCTTGGATAGCCAGGTTGTGGCTAGCGATATCGAATTGCATTGTCGGCGGTACGATGATTTGATCCAAGGCGCAGGCGGCTTTGATCTCGTGCTGTTGGGCATCGGCAGGAACGGTCACATCGGGTTCAACGAGCCGTTTTCGATGAGAAAGAGCCGAACTCGGTTGTGCACGCTTGATCCGATCACGCGCCAGGGATGCGCCAGTGACTTCTTTGGCGAATCGAATGTGCCCGTACAGGCGTTGACGGTTGGGCTATCGCCTATTTTGGCCGCGCGGCATGTCTTGCTGCTCGCCTTAGGAGAGCACAAGGCGGCGATTGTTACCGAAACGCTGGAGGGAGTCATCTCGGATCGCGTGCCTGCTTCCTACCTGCAAGAGCACGTCGATGCGCGAGCTTTGTTGGACCTGCCTGCCGCAGGCTTGCTGACTGGGATTTCCATGCCCTGGGTGTTGGAAAAGGTTGAGTGGGATGAAGCACTCATTAAACGGGCCGTCTTGTGGCTCTGCGAACGCTCCGGAAAGTCCCTGCTGAAGCTCGACGACGAAGACTTCCGACAGCACGATCTGCATCAACTGTTACGTCACCATGGACCCGCCCAACGCATCGCTCACCGCGTCTTTCGCTGGATGCAAGATACGATTGAATATCATCCCGCTGGCAAGGAGAAGAAGACATGTCTCTGTTTCAGCCCTCACCCAGATGATGATGTGATCAGCATGGGAGGCACGTTGATCCGGCTAGTAGAGGACGGGCATCGAGTCCACATCGCCTACATGACCAGTGGCAATATTGCGGTGTTCGATCATGACGCACATCGTGTGGCTGATTTGGTGACGGAGTACAATCGGCTATTTTCCATCGACCAGCAGAAGTCGGTGGAAGTGCAGCAAGAGGTGCATGCTGGATTAGCGAATAAGGTTCCGGGGCAGCCCGATCATGCGACGATTCTGAAGATCAAGTCGTTGATTCGCTGGAGTGAGGCTCGAGCGGGGGCCTTGCATGTGGGGTGTGGGGCCGAGGATTTGCATTTCCTC
Source organism: Aureliella helgolandensis (assembly GCF_007752135.1). GTDB lineage: Bacteria > Planctomycetota > Planctomycetia > Pirellulales > Pirellulaceae > Aureliella > Aureliella helgolandensis. The sequence continues at coordinate 6,071,621 of NZ_CP036298.1, read as the reverse complement.
GACCTTCCCTTCTATCGGACCGGGACCATTGCCAAACGCCCCATGGGAGAGGATGACACCGCAATCATTCGAGAATTGCTGGAACGGGTGCAGCCCGATCAAATCTACGTTGCGGGAGATTTGGCCGATCCACATGGTACCCACCGAGTCTGTGCCGAAGCAATCTTAAGCGTACTGGGGCAGCTCCAACGCGAAGGCAAGCCGGTACCGGAGGTCATGCTATACCGCGGAGCTTGGCAGGAATACGCCTTGCATGAAATTGAAATCGCGGTTCCGCTCAGCCCTAGTGACATTGAGCTGAAGCGTGAGGCGATCTTTATGCATGAGAGCCAGAAGGATGAAGCCTTGTTCCCAGGCTCCGATCCTCGGGAGTTCTGGCAACGGGCCGAGGATCGCAACAAGGGGACGGCCGATAAGTACAATCAAATTGGATTGCCCGAATTCTTCGCGCTCGAGGCATTTACTCGCTGGAACGGAAATCAGATCTAGCTCCGCAAGTTCGCTGCCTGGAGCAAATCCTGCAGCGAAAGGCGACCGCGCACGACGCGAAATTCAACGAGAGATGAAGTGCGCGTCGTTTGCAATGTTCGCCGCTGCAATTCTCCGGCTTCTGCTTGCTTGCGGACAGGGCCAGTGTTTTGCACACAAATTTGGCTTTCCCCACGGATCCGGCTTTGCACAGGCAGGCCTAGCTTTGCACTGGGGAGCAGCCCAAAGGCCCTTCGTCCTCCCCAGCTTGTCCTCCCCAGCTTGTCCTCCCCAGCTTGGCGGCTTGCGTCGCTAGGCAGTAGACGAAGGGCTGGGGGCTGCCTGAGGAGTGGCTTGTTTTAGGCGGGCTGCGGCGAGACGTTTTTCCACTGCTGGGGGGACGTCACGCCAGCGACGGTGCAACCACCAATATTGCTCAGGTGCTAAGCGGATCATCTCTTCCAGGCGGGCGTTGTACCAGCTGGTTAGATCTTGAACGCTGCTCAGGTAGTCTGGCGGGGTGGGTGAGTTGAGTAGCTCTGGATCTGCGATTCCGATGGTTGACATTTCGAAACGCAAGGGACGGTCGAGACGCCGAGTAGAATTGACCAGCATTGGGGCCTTCGCCGATAGAACGAAGAGCGCCAGCGCCTTGTGGCAAGAGGTTGGTTGACCGAAAAAGTCGACCCAACACCCCTTGCGGCCGGCGTATTGGTCGGCCAGGATCGCCAACGTGCCGCGGGACTCTAGCAATTCCTGGACGGCCGTAGAGCTCCCTTCCTTGGGGAGGATCTTTTGGCCACCTGCGGAGCGGAATTCGGCAAGGTATTGGTCGACATAGGGATTGTCGAGCGGTCGGGCCATGGCGGAGGGAGGAAGACCGAGAATACCCACTGTGTGTCCGGCGACTTCAAAATTGCCAAAATGGCCTGTAACGATCACCGAAGCGCGAGCGTCGAGCATGACCCCCAGTGTTTGCCGTTTGTTGGGCATGTAGAAGTGGTTGTACCAGTTGGTGCGATGGATTTTACGAGGCGCGACAGCTATCTCGCAAATCATCAGCAACAAGTGATGCCACATCTTGTATCGCAGCAACGCAACCTGCGCATCGGTCAGCTCGCCGAAGGCAATCCTCAGATTGGTGTCGACGACTTCGCGGCGGACTGGGAGCCAATGGGCAAGTGCATAGGCCAGCAAGCGACAGACGCGATCACTCGATTTTAACGAGATGCTTTGGATCAGGCAGATGACGCAACGCATCGCAATGTAGCCGAGCCAATCGGTCCATCTGCGCGATAGGCTTGGTTGCGAATCGTGTACTTCCATGCCAAGTTTTTTTCGGTCTGCTAGTGGTTTCGGATCAGTGGGTTGTCAAGGTAAAAGTGTGTTCGATTTCGGTACGGAGGTAGCGCCCAAGATTGTCCTGTAGCGGCGATTGCCCTTCCTTGCTTACGCGGCGGGTTGCGATTTTCTACGGGTCGTCACGTGGTGGGGACTCGTTAGGCAAGCGGCTCTTGCTGAGCCTCTGCGGGTAGATTGTTTTCGGTTGCTGCCCTAAATTGTGTCAAGCTTGGGCTCGCTGGCCAAGGGTACGTATTCTCAACAACTCAGAGCGTTTCAGTAGGTCTTCGACGATGCAATGGTCGGATTTTGTCGGACATCAGCAGCAATACGAATGGTTTCGTACCGCCTTGGCCGGCAATCGACTAGCGACTAGTTTCCTGTTCGTGGGGCCCGAAGGGGTAGGAAAGCGGACTTTTGCTCGCTTGCTCGCCAAAAGCTTGCTGTGCAATGCGACGGAGCCGCAGCAACTATCCCCGTGCGGGGTTTGCGAGGATTGCGCGCAGGTCGATGCCAGTACGCATCCCGACCTTATCCAAATCTCCAAGCCGGCCGAAAAGGCCTATCTGCCAATTGAGTTGTTGATTGGAGAGCGTGAGAAGCGGATGCGAGAGGGGCTGTGCCACGACATCAGCATGCGTCCTTATGGGGGGAGACGCAAGATTGCAATTCTCGACGACGCGGATACCTTGAACGTGGAGGGGGCGAACTGTCTACTCAAGACCCTGGAAGAACCGCCTTTGGATTCGATCATTATTTTGGTGGGAGCTGGCCTACAGCGGCAACTTCCCACGATCCGCTCTCGCTGCCAAGCGATTGTATTCAGACCACTGGACCAGCCTCAACTGGAGTCGTTGATCCTTCGTCAGGGAATAGCTGAGAGTGAAGATGTGGCGCGGGAAATTGCCCAGCAAGCGGAGGGGAGTCTCACCGAAGCTCGTTTGTTGGCAGATGAAGAGCTGAAGGAGTTCCGAGGCAGCCTCCTCAACCTGCTTTCTCAGGCACGCCTCGCGCTGGCCGAGATCTCGAAGCATTGTGGAGCAATGGCGGATGCGGCCGGTAAGGATGCGCGACTCAAGAGAGATCGCTTGAAGCTGATCTTTCGGATGGCGGCCAGTCTCTACCGCGGAGTGGCCTATTCCTTTTCCGCCCTTGAATCTCAGGCTGCCCACACGCCGTCGGTGGGGGATCCGCTGCTTAGTCGCGCCGTGCAGGAGGCGATGCACAATTGGAAAGGTGGAGCTGCGGCAGCGATCGCATGTTGGCAGCGATGCCTAACGGCGATTGAGCAAGTCGATCGGAATGCGAATCAAGCTAGCTTGCTCGAAGCTTGGATTACCGATGTCGCCGCGCATAGCCAACGCTGATTGTTGGCACCGTTGGATTGCAAGCAGGCTCCAGCTTAGTGCTGTAGCAGGGAGCTAGCGCGAGAACGAGGCGATCAGGCGTCGTCCCCAAGTCACCTGGGTTAGCAACCAGTGGCAAGATAGGTAGCAGCTGATTCCTACACAGATTCCGACCGCATCGGCGGCCACATCCCAAATGTCACAGTGTCGCCCTGGGATAAATTGCTGGGTGAATTCGTCGAAGCCAGCATAGGCTAGCGCGATTCCCCCAGCTACGCCGAGTTGCCGAAAGCGTTGTCCTAGGCGGGTGGGGACTGCCCAGCAGAGCAAGAAGGAGAGGCCACTAAAGGCGATGATATGGTAGACCTTGTCTGACCAACCCAGTTTTGGCATCGAGCTGCTTGGAATGTGCGTGGCGACAAAGATTGCCAACCAATAGGTAATCAAGCAGGCGGAAGCGAGTCGAATCATGAGGCGAACTTGACGCGGGAGCTGAACATTGAGTCCCAGGTTGGCTAGGACTCGGCCACCGAGCGTGGTGGTGGGTTGCGTGGAGGTCTGTTGCGTTGGAATGGTACTAACCTAGCAATTCTACGAGACGTACTTCAAAGTTCCCAAGTGCTCCGACTTGCTCGGCGACGTTCTGCAATCCACTGGTGGCGGAATCGCTCCATAGTCGTCACACTAGCGATAGGGAACCTTGCAACTCTACGACAGAAATCGGCATCAAGCGCCGGAAAACTGGTGGCGATCGCCCGATAGAATCCGAGTTTTCCTGTTTCCCGACCCAATGGGAATATGACCCACCAACCAACCAGTCAACGCTATGGGAGCAATGTTCATGCACAAGCGGATATCAATGGCGTTCTTTTTTTCGCAAGTTCTACTGGTCGGTTGTGGGTTGGTCGTGCCAACTGCCAGCCAAGTTTTTGCTCAGGAAACTGCAAATCCAGCGGACGGGCAGCCAGCAGCCGCCCAGAGTAGCGAAAAAATTGGCACCGAAGGGGGAGTTGCAACCGAAGTCGCCAAGGCGAAGTCGCCCGAAACTAAGGGATGGAAGCCCGTTTTGCCCAAGGAGGGACTTAAGGGCTGGGAAAAAACCGATTTTGGAGGAGAGGGGAGCGTTGAATGGGATGGCAAGACGCTCGTTGTGGCAGCTGGCGAGCCGATGACCGGCATCCACTACACCGGCAAAGATTTTCCCACTACGAACTATGAAATTCGCTTCGAAGTGCAGCGGGTGGAGGGAAGCGATTTCTTCTGCGGCTTAACCTTTCCGGTGGGAGATGAATTTTGTTCTTGGATCGTCGGAGGATGGGGAGGTGGCCTTGTCGGTTTGTCCAACGTCGATGGTTTCGATGCCTCCGAAAATTCGACATCCAATTACACCACTTTTGAGAGCGATCGCTGGTACAAATTGCGATTGCTGGTGTCGGACGATGAGGTCATTACCTGGATCGATGGCAAGAAATACTGCCATCAAGATCGGGATTATCACAAGTTTTCGACGCGCATCGAAGTCTATATTTGCCAACCACTGGGGTACACCACCTACCGCACCAAGGCGGCCGTAAGGGGATGGGAGTTCCGCAAGTTGGATCAGGCCACACTGGCCAAGCTCAAGGCGGATCGCGAGTGACCGTGTCGACCACAACTATGTTCGCTAAGGTTAAGCACATTGATTAGAGAATCGTTTGATTCAGAGTTCGACGAGGGCGACTACTCCGAAGATGAAATGACGGGAGGTCTAAGCGGCAAGGAGGGGATTTCCTTCGAGTATTCCGACGGCGACTTCTCGGGCGGGGATATTCCTGGCCATGAGCTGATTGACTGGGATCAAATGTTCATGCGCCGCGCATTGACGCTGGCGCAGCAGGCGCGGCAGGAGGATGAGGTCCCGGTGGGGGCGGTCGTGACGTTTGGCAATCGAGTTGTGGGAGCGGGCTGGAATCAGCGTGAATCTCTACAAGACCCGACCGCTCATGCAGAGATGATTGCGATTACTCAAGCGGCCGCCGCTCTCTCCAGTTGGCGGCTGGAAAAATGCACGTTGTATGTCACACTGGAACCTTGTCCAATGTGTGCCGGGGCGGTTCTGCAGGCGCGCGTGCCTCGAGTTGTGTTCGGGGCGAGTGATCCCAAAGGCGGGGCGGTCACCACTCTGTACCGAATGCTGGATGACCCACGTTTTAATCATCGTTCTGATGTGACCAGTGGAGTGCTGGCCGATCAGTGTGGAGCGATACTAAGTCAGTTCTTTCAAGAGAAACGCCGGCAAGGGAAAAAATAGAGCAGCCATGACAGAAGAACCTCTCCAAATTGATCCCAGTCTTCTGGTTCGAATTCGTTTGACAGCCCATCGCTTTGATCGTGGATTTAGCGACCGGCCCGAAGCGCTGCCGGACGAAGCGATCGTGCCTTGCCTGAATACCGAATTGTCAGGGGAGCCGAAGTTCGCGCAGGTTCGTGTCGCGGTGGGCAAAGATGCCCTGTTTTTTCAGCTCGACGTGCAGGGCAAAACGCAGTTTCCTTGGTGTCGCGAGTCGCGGATGGAAGACAGCGATGGGTTGCACGTTTGGATCGATGCCCGCAACTCCCGAGAAATTCATCGAGCTACTAAATTTTGCAACCGCTTTGGGTTCTCTCCCATGGGCCGCGGCCCTAAGGCTGACCTGCCCTTCGTGGGGTGGGCCCCCATCAACCGGGCGCGAGAAAACCCCTCTCCTCCACCCGACGACTTGATGGCGGTTCGTGCCCGAGTGGCAGATGGTCGCTACCGGCTCGTCGGCGCCCTGCATTTCAATGCCATTGCCGGACTCGACGTCAATGATTTTCCAACGATTGGATTCTATTTCGCCGTGACGGATCGCGAACTTGGATGGCAGTCTCTGGCGCTCCAACCCGATCTGCCGGTGATGGATAATCCCAGTCTTTGGGCACAGCTCAAATTGAATTGAGCTGAATTGAGTTTGCTGCGGCCTGCCGCTGATTCTACTTCTCCGCGTGGTGGTGCTCGACATTAGCGGGCATTTAGCGGGCATCGCCGGATGGAGGGCATTGCCGTGTGCTTTAGGGCCGCGTGGGCTCTCAGACGTTTAGAGGGGGGAATCCAAGCTTGGCCTTGGAGCGCGCGAGCCGTCTGACTTCGCAGGATTACCCTGAGCATACTCTTTTCCTGGTCTGGGCTGTGCCATTCGCGCTAGGCCCATGTCCCACGAAGATCTCTCAACCTGCGAAAAGAGACCGCTCAGGACATTGCCCAGATCTGTGAGAAATTCTGCGACGGGGCCACCCAGCCCGGACGGAGTTGTGGAGTAGAACGGAGTTGTGGAGTAGATAGGGAGGGGCCTGTCTCAGCCAAACATGCAGCCCGAGCCACACTGGGGCTTGCCACATGTTCCTCCTGAGGGGGCCGGAGCAGTATTGCAAACCGGCAAACTGCCGCCATTCATGCTGGGCGCAGCGGCGACACTAAGCAGCTTGGTAAGTTTGGTGGAGTTGCATTGAGGGCACGCGGGCTTCTCGGACGCTGAGCGGATGAGCAATTCACTGTCCGCATTGCAGGCTTCACAATGGTATTCGTAGAGAGGCATTTTCGCTCCTTGATCGTTAGTGTCGTGCGTTAACTGTTCATCAAGCAACCCATTGCACGCTGTCGGGCATGTTGCCACTGAAGGTGATGAGGACAAGTTGATCCCTACGGCTTGAGCCTTGGTGGGACGGGCTCAATTGGTCTCGGTGTCGGCTGCTGGCGGATCGTAATTGAACTCCTGCCATTTGACCGCGTGTTCCATCGGTTCGATCCGCAGGACGGTTTCACCGTTTTGAAAAAGGCGTACCGTCCCGGTCGATTGACTGACGACGATTCCGATGGCTTTGGTCAGCTGCGAAATTCCGGCGGCGGCCCAGTGGCGCGAGCCGAGTCCTTTGGAGAGGGTGAGGTCGGCGTGCGAGACCTCGACGATCTGGCGACTTTTTTCAACGAATCCGTCTGGAGAAACCACAAAGGCACCATCCATCTGGGCAATTTCCTTGATGTCCTCTCGCACTTTAGCATCGGCCAAGTTGCGAGACTCACGCTTGTATCCCTTGAGCGGGTCGAAACCGGAGTCTTTGCAATGGCTGAGGACCTTGCGGGTGTCCCCGATCACGAACATGGTTCCGACCTTTTTCCCCTCGCGCCCCTCACGTCCAATTTGGGAAGCCAAGTCGATGACCGTTTTGAGGCTCTTGAGTGGAACGCTACTTTCGAGCCGTTGCAGATCGCGGCTGGTTAGTCGTCGGAGTCGATCGTCAAGCCGGATATGGCTGATGGAGTCGATCTTGCCGAACTCGAATCCACTGTAGACAGCGATGACGTCGCAGTTACTGCGGAGGAAGCCATCGGCGATGGCCTCTAGCAAAGCGTGTTGCAACCGTTCGAGGAGTGGAGATTTTTCTTTGTTGAGCGGCAAGGGAAGGAGGCCTTCCGATTCTGCTCCTTCCAGGTCTTCGAGCAGGTCTGCCGCCACGATGACTTGCTTCACACCTTCGGGAATTGTTTGCCGTAGCTTTTGCCAATCGGTCGAGCCGTCGAGCAGTACCAGCAGGGCGTCGGCGCCGGTCATGAGCACCAAACCCCCGGCCGTCTCCAGCATCGTGTTAAATTGCTTGGTAAGACGTTGGGTCACCATAAGTGGGCCTGGAGCTGAATTTTCGACTGGGGCATGGGGTGCGACAGCAGGTGGGCTCGTCCACGATGAATCGCTTGGTTCGCTCGATTCTGTTCCCTGTTTTCAAGCCTTCAGCAATTTAGTCCACGATGGATGGTTCGACAATCGCAACCCTTGTCGAAAGTTGGCCTGGGCCGCGAAAACTTTAGCGGGTCGACCGAGAGGGGCTCGCGCTAGCGCCGTACCGCAGGATGCGTTTCCGTTTGCGCGACGAAGCGTGCCATCTGTCCTGGCTCGGCATTGAAAACGCGTTGTTGATAGAGAGCTAGTGCGCGGAGTGCATGTCCCCGAGGGCCAATGGCCCAGTCGTGCGCTGGGTCGGCTCCAACGGTTCTCAGAAGGTATTCCACCGAGAGTTGGATTTGAGGGGAGCGTAGTGACTCCGTGGGTAGGGTGTAGATTAGCCACTCCAGGATATGGCCCGTCGTCTGCATCTTGCGCTCGACGTTGGCTTCAGCGCCGCGCCCCTCAAACCATTCCGTACTAAAGCTGCCATCGGGATTCTGCAAGGTAAACGCGTATTGAACATAATCGTTGAGGTACTGTTCGGCCCGATACCAGTGTCCATCGATGGGGAAACCCGCTTGTTGTCTGCGAATGACGGCGTAGCTCAGACCCATCAAGCGGTGGGAACCGCCACAGGCGGCGCCAATGACCGGTTGGGCTAATTCTTCGGCGACCATCTTCTCCAGTGACCAGGTTTGGCCACGATTGTCGCGCCACTGTTGGTCGGCTGGCAGGTAGTGTGAAAGTCCGATTAATTTGAAGGTGAGTTCGGATTTCTCGCGGCAGGTGGCCATCTCATACTTCACCAAATCGGCGATCGTATAGTTGCGGCTGCCGATTTGAAGTGGGTAGTCAATGCTGACCTTGGACTGGGCCAAGATTGCTAAAAACTGCCCCTCGTGTCCTTGCACGCCGGGGCCAAGATTGGTGCGGAAGCCGGTGCGCGTTGGCTGGAACATCCGCTGCTTGGCGCAAACGCCGTTGTAGCACATCCAACCGATGGCATTGACCCGACGATTTCCCGCCACGATTTCGGCTTCGACGCCGAACGGCAACGTCGCGTGCATGAGTGCCCAGGGACCTCGTCGAACTACATTTTCTGGGTGTGTTAGGAAGTAGTTTAAGCAATGGTTGATACCGCGCCGAATCTCGAGTTCACGGGTGGTGAACGAGTTGGGCGCTTGAATGATTTCGGCAATCGGTTCTGCAGAGCTCTCGGCAGCCGGCGCGTCGTAGGGATGCTCTTCCTGCTCTAGCGGGATATCGTCAGGCTGCGGGCCCGTCGCCAGGGCGTCTCCCTCAGGGGAGCCAGGGCATTCTGCCGTGCCAGTCGCTTCCTCTTCGGCAAACGCATGCGAGAATTCCAGGGAGTCGGCGTCGTCAAACGTGAGAGCTTCCTGAGAATCGTATGAGGAGTTGCCGGAAAGCTCCAGTGGAGCGGAAGCGTGCAGGCTGTTGTCCAGCTCGAAAGTCGTTGCGGCGGGAGTCTTAGTCGCCACCGTCGCACGCGGCGTGGAAAGCATTGGGGTGGACGTCGCCTTGGAAGCGGTGGCCGTTGGTCGTGAGTTGCGGTTCGCATTGAAACGGTTGGACGCCGAGGGAATGATCCGATCGCCAGGTGAGCGAGGGTGCCCGATCAGTTGAAAACGCTGAACTCCCTGCTTGGCCAATCCTGGGCTCTCTTCTTGGGGTAAGGCACGGACCGGTCGCTGCCCTCGAGTCGAAACGGCGATCCCATGTTCTTTGTCCCCATGCACCGCGTTACCAGACGAATCCGAATCGGCCATGGAATCGCTGGACTGCGAATCTGCGTAGGGGGCAACCATTGGAATGGTTGGATCCTCTAAGTCACTGCTCGCGGCAACCGAAGCCCGCACGCTTTTCTGCGGTTCGTCTCCATCGCTCGAGGCCTGCGCGACGTTCAAGCCAAGTTGGAGTTCGCTTGTCTTGGCGGGCACGGTCGCTGAAGGTGGTATGACTTTGGGCGTCACAAGCGCCGTTTGCTTCTCTTCTGCAGCGGCAGTTGCTGGTGGGGTCTTGGGCGGATTTTCTGGCACGGCCTGAGGCACGGCTGCATTGGGTGCGGCTGCATTGGGGGCCAGGGTCAACCGGATGGTGACTCCCGATCCTGCCGGTGCAGTGTCTGTCGCCCCGTTAGCTGCGTCCCCGCAGGTAAAGGGTGTCAGCACAGCTGCCAACACCAAGGAACTCGCAGCAATTCGATAGGTCGAATGATTTGAAGTAAACTTCATTTCAGCAACTAAATCTCGCAAAAGATCATTGGTAGACAGACGCAACGGCACGGTGGGACTTCGGGTGGCAGCAGCTAGAGAGGTTAAGCCTTACTTTTCAATACTAGCAAATGTAAGGATTCTCACTCTCCGGGAAGATGTGCCCAAGGGGTATGTTCGGCAACCGAGTGGTCGATACTAAAGGAGGCGGTCGGCAATAGCGGCAGCAAATGTCGAGATAGTATTTCTTGAGTCTAAACCCACTGAATGTGGTGATTGGTATTGTGACATTTCGTACTGAAGCCTTCCTTCGTTTCACCTCCGATTTGTTGATTTCTATTCTGCCCAAACTCGCAAATCGTCGATTAAAGTCGAGTTGCGGTCGCCGACCAGCGGCTTGCCGATCGAGTGGTGGTGCCCTCGATCACCAAGGTCACCATGCTCACTTCAACTCCCTGGGCGGCTGTCGGCCGGGCATTGTCCGAGGCGCGGTGCAAGAGTTGGAGGAGTTCGTAAATTCTGGAGAGTTAGTTCAGTGGGGCAGTGGCGAATCGATTCGTTCCCGGAGGGCTCAAGTCGTTGTTGGTGCTCACCAGCGAGCGGCAATCAGCGCGCTACGCACTTCGGAAAGCTGTACAGCGGGACCAGCGGGTGGAATGCCAATGACACGTCTGACAGTCTGCCCCCTCCCGCATTCGAGTACTTCCAACGTCAAGCAGCCATTGGTCGTCTGCTGAGCCAGCCCAACCTTTTGCCATTAGTAGGGTTTGAACTGGAGTGCTCCCAACCCTTGCTGGTTTACCCACGCATCGCGGCCCGACCGATGGCCCAGTGGCTGTTGCAGCAAACACACTCCCCTACCCTGCCGGAATTATTGCGCGTGGCCCACCAGTTGATGCTCGCCTTGCAGAGTCTGCATGCGGCGGGATACAGTCACGGAGCATTGCATGAGCAGCATGTGCTGGTGGATGCAGCGCAGCGCGTCACCCTTGTGGGACTTGGAAGCTGTGAGCCTATTGGACGACGCACGCAATTGACGCGCGTGGCATCGCGATTTGATCCGCCGGAAGTCCATGAGGGACCATTCGAGGCTTCCTCGGCTCAGGATGTCTACTCGGTGGCATTCCTGCTTGGGAGGCTGCTGGGCCGCTCCTTCTTGGCCGCACCGCTTGGCCGAGCGATGCTGAGCCCCCTCCCCGACGCGCGTCCCACCACATCGGAACTAGCCTCCTTGCTGGAAGATTTGCAGACGCGTACAGTTGGACGTTTGCAGCCCAGGTGTCGTAGTGGTGAAACTCGAGCGACGGTTGCAGATTCCGATTTTCGGCGAGCCGCCTGAGTTGCGTGGCACGCTACACAGGAGAGCCTTAACTTGGACCGCAACCGATGGAATTGATTCCAACCGCCCTGTCACGCCATGACGATGGGAAGCTGCGCATTGAGTGGAGCGACGGGAGTGTTCGAATTTACACTCCGGCCAAGTTGCGAGCAATTTGTCCCTGCGCAACCTGCCGTGAAAAGCGTTCAGCGACCTCAGGGGAATCGCCCAAGCCACGCCTCCTGCCGGTGCTATCGATTGCCGAAACGCAACCAATTCAAGTCACTCGCATGCGCCCCGTCGGCAACTATGCCTACAACATTGGCTTTTCGGACGGTCATGATTCTGGCATTTTCACGTTCGACTTTTTGCATGAAGTTGGGCAGTCACCGGAAGCCGCCTAGCGGTCTGTTGGCCCATGCCGTCCAGCGACTATTCTTGTGCCAATGCGACGGCTAAATCTCTGATCTCTTCCAGCAGTCGAACATCCGGCTCGGAGTCTAGAGTCGCTACCGGGATTGGGGAGGAGGCGTGCGGAGCTTGGGGCTCATCACCCAGCCCCGCGGATTTGGCGGCCTGCCATTTGGAAAGGATTAGGTCGCGGATTTCGCTAGGGTTCCCCACCCCTTCTAGTCTTCCGGCATGACCGAGCGTGACCTGTTCGCCATGCGCGCCAGTCCCTCCGCCAGCGGTTTCGACAAGGACATCGGAAATGCCAAAATAGCGTTGCACGGGGCCTTGGTGAATCGACACGTTCTGAATGTTCTCGTAGGTAATCGTCGTCTCATGAATCAGCCAAATTCCTCGCCGAATTCGCATGCTGCGGTCGCTCAGCACATACCAAGTGGTGTCATACCGTAGATGGATCGCGATGTAGGCCACAATATCGGGCAGAATCATAATGGCCCAAATTGGCGCGGCCAGCAGGATACCGGCAATGGGGAAACTAACGAGCAGTACTATCCAGCCCACGAAGAGGACGCCATCGAAGAGAGTGAGCCCGATCCAAAAGAAGAGTTTTAAGTAGCGGAGATAGCCCTCGGCAGGACGGAAACTCTGAATACGCGTGTCGTTGGCGCCCGTAAACGTTGGCGGCTGTTCGGGAACGTCTAGCCAGTCGGTAACGAAGCGCCAGACGCCGCGATAGCACCATTGGCTTGCTCGGAGGATGACCTGCTCGGGAACTCTCATGAGTTTTCCCCCTTCTGTTTCGCTACCAAGACTTGTAACGCATCTCGGATTTCCTCCAAGGCGCGGGTCGCCCTCAAGCTGTTCGATTCGCTCGACAGGCATTGTGCGGCCTGCGGAATCGCTGAGGGGGCTGGCATTGCACTCGGGGAGGATTCGTGAGCATGCTGGCTCTGGGGGTGTTCATTTTTTGAGCCTCTCATTTTGCTGTAGAGGAACGTTCGCAGCTCGTCGACTTCCAAAATTCCCTCAATGGTCATCTCCGATTGGCTACTGCCCGAGGCGGTTTGCAGGCTGATCTTGGCCAAACCCATCCAGCGTTGCAGCAGATTGCGAGTGAGGTGGATGTCTTGAATCCGACGATACGTCAGGTAGACCTCTTGGCGAAAGAGTACGCCCCATTGCATGGAGACTCCCGTGTCATCGAACCGGTAGCGCAAGGTGGCGTAAGGTGGCGTAACGCATCCAGAGCGGGATGAGGACGATGGGAGCGAAGGGGCCCGACACCAGCGAACAAAGGAAGTAGTATTTCAGCAGACGTCTATCCGGCCGCTCTATGCGAGTTGGGTCGAAGTCTTGAGCTGGTGAGGCATGCATGGTCAACCAATCGGGTGAAGTCTAAGGAGGGGGAATGGACAAAACGGATTGCACCTCCCAGCCTCAGTATTCTATTCGTGGCTGCAACCGATTTCTTGGCGAGAGCAGCGCCTCGGCTTGATTTCCTGATCAACTTTACCTCTCGCCAGCGATGGCTGAAGGGACGCCTGAATTGTGCTATGATGGGCACGCCTAAAACATGGCTGCTGGGCAGTCGCACCACTGAGATGAATGCTTCGTGAACGTTCTTGCAATTGAAACGACCTGTGATGAAACGGCCGCAGCGGTGATTACCCGTGAACGCCACGTGCTGGCTTCTGCGGTAGCCAGCCAAGAGGAAGTGCACGAACGTTTTCAGGGGGTGGTTCCCGAATTGGCGGCGCGGGCTCATCTGGAACGGATCGTTCCCATTCTACGCAAAGTGGTGACGGAATCCGGGATTCAGCCCACTCGCGATCTAGCGGCTATCGCTGTAGCGACGGAACCTGGCTTGCCCGGTTCGCTGTTGGTGGGCTTGGCTGCCGCAAAGGCGCTGTGCGTTGCATGGGACAAGCCGCTGGTGGCGATCAACCATGTGCAGGCACACATCTACGCATGCCAGCTAGGACGCGCTGAGTCGATTTTTCCATGCGTCGGCTTTGTGGTCAGTGGTGGGCATACGAATCTGTATCACTGCCATGCGGCAAATCGGTGGAAGTACTTGGGAGGCACGATCGACGACGCGGTGGGAGAGGCGTTTGATAAAGTCGCGGTCATGATCGGATTGCCCTATCCGGGCGGATTGCACTTAAGCCGGCTGGCAGCCGAGGGAGATGCCACAGCTTTTGCGCTTCCTCGCCCGCTATTGAAAGATCGCAGTACCTTAAACATGAGTTTCTCAGGTCTCAAGACCGCAGTGCGTTACAAACTCACTGGGACTGGTAAGCAAGATTTTAGGGCTCTGGAATTGAGCGAGGAGTTGCGGTCGAATCTCGCGGCGAGCTTCCAGCAAGCGGCCGTTGATTGCGTGGTCGGCAAAGCCGAGCTGGCGCTCAAGCAGACAGGGCTTCGACGGCTGTGCGTCGGTGGTGGAGTAGCGGCAAATGACCTGCTTCGCCAAGATTTGGCCACCATGACAGAGCGATTGGGAGTCGAGCTGTTGATTGCGCCGAAAGATCTGTGTACCGACAACGCAGTCATGGGAGCCATCGCATGGGAAAAGATTGACCAACAAGATTACTCCCCATTAGACATCGATATTCATCCAGGATTATTACGCGGCGAATAGGATTGAGGGTTATCACAATGAGCAGGAATTTTTGTGCCATAGACCGGCGTCAATGGACCGGCGGCCTGTTGGCATCCAGTGCTTCACTAGCCCTTGCATCTCAGGGGGCAACACGGCTTCTGGCTGCTGACGGGAAAGCGCCTTTGCAGCGATTTCCGCGTGTGATGCAGGAGTTTTTGGTGCAGCAGGTGCGCGCGGCTCACCAACGAAGCCTCGACGCCCAAGCAGCTTTGAAGACTCACGCGGACGCCGAGGCATATGTCAGCTCGGTGCGCGAGAGGATTGCCGAGAGTTTCGGACCACAGCCCGAACGCACTCCACTCAATGCGCGGGTGACCGGCGTGTTGGATCGCGATGGATACACCATCGAAAAAGTGATTTTTGAAAGCCGTCCCAATTTTCCGGTGACAGCGAACTTGTACTTGCCGAAGTCCTCCTCTCCCGTACCGGGTGTCGTGGGCACTTGCGGCCATTCGGTCAATGGAAAAGCAGCGGAGGCCTACCAGTCCTTTTCGCAAGGATTGGCGCGTCTGGGATACGCCTGCCTTATTTTCGATCCCATTGGTCAGGGTGAGCGGCTGCAGTATGCCGATGAAAATTTGCGTTCTCAGGTCGGCGTGGGAGTGCGCGAACACATCCATGCCGGAAACCAACAGATCTTGGTCGGCGAAAATTTTCCAATGTGGCGAGCCTGGGATGGGA
Organism: Aureliella helgolandensis; assembly: GCF_007752135.1. Classification (GTDB taxonomy): domain Bacteria; phylum Planctomycetota; class Planctomycetia; order Pirellulales; family Pirellulaceae; genus Aureliella; species Aureliella helgolandensis. Next base: position 6,056,445 of record NZ_CP036298.1, on the reverse strand, counting down.
TTCGCGCACTCGACTATCTGCTGACGAGGCCAGAGATCGATCCGCAGCATGTCGGGGTTACCGGCAATTCTGGCGGCGGGACGATGACGACTTGGCTGTGCGGTGTCGAGCCTCGGTGGACGATGGCGGCGCCCGCTTGTTTTGTGACAACTTTTTTGAGAAACGCCGAGAACGAACTTCCTGCGGATACGGAGCAGTGTCCCCTGAACGCGTTGGCGTTGGGACTGGAGCATGAAGATTTTCTGATTGCGATGGCGCCCAAGCCGATTGTGATCCTGGCGAAAGAGCGAGACTTCTTCGATGTCCGTGGTGCCGAGGAAGCGTATGGGAGGATACGCAAAGTTTACGAATTGCTGGGCAAGCCTGAGAATATTCGGCTGCATATTGGCCCCACGGACCACGGTTATTCGATCGAGAATCGTGAGGCCATGTACGGCTGTTTCAATCAGATAACTCAAGTTAGCGATTCGTCACGAGAGCCGGAAATTAAGCTTGAAGCGGACGAGGCACTGTACTGCACCGAATCGGGCCAAGTGGGGGAATTGAAGCCGACCACGGTGTTTGGGTTTACGCGCCAGCGGGCCAGCCAATTGGCTGCAGAACGAGCGGCAGTTGCTCCCGAGCAGCTACCAGGCCTCGTGCGCGAGGTACTGCAGCTTCCGGCTGCATTGCCCGCTAGTCCGCCTCATGCTCGGATTCTGCGAGATTTCGGCAAACGCGACTACCCGCAACCGTACGCTACCGCCTATGCCATCGAGACTGAACCCAACGTCTTAGCGCTGAGCTACCTGTTGAGCCCGGAGAGGCATCTCGCGCGGCCCCGTCGCCAGGGGAAAAAAGCAATCTTGTACGTGCCCCACCGTTCGAGTGACCAAGAGCTGCGCGAGTCGCTGTGGTTGCGGGAGCAATTGGAGGATGCCGAAGTTCCGGTCTTTACCTGCGATGTTCGCGGGATTGGAGAATCGCTCCCGAATACTTGTGGAACCAATACGTTTGACGATTCCTACGGGTGCGACTATTTCTACGCCGTTCACGGACTCATGCTGGGACGCCCCTACCTGGGACAGAAGGTGTGGGATGTGTTGCGAACGCTGCAGTGGATGGAAGTCTACGGATACGAAGAGGTTGAGCTTGTTGGGCAGGGGTGGGGAGCCTTGATTGCTACCTTCGTGGCAGTGCTTTCCGAGCAGGTCCAGGGGCTGCGAATCCACGATCGGCCTCCTGCGTTCACCAAGATTGCCATGGAGGAGCATTACGAAATGCCGCTGGCCTACCTATTGCCTGGTGTGCTGGAATCGTTTGACTTGTCGGATTGTGATCACGCGTTGAGGTCGAAACTCCGAAGTTGACTTGGGGGATGGCCGATGGCAGCGTCAGCACGGGAAATCAGGGTGCGTGGCGTGGTAAGGATGTTGCCTGCGCCGGTGCAACTGGCGAACTGCTGCCTGGTCCCGTAGCCTCCATTCCAATGGTCCCGGGAGACCAAGTACTCCGCCAAGCATCCTGTCTATCGCCTGCTCGAGCTACAGGACGCGTTTGGGAGGGAGGATGACATTGGCGGCCAGGATGCCTCCGACCAGGGCAGCGGCAACGATCACCATCGAGAAGGCGAAGTCGATGCCAGCGAGTGTCTGTCGGTCTAAGAAGGCGGTGAGTGAACGGTAGCCGATGGAACCTGGCACGAGGACGAGCAGGCCTGGTGTGAGGGCGACTAGGGCGGGCCGTTCGCGGAGCCGCGCGTAGAGATTGCTACCGATCCCGACAGCCAGAGCGCCGCAGAATGCACCCGTCTCGATTCCCAATGCTTGGCGCGTGAAGTAGCTTGCCAGATAGCCGCCCGCCGCCACGCACACGATGACGGGCCACTGGGGCCAACGAGCCCGGAAGACGACCGCGAAAGCAAGCGAGCCGACGACCATGGCCAGCCAGTGAGACCAGGTGGGGAGCTGTCCGGCGGGATCGATCGGTAGATTCCTCCAGCCGATGGCCAAACGCCATCCGAGCGCTACACCAATGGTCATGGTCAGCAGCGAAACGCAACTGCCTGCTAGTCGCGCCACCCCTGCCGATAAATGCCCCACGGCCAATTCGGTGAGTGCCACCGTGATGCTCAATCCAGGAATCATGACGATCAGACTGGCCAACGTGACCAAGCGGTCGTCGATAGGGGCAATGTAATGGGCAATTGCCAGCGCGCTGAGGGAAGCAAAGAAGCCGGAGAAGGGTTGTAGGAAACCATGCTCGAGTTTGAAGCGTAGGTGCAGGATCTCGAGAAAATTGATTACCAATCCAATCGAGGTTGCGGCCAGGACTTCCGTGGTAGTTCCTCGGAAGAGGATGGCCACAACACCGCAAGTGATCGCACTCGTCAGAAGGGTAAATGTTGCGGAATAGGTTGGTGGGGAGGCGGCAATCTCGTCAAACTTGCGGCTAGCTTCTTTGACTGTCAGCTCGGCATTCCGCAAATCGTCTAGGGTTTCATCGAATCGCAGTAGCTTGTCGACATCGACGGGCCCCGCGTCGACACGGCGGAGGTAGGTGCGTTCGTTTTCACCCGATTCAAGGGCCACGATCAGCGCGGTGGGAGTGTACAGAAAGACGCTTTCCACGCCGATCGCGGTGGCTACCTCGGACATGACCCGTTCCAAGCGATGGGAAGGGGTCCCATAGCGATGGAGCAAGGTCCCGGCCTTAACCAAAAAATGGTGCAGTTCTTCACGATCGAGGGGGGCTGGCATGCGAAGGCAATTATGGACAGGAGATGAAAAACCACGAGGCACTGCGACCTCGACTCGTTTTGGACTCGCTCATTGAGTTACTACCGATTTATACTCTAGGGCAACCGCGCCACGCACCCCACGAGCGAGTCGCTGTTCAGAATGTCCCCCTCTCACCACCTTGGTCGAACACGAGAACGCAACGATGAGCGAACGCAAACTTCAAGTCAAGCTGGCTGAGCGGAGCTATCCGATTTATATCGGCAGTGGTCTGCTACCCACGTTGCCGCAATGGATTGGTGAGCAATGCAGTCGCACTCGACACGCCGTTACGATCTCGGACTCCAGTGTGTCCTCGATAGCGGCGGCAGTCCATGATTCCTTGGTGACCGCCGGGTTTCGCACCACACAAATCGAAGTCCCTAGTGGCGAAAAGAGCAAGTCCGTTTCAGAGCTCGAGAGGTTGTGGAAAGCCATGTTGGGCGATTTCACCGATCGTGGATCGTTGGTCGTCGCGATTGGCGGTGGGGTCGTGGGAGATTTGGCCGGGTATGCAGCGGCCACGTTCGCCCGTGGCATCCCCTTGGTGCAGGTGCCGACAACGCTGTTGAGTCAGGTGGATTCCAGTGTGGGGGGGAAGACGGGCATCAACCTTCCCGGTGCGAAGAATATCGTAGGCGCGTTTTGGCAACCAAGCTTGGTCGTCATCGATAGCCAGACTCTGGCATCGCTACCCCGCCGTGAATTCGTATCTGGATTGGCCGAAGTTGCGAAGTACGGCGTGATCATGTTGCCAGAGTTGTTTGAGTATCTGGAGCAGAATGCTACCAACGTTCTGCTGCAGGACGAGGTTACCATGCAGCATATCGTATCGGAATCGTGTCGTAGCAAAGCCATCGTGGTCGAAGAGGATGAACGGGAGACGACCGGGCGTAGAGCCATCTTGAACTATGGGCATACCTTTGCGCATGCGATCGAAAATGTGGCCGGGTATGGAACTTATTTGCATGGGGAAGCGGTAGCGATCGGAATGCATATGGCTGCACTTCTGGCTGAGAAGCTGGGAAGAGTCTCTAAGGAATTCGTGGAACGCCAGGCTCAACTCTTACAGCGTCTCGAGCTGCCAATCCACTACTCTGCGGCGGAACCCGAACAGCTGTGGGCCGTCATGCAGCATGATAAGAAGGTGGAGCATGGGAACTTGCGATTTGTACTCCCCACGCGTCTAGGGCATGTCGAATTGGTTGCTGAAGTGCCCAAAGGGCCGGTATGTGAAGCGATAGCAGCAGCCAGTCGGGCATAAATTTTCCCAAAAGTTGTAAGGTGCGTCGTTTTTCCGCGTCCTTGATACTAGTGGGCGATCGTGCGACGCGACTATGCCCCACTTACCAATCCCACTTAACAATAATTCCCACTTAACAATAATATTGAGTAAAGCCCTGATGACGAACGATGTGAAAGATGCTGTAGTGCTGGTCACCGGTGCGAATCGTGGCATAGGGAAAGTGATTCTTGAGTCGGCACTGGCACAGGGGGCTAAGAAGGTCTACGCCGCAGTGCGCAAGCTGGAATCGGCTGTCCCGTTGGTCGAAAAATACGGCGCTCGGGTTGTTCCTGTTGAGCTCGACGTGACCGATGCATCCACGATTGCCGCCGCTGCAAAAACAGCCAGCGACGTGGAGATTTTCGTGAACAATGCTGGTGTGCTCAGGTCTTCAAGCCCCTTGGCGGAGGACGCAATCGATTCCTTGAACTATGAGATCAATGCCAACGTCTCCGGGTTGATTCGAGTAGCTCAAGCGTTTGCGCCGGTTCTAAAAGCAAATGGCGGCGGTGTATTGGTGCAGTTGAACTCCGTGGCTTCCCTAGTCGGTTTCGTCGAATTGGCGACGTATTGTGCCTCCAAGGCGGCGAGCTATTCAATCACACAGTCGCTCCGCACCCAACTCGCGGAACAGCATACTCAGGTGATCAGCGTGCATCCGGGGCCCATCGCTACCGACATGGGGAACGAAGCTGGATTCAGCGAGATTGCAGAGTCGCCGGAGCTGGTAGCCAACGCAATCTTCGATGCGGTACGCAGTGGTACCTTTCATGTCTTCCCCGACAGCATGGCTCAGCAGATCGGTGGGGCATACGCTTCCTTCCAGCGGGATGTCGTGGAAAAGGGAGGCCAGGAGGGATAAGCATGGCGTCCTGAAGTGGCGCGCCGCGATTGCTTCGATGCCGTGTTACCTTCCAGTCCGAAGGTGCGCGGCAGATGCTTGCGTTTTCAACCAGGCATTTAAGTGCGCAGACGTCCAACACCAGTTTGTCGCCCCGATCCTACTTGCGTTCCTTCATCGGCGCATCGAGTGGGATGAGTGGAAATTCGGCGCTGGGCGTTCGAACCTCCGACATCTGTTGAGTCAATTGTTGCACCAGCTCGGGGCGTTCCGCAGCTAAGTTCTGCGATTCACCAATGTCGTCCGCTAGATTGTAGAGCTCAACGTCCAGATTTCCTTTGCCCATGTCTTGGCGGATTGCTTTCCAGTCCCCTACGCGCAGCGATTGTTGACCACCGTATCCACCGAATTCACGATAGAGGTAAGGCCGCGGTTTCTGAGACTTGCCCTGCAGCGTGGGAAGTAGGCTGATCCCATCGCAATCTTGAGGTACCGACGAATCGGCCCCGGCAGCTTCCAACAGCGTTGGTAGCCAGTCTTCAAAACCACTCACTCGGCTGCTCTCAGAACCGGCGGCAACGTGGTGCGGCCAGCGCACGATGGCGGGTACTCGGACGCCACCTTCGTAGAGTGAGCCTTTGAGGCCTCGTAGCTCTCCGACGCTTTTGAAAAACGTGTAGTCGACTTCGTCGCCCAAGTGCGTGGTGCCATTATCGCTCGTGAAGACAACGATCGTGTTTTCGGATAGTTCCAGCTCGTCGAGCAAATCGAGCAGACGTCCAACATAGCTGTCCAGCCGCGAGATCATCGCCGCATAGGCAGCGCGTGGAGTGAAGTGAGGCGTGTAGCCGAAGCCCTTGGCTCGCGAGAATGGAGGGTCGGTCCACCCTAGGGAGGTGTATTGCTCAAGCTCCGCATCGGGAACGTGCAAGGCAACGTGGGGAAGCACTGATGGATAGTAGAGTAAAAAAGGCGCGTCACGGTGGGTGCGTATGAACTCTAGGGCTTGCGCATTGATGCGATCGGGTGCATAGTCTTGGCCTTTGAAGGCCTCGTAGCTCAACGGGTCCTTAGGGTCAGCATCTGCGGCGAGACTGCCGTGGCCTGGGATGGCTGGTTGGTTGGTGAGCTGGAGGTGAGAGGAATTGTCCCACAGATAGGATGGGTAATAACTGTGCGCATGGGCCTGACAGTTGTAGCCAAAGAAACGATCGATACCCTGCTTCAGGGGCTCTCCTTCCGAATTGGGACCACCCAATCCCCACTTACCGAAAGCACCGGTAACGTAGCCCGCCTGCTGCAGCAATTCTGCAAAGGTCACTTCGCTTGCGGGGATTGGCCACTGACCTTCGGGAGGTGTGGACCGATTGTTGCGTACATGAGCGTGTCCTGGGTGTTTTCCCGTCAGTAGGACACACCGCGATGGAGCGCACACTGCATTGCCACTGTAGTGCTGCGTGAAACGCATACCCTGGCTAGCGAGCCGATCAATATTGGGCGTTCGGATTTTCTCTTGTCCGTAGCAACCAAGTTCTCGGTAGCCTAGGTCGTCGGCCAAGATAAATACGATATTGGGAGGCTGATCCGCAGCCTGGAGGCTTGCCCGTGGACAGAGTGCCGTGGTAAGTATCAGCCCTGCGAGGAGGATTCCAGAGATATACGGTTTTCGCATCGTTTATGTTCTGCTTTAGGGACAAGGGCTTGGTAGACAGACCTGTACCACTAGAGGAATCGGGTGGCGAGCTGCGCCGACGAATTCCTCTCGCGTTACTAAATTATACCGCAAACGCGCGGTCCACTGCCCAGGAATTCGGCCATGCTGCTGCTTGGAGCGAGGCCCCGCTCGCTTCCAAATGCGCCTACCTTGGAATTTTATCGTGGCAAAAGCGACGCCAGTTGCCTGGCAGGTAGGCCGATGGCGTCGCTCGAAAGTCGCTAGCGCCTCGCTCCAAACCATTAGCCACCGCCCAATACCTGATGCCTTATCCTACTGTCCCATACCCTACTGTCAGATGCCTTAGTGTTTTAGGGCGCGAATGTTGTTTAGCCAGTTTGGATTGGCATCGCGATAATCTCGAAAACGCTCTCAAAATGCTAGCTCCATCATTGGGTCTTGTCTGTGTCCTATTTCGCTCCTGCTCAGTCGACGACAGGCAGAGGCAAGCCCTCGATGTATTGGCCGTGGAGCATATGCAATTGCAAAGTGTGGTTGATCACGATGTCATTGCGGCGAGACTGAGTGCTGTCGGTTTCCTTCCACATGCCATCAATAAACTTTCGCAGTGCTTGTTGATCGAAGAAACCAACGGCTGCAACCCGTTCAGCCGTCAGCCAATGTTCGATCATTTCATCGAGTGCGGCTCGCTTCACCGGATCGGTATGAGCGGGAGGAGCCATGAAGGCAAATTTCTCGCGCTCGTACAATTCTCTGGGTAGAACATTGACCATCGCTTCCCGAAGAACCCATTTTTCGACACCATCGCGGATACGGACGTTGGGAGGGATTTGCGTCGCGTATTCGGCTAGGTGATGGTCAAGAAAGGCGGGACGTGCTTCCAGGCTATTGGCCATATCCATGCGATCGCCACCCCACGTTAGAATTTGGCCTTCGAGCATCGTCTTGCTCCAGGTGTATTGGGACGCATCCAAACGATGTCTTCCGCGTACTTGGTTGGGATCGATGGCATTGGCCACTTCGGCGACTGGGTCGTAGTCTTGCAAGAGGTCGGTAAGGGAGGATGAGAGTAGTGGGCGAAAACGCTGCAAGGTTAGCATCCAGGGTTGAATCCATGAGGGAGTAAACCCACACAAGTCCTGCCAAGCTGCATGGTGTTGGTCTTCTTCGGCAAGAATGGCGCCGGCAAAAAGTCCATTTTCTCCTTCACTGCCCAGCCAATCTCGTTTGAAGAAAGGATAGCCACCGAACAATTCGTCGGAGCCTTCGCCGGTGATTACCGCCTTGAAGTTACAAGCGCGCACGCGGCGGCTCATGTGCCATTTCGCAACTGCCAGCGTATTGTAAAAGGTGCGTTCTGCGTGCCAAGTTGCGCGTTCGAAAGCTGGTCCGTACAATTCCTTTTCGGTCAAGCACAAGAGCTCTTGCTCGGCTCCGGTGCGCTCGGCCATAAGTTTTGCGATGTGCGATTCATCGTATTCCGCGTTGTCGAAAGCGATGGTAAAGGCTTTTACTGGTGATTGCTGCAGGTGTGTAGCCAAGCCAAGTATGGAGCAGCTGTCGATTCCACCCGACAGGTAGCATCCGACCGGTACATCCGCCTCTAAACGGGTGGCGACCGCATCGATGAGGCGATCCTGAACTCCCTGGATATATTCCTGGGGATCGGCATTCATGTCGTGGGACTCGGGGAAGGTGAAGTCCCACCACCGCTTGGTTTGGGTTGTGATGCGCCCATTTTTCAGATCGACAATGAGCATGTGCCCCGGCTGCAACGCGTCAACTCCCTGAAACGCAGTGCTGCCTGGCACCATGACTTGCATCATTTGGTGCACCGCTGCGTGTGGGCAAAGTTTTGGGGCAATCGCAGGATGGCGCACGATTGATTTGACTTCCGATCCCCACACGATGCCTTGCTCATGCAACGCGTAGTAGAGTGGCTTAATGCCAAATCGATCGCGGATGAGGATGAGTCGCTGACGCCGCACATCGAACAGCACGATCGCAAATTCGCCTCGAAGTTGATGGACGAAATCCAAACCGTCCCGTTCATAGAGTGGCAGGACAATGGCGCTGTCACTCTTGACGGGACTCTCGAGAGTTTGGCAAGACAACTGGGTCCGCAGTCGTTTGTAGTCGTACAGTTCTCCATTGACGGTCGCGGTCAACTGCCCATCGCGGGAGGTAATGGGTTGATGCCCATGATTCAAACCAACCAGTGACAGACGCGTGTGCCCCAGTGCCAGCCCGCGGTCGGTATAGAGATGGCTGCCACGATCATCGGGACCGCGATGATCCAAGACGTCAAGCATGCGATCGAGCGTCATCCGCAGTACGCGTTCATTGGTTACTGAGGGGGTCCAAAATCCGGTGATTCCACACATAAGTATTCGGCTGTATTTCTTGCAAAATGGTTGGAGCGAGAACTCAACAACAGGCATCGGGGGCGTCCATGGGGACGCTTGGGGATTTACTTAGAGATTCCGCCAATGCGGTTCAATCGATCCAAGACCGAGATGAGCAGTGCCTGACGCGCGAACACGGCACCAGCGGCTTGCGCGAAGTACAGGTTATGGTGAGTGTCGTCGAGAGACTCTGAAAGTTCGCTATTGCGAGCAAGAGGGTGCATGATGACCGCATCCCGCTTGAACTGGCATGAGAGGTCGAGCTTGTAGCGGCTATCCAAATTGCGATAACTATCGCCTAAGAATGCAATGGAATTCACATACACCACATCCAACTCTGGCAGGACTTTGCGTGCATCATTGGTGATGTCGATGGGAATCGGGGATTGGTCGATCGGCTCGGTTAGGTCGAGTCCAACTGGATCTGCCATTTCGGAGATCAAGGTAATGCGTTTCACTGCACCGGTGAACATGAGAGCAAGTCGCAGGAAGCTTTTTACCGCTCGCATTGAGCCAGGCGTACCGATGATGCCGAGGTGGACTTGCTGATCTTCGGGGCAATCTTCAAAACATAACTCAGGTCGCCATTTGAGCAAGGCGTACCAGTCGGTCAGGGCTTGAGTCGGATGGTGTCCCGAACCATTTCCGGCGTTGATCAAGGGACGCTGTAGATTGCGGCGGATCTCATCGATGCTTTGAGTGTCGGGATGACGCATGATCACGACATCACCGTAGGTATTAAACATCTCACCAATATCGGCCAAGGATTCCCCTTTGGCAATTCCGGTTACCTGGCCGTCCGGAACGGACAGAACTTTTCCATCGAGCCGTTGCACCGCACTTTCGAAGGAGAGGCGGGTCCGCGTACTCGGTTCAAAGAAGGCCGTGATGGCAATTTTTCCATCCAGCGGTTTGTCGATTTCAACATTCCGGCGTTCAAGAACGGCCGCTAATTGGGACAGCGCGATCACGGTGCGGCGGTCGAACTGTCGAGGGTTGATGATCGATTGTCCGGCCAGGGCGTCGAGGGCTTCGCGATCGAGACAACCCGAAGTTGCCTCCAGCAGTCGCTCCGGTTGGAGTCGTAAGCCCTTGGAGTTGGTGGCAAACTCACTCAGTGCGTGGGAGACCTGAGTTTTGGTGAGCGTATTCATCGGTTTACCAAATCTGATTGTGTTGGGAGTCTCTGAACAGAAATACGAGCAGTATCAAGATTCCCAGACTGCACATTATCAGTCCGCCAATCACCAATACTTGCAACAGCCAAGCTGGAAATATCAACAACGCACCACTCCCCATGAGGGGGGCGTATGGCGGGCGTTGTTTCCAGGATTAGGTGAGCTCACGTTGGGGCTCCTCAGCCGAGGTTTCGGGGGATTGGGACAAGGTTAGAAAGTCGAATTGGGCTGGAAAGAGGAAGCAGCCAAGGGCAAAGACGATGCCCGAGACGGCGGCCCCGACCAGGGAGCCCACGAACCAGCCAATTCCATAATAGGCGATCAAGCCAGCGAGGCTACCCAGCAGCATGGATGCCGAGGCGGCGATGGGGCCTGCGCGGCGGAAATATAAGCCCCCTACAATTGGCCAAATACAGCTTCCCACCATCGGGCCTGCTAGAAAGAGAACGGTTGCTAGGGAACCGACATTGGGTAGTGCGCAGCTCCAGGCCACGGCTCCCAGCAGGATAATACTGTAGGTCGACCAACGGCGTTTGCTCGCATCGGAGAGCGACGTGGCGGCGAGCGGCTCGAGAATGTCGTTCACCATCAAGTCGCTTGTCGCGGCCAGAAGACTATCAATGCTGGATGCCAAGGAGCAAAACACCACGATGAACACGAGCACTGCCCCGCCGTAGCCGAGCAGGGTGGCCGCGACCAACGGTCCAACGGTATCGGGTTGGCTGATGCCAATGCCCAATGCGGGGGCTGCCAAGCCTAGGAAACCGGCCACGATTGGGACGGGCAACCAGATCAATCCCCCCAGCACATAGGCTTTGGGGCCAACCCCTTCACGCATCGCAAACGCACGGCTCCACCATACATTACTATGAAATATCTCCCCTATTCCGAACAGTAAATTGTTGAACAGGGCCATCAATGCAGCAGGAAACAGGACAGCGAGCAACATGGGGCGTTCGGTCCTGAGATTCTCGTGTATCTCAGGGATGTTCACTTGTGTCAGTACAGCAACACCGACGACTACCAGGCCGATCAGAATAATCACGCTTTGAATGAAATCGGTTCCGATCACAGCAAACATGCCACCGCACAAGGTGTACAGCACGCACACGCAAATCACGACACTCATCCCAATCGGATAGGGAATCCCGGAGAGGATGTTGAGCAGTTTGCCGCCAGCCATCGACATGGAGATCAGCCAGGTCAATGCGTAGAACAGGGAGATAAGCAAGAAGGGAATCGCGCCAGGTGTTCCGTAGCGACGCCTAACAAATTCGACCGCCGTGTAGCCGTTCGGCATCAATTGGCGGATTCGGGCACTCATCGGGGCAAAGGCGAACAGGCCGAAGCTGGCGGTCGAATAGGCGAGAGCCCCCCAGACACCTAGTTGCAGTGCAAATTGCGGCGCCAGCATCGTGGTGTTCGACGTAATCCAAGTCGCAACAGTGGTTGCAGTGGCCAAGGCCAATCCGACGTTGCGACCGGCGACGGAAAACCCATCGTAGGAGGTGGCGCGTCGGCCCCACCACAACCCGAGTCCTACCCACAGGACGCTGAATAGTGCCAGCAAAATATAGCCTGCTTCTTGGCTCAGAATCTGGCCAGCAGCAAGTGGTATCATCGCATTCTTTCGTCGTGGGCAACCTGGGACCGCTTGCCGAGGGTTGCTCCGCCGGCGATGACCACTAGCAGGAGCACAAATAGGATCAAGCCGATGGCAAACAGTGTCATCGCTTGGGCCAAAGGCCAGTGTTCCACCTTCACTTGAGCTGGAACCGAAGTTTGCGCCAGTCGCCCGCCCGCTGCGTCGTAGGCTTCGACATGGAAGGCATATTCGCCATCGCCTAAGCCCGAGAGGAAGGCGCTATTCCAAACTCCTCGATAGACCTCACGCTGCTCGTCATCAATGACTGCATAGGTCGTAGCTGACTCTACGGGCTGCCACTTCAGCGAGAGATAGCCCTCGCGTACCAGCGGGAATTGCCGTTGGTCGAACTCAATTTCCGGGACCGCTAGAGCTGAAGCGAGTGGTGCCTCGAGAGAAGGGGCCGACGGATCTTGCCCGTAGACAGGCGAGGCCTGAAACCAAAGACTGAACAGCAAAATCCAAAGCGGGCTAAAAACCCATTTGCTGCAGCTCAATTTGCCGGGTTGGCAAATAGACACTCTATCTCCAAAGGGGCAGTTAACCGTTCTACTGACAAGTGCGCCGTTCCATGGACGTCCCCAGTAAATGAACGCCTCGAATAAAATCGCGGTTACATCGTAGCAGAAATGGTCGGCAGGATAAACCACGCTTGGCACTGCCACTGGAATATGCCCTAGAAGGCAGCCTGAAGACGGATTCGATCCACACAGTGCTCAAGAAATACAGTGCTCAAGAAATAACAGTGCCCAAGAAATAACAGTGCCCAAGAAATACCGTATCGCTGAAACCTAGTGTTGTTGAAGTCGTCCGGCGACAGGTTCTATCGCGCTGAGACTGAGATTTGCCCGTTCCAGCCACGGGAGTCTTGCTCTGCCGCTCGCTCCATCGCGAATCCTTGCGGTGGCCTGCCAGAAGACCGAGTATCAGAAGCCCGAGTGAATGCACCTGAGTGCAGGCGATTCGACGCACACTTGGGGCGCATGATGACGTCGGCCCGAATCGCCTCAGCAAGCACTTGGTCTGCGCGGCTCCAGCCAGCGTGCTAACGGCTAGCCTGTGTAATTTAGCGAATTGGTTGGCAGTGGGCTGGCAACAATTGGCTGGCACCGACGCGCACCGGCCAGGATGACGAACTGGGGGTCAAAGTTCTGAAGTCTGGAGCGAGTCGTTGTTCGCGGGACCGTTAACATTGGAGAGGAGTGGTTTCAAGCCGTCCAGCCATGCTTGGGCAACAGCGCGATGTCCTTCGGCCGTTAAGTGGATTGCATCGCCCAGATAGTCCGGATTGCATGTTAGGAGCTGGGAGACGTCGATGAGAGGTGTCTGGGTCTCACTGGCTGCATCGCGTATGGTCTGAGTGATCCATTGTGCAATTCTTTGATTGGCCGCAATTTGCTCGGGAGAGTTGCCTAGAAAATGCGTGGCCCCATTGTCGCACTCTGCTCGAGCTGCCATCAGTTGGGTGCTCAGGATCGGAGTTGCCCCCTGCTCGCGAACGCTTTGGATCAGGGCCCGTAGGTCCCGTTGGAAGCCTGCTTCTCCCTGTGCGGTGATGCGTGTCTCTGCGCCTGCAGGCGGGGCGAATTTGGGGCGCGCCGCCGGGAATAGGCGGAATCGCAGTAGCCCGTACAGCACGCTGTGCGACAGCGCGCGCTGAGACCATGGGGGGGCGGCGGGTGTTTTCGCTTGGAGGCTCTCGGTCTCCCGGATCGCGAATTCAGAGTCGTTCCAGCCCAGGTAGAGCAGTACCCAGTCGGGCGCGAGCGGAGCGATTTCCGTTTCAAACCGCTGCAAGCACTGGTGCATGTTGTAGCCTGGGACTCCCGCATTCAGGACTTCGAAACGTTTCGCAGGATGAGCACCGGTTGTCGTGTTGGCGTCAGTGCTTGGAGTGGCGTGGATGCTCGGTGGAGTGGGCGCGTTGAGTTCCGCTTCCAGGATCCGGCATGAATCCTCGTTCCTTCCGGCTAGGTAACCGAACACGCTCGATCCGCCCAATACGGCAATTCTTAAGGTGCCATGCGGTTTGGGAACTTCAATTTCAGGTCCCCGCAGCCCGAGCGAGTTGGTGTGGACATCGTAGGTCGTCGATCGCAGTCGCAAATTGCGGCGCAGAGTGTAGCCTGCTTGAGGATGCGGGACGAAAAATACCAGTCCAGTTGCGTAGCAATTTGCTGTCCAACCACGGCTGGCCACGTAGACTCTCAATCCAATTTCGGCTAGGCCTAAGGCGATCCCCAAACCAATCAGGGCAGCGAGTAACGCAAGCCACCTGCGCCGGCGGCGCGCGATACCACCTGGTTGGGGACCGAGTGGAGTGTGGGGGGGAGGCGTGCTCATGGGGTGCTCGACGTGCGGTGGAGATGCTTTCGTTTTGCTGGTTTCTCGTGCGATTCGATCCATCGCACCTCTATGTCATGTTATCATGCTGGGCTGTTTATTGCAGGCGACTTGGGCTTGCCTTAGAACTTGCATTCAATGCCCATCCATCCCATAGCTCCGATAGGAAAATCATCCATGCTCCGAAAGAAACCGCGTCTTTTATTTAGCCTGCTCGGCCTGTTAGGGGCCTTCAGTCTGGCTGGCTCTACCGTTCAAGCAGAGTCGCCTGCCAACGCATTAACTCGCCCTGAATCGCTGAGTGGTTGGACATTGCTGTTCGACGGGAAAACGACAGATGGCTGGCGAAATTATAAGCAGGACAAGGTTTCGGACGGTTGGAAAGTCGTGGACGGAGCATTGGTGCGTGAAGGCAAAGGCGCCGGCGACATCATCACCGACAAGGAGTTCAAGTATTTTGAGCTGTCTTTGGAATACAAAATTTCCGAAGGTGGCAACAGTGGCTTGATGTTCCATGTTACCGAAGAGAATGATACCCCTTGGCAAAGTGGACCTGAAATTCAGGTGCAAGACAATGTTGCTGGCCATGATCCACAGAAGGCTGGCTGGCTCTACCAAATGTACAAGCCAGGAGCGGCATCGCGCGGGGGCGAACCTCTGGATGCTACGCGTCCGGCGGGAGAATGGAATCAGTTGTATCTACGCATCGCAGCCAATCAGTGCGAAGTCGATATGAATGGCACACGCTACTTCACCTTCAACTTGGGGGATGATAAGTGGAAGGAGTTAGTTGCGAAGAGCAAGTTTGCAGCTTACCCCGGGTTTGGAGCCGCCGGCAAGGGACATCTCTGTCTGCAAGACCATGGCAACCTGGTCTCTTACCGCAGTATTAAAATTCGGGAGTTGCCCGATGATGGAAAGGTCCAGCAACCTATCGATGGAACGTTGAAGCTGAAGGGGGAGCTGGCTTTCCCGAAACTTAAGTGGGAGGGTGTGGAGTCCATTGATGACGGTGGAAATGTCCGCAAGTTGCGCATCATGGAACTTACCTTCGCCAAGGGAGACAGCAAGCGTCTATTTGCGGTTGCCCAACGCGGTACGATCTACACCTTTGAAAACAACCGCGATACTGAACAAGCCAGCTTGTTCTTAGATCTGCAGGATAAAGTTTCCCAATGGAATGGTCCTGGTGCCAACGAACAGGGGCTCCTCGGACTCGCTCTGCATCCGCAGTTCGTCGACAATGGCCAGTTCTTCGTGTGCTACACCGCGCAGGACGATGATCGCTCCGTGATCTCGCGCTTTCGCGTTAGTAAAGACAATCCCAATCAAGCGGATCCCGCTTCGGAAGAGGTGCTGCTCGAAGTCCCGCAGCCATTCAAGAACCATAATGGCGGGTCCATGGAATTTGGTCACGACGGGTTCTTGTACGTTGCCTTCGGTGATGGCGGACTGCGGAATGATCCCAATGCGAATGGCCAAGATCGAAGCACTCTGCTGGGATCCGTCATCCGCATTGACGTCGATACCAAATCTGGCGATCTGGCCTATGGGATTCCTCGTGACAACCCGCTGGTCAACGTGGCAGGCACGCGGCCTGAAATCTACGCTTACGGGCTGCGCAACCCATGGCGGATTTCGTTTGATTCGAAAACCGGGCGTCTGTGGTGTGGCGACGTCGGGCAAGAATTGTGGGAAGAGGTGAACGTCCTAGAAAAAGGTGGTAACTACGGTTGGAGCAATCGCGAAGGAACTCATCCGTTCGGCAATCGGCCAGAGGTTGATGGGGTTTCGCAACCGATAGAGCCAGTTTGGGAATACGATCACAGTGTGGGCAAGTCCATTACTGGTGGACGGGTTTACAATGCCGCGCGCCTGCCTGATTTGCAGGGCAAATACATCTACGCCGACTATGTCAGCGGTGGTGTGTGGGCTTTGACCTACGATGCAAAGACGGGTACCGCAAGCCGCAATGAGCAAGTGATCGCCGGCGGGATTCCCGTTTTAGCATTCGGTGAAGATCCAAGTGGTGAAGTCTACTACTTCATCGATAGCGCTCGGGGTGAGTGCATCTACCGCTTCGCAGCCGCAGAGTAGACTTTTTAGCTCTGCATGATGGTTGTTCCGACGAACGCTGCTCGACGCGATCTTTGTCGCGTTGAGCAGCTTTCTTGTATTCGTGATTCAACGGTCGTTTTCGACCCCAAGAAGGTTGCTATCCCATGGTGAGCGTTCGACTGGTTGGTCTACTCGTGGCGTTGACGCTCAGTGCTCAAGTGTTGAAACCGTCCGCCGCCGCGCCGCCGACAGCTGAGCGGCCGCCGAACATTATCTTCATGCCGCCGAACATTATCTTCATTCTGTGCGATGATCTTGGGTGGGGAGATTTGGGCGTTCTCTATCAGAATACATCACTGCACGACCGTAAGCACAAGACACCTCAGATTGATCGCCTTGCGTTGGAGGGAGTGCAGTTGCGAGCGCACTACTGCCCTGCCCCGGTCTGTGCGCCGAGTCGCGCCTCGTTGCTGACTGGAGTTCACCAAGGTCACGCTGCCGTCCGCGACAACCAATTTGACAAGATGCTGGAGAACAATCATACGTTAGCAACGGTAATGCGTTCAGCCGGTTACCGCACGGCCATCATAGGCAAGTACGGTTTGCAAGGCGCTGGTGAGAACCCCGGTCAGTGGGAGGGCTACCCCACTCACCGCGGATTTGATGAGTTCTTCGGATATGTGGAACATCGTTCGGGCCATCAACACTACCCAGGGAATTCCTGGCCGCTGGGAAACAGTCCTGCTCATAAGTCTCCTCAAAAGCTGTGGCACAACGATCGAGAGATTTCGTCGCAGTTAGCCAATTGTTACACCACCGATCTGTTTACCGCACGCAGTAAACACTGGATCGGCGAGCAGGTGGCCGATCATCCGGAGCAGCCCTTCTTTCTCTACTTAGCCTACGATACGCCGCATGCCGCTTTGCAAGTTCCGACTTGCGCCTATCCAGCCGGGAGTGGACTTGCAGGTGGCGTGCAATGGCTTGGAAAGCCAGGCGAGATGATCAACACCGCAAAGGGTGAGATTGATTCTTATCGCCACCCCGACTACGTGGGGCACGGGTGGTCGGATGTCGAGGAACGCTTTGCAACCATGGTTCGCCGCATTGATGACAGCGTAGGGGATCTACTGCAGACCTTGAAGGATATGCAGATCGATGAGCAAACTCTAGTTGTTTTCTCGAGTGACAATGGCCCGCATCACGAATCCTATTTGCAGGGTGCGGAATACGCGCCAACTTCGTTTCAGTCTTACGGGCCCTTCGAAGGGACCAAGCGAGATACTTGGGAGGGCGGAGTCCGCATGCCAACACTGGTGCGTTGGCCGCAGCATATTCCTGCTGGAGGAGTCGATGAACAGCCGAGCCAATTCCAGGATTGGATGCCAACCTTTGCAGAGCTTGCTGGGGGAGTTGCCCCGGCCCGGACCGATGGAGTGTCTCTGTTGCCTAGTCTGTTGCAAGCGGGGAAACGCGCGGAAAGCACGATTTATGTTGAGTATCAGAATGGTGGCCGGACAGAGAGGTATCAAGACTTCAGTCCAGCCAAGCGAGGGGCGTTCCGCAAGCAAATGCAGGTCTTTCATCTCGACGGTTTCAAAGGAGTGCGAACCAATATCCAAGCGCATCGCGATCCGTTCCAGATTTACGATCTATCAAGTGATCCCAAAGAACTCAAAAATCTAGCCGGTTCGTCTCGCCAATTCGACGAGCTCAACCGGCGGATGCAGGACCGTGTATTGCAGCTGCGAGTCGCCAATGATTCGGCACCGCGACCCTATGACAAGGAATTGATTCCTGCGGTGAATATAGAGGGGCTGCAGCCTGGTTTAGCATGGTCTGCTTTTGAGGGAGATTTTTCCTATGTACCACAAGTCGCCTCGCTGAACGCGGCTGAGCGGGGAACGGCCTCAGGTTGCAGTGCGACCTCGGCTGGATCCCAAGTCCTGCATTTTCACGGCTATCTAAAAGCTCCCGTGGATGGCGACTACCAATTGGCAGTGCGCACGTCGACGCGTGGCTTTGTCCGATTGCACGCCGCTGGGATCTTGGATGCCGACTTTGACTATCCATCGGGCACCGTGCGTTCCAGGTCGCTGCATCTACAGGCTGGCTTGCATCCGATTCAAATCACCTGCCTCGCGGATAACTCCGGCAAGGGGGAAGTGGAGTTGTTGTGGACCACTCCCGACGAGAATGACCTGCATGCTCTGCCGAATCAAGTTCTAAGCCACGCCCAATAGGCCACGCAAGGTTGCGAAGGAAGGTTCATTGATGACTACTCTGGATCCCATTGATCAGTTTTTGCAGGGAAACGTTTTCGCCGTAGTGGGCGCCTCCGACAATCGCCAAAAATATGGCAACAAAGTCCTGATGGCCTACTTGAAATCGGGGTATCGGGCAATTCCTGTCAATCCAACCGCTGATGAAATTGAAGGCCAAGTCGTCTATCCGAACCTCTCAGCCATTGCCGAACCGGTGCATGGAGTTTCAGTGATTACCCCACCATCGGTCACCGAGAAAGTCGTTCGGGAAGCGATCGATTTGGGGATTCAGCACATTTGGTTGCAACCTGGAGCTGAGTCGGAGACGGCAATTCGAATCGCCCAGGAGGCAGGTGTGGAGATGTTGCACAGCGGCCCCTGCCTATTGGTAGCCTTGGCCTTAAGGTAACGACCTGTCCTCCACCGAGGGCCACTGCTAAACAAGCCATTGAGAGTAGCATTGGCCCATCGCCCTGCTCCAATCGTAACCCGCAGCGTGAGCAAGGCAGCGTGGTCGTCGCTACACGGCGGCTGAGCCTGCTACCTTCGCGGCCAAACTGAAAACACTTTCAAATCAACAAGCCGGGTAAGCAAGGGCAGAGTGGTTTTCGTTACCTTTGGTTCGAGGTGTAAGTTTTTGTGAAGTCTGAAAACTGAGAGAAGCATCAACCTGCACAGCTTCGAGCAAGTTGAGATTGTCCGGTGGAATTGGTTTTGGCTGAAGCACTGTTTAATTGAGGAGTCGGAATGAAACGCGCGTTGTTAGTCGTAGATGTTCAAAACGAGTACTTTACGGGAGCCCTGCCGATCACGCACCCCGCCGGTCATTTGGAGAAAATACTGCAGGCCATGGATAGCGCTCAAACGCAGCAGGTTCCGACCGTTGTGATTCAGCACTTTTTTCCACAACCCGAGATGCCTTTCTTTCAAAAAGGGACAGAGGGATGGGCTTTGCATCCGGAGGTTGCGAAGCGTCCGCACGACCTGCTGTTACAGAAATCACTTCCGGGGAGTTTTACCAACACCGAGCTTGAAGCTTGGCTGCGGGAACGCGGCGTGGAAACGTTGACTCTGGCGGGTTACATGACACACATGTGCTGTGATACGACTGCCCGGCAAGGCGTGCATCGCGGGTTTAAGGTGGAGTTCTTGAGCGACGCGACCGGAACACTCGCCTTAGACAATTCGGCAGGTAAGGTATCAGCAGAGGAATTGCATCGCGCGATTCTGTGCGCGCAGCAAATGATGCTCAGCGAAGTCTTGGATGTTGAATCCTGGATTGCACGCTTGAAAAGCTAACGGTCTTCTTTCGCCGAGTGTAGCGATTGCTCTAGCGGTGTCCGGTCTAGCAGGACAATGGTGCTGAGGCTCGTTCGCACTCCCCATGCCTGCCGATAGTGAAAAAGTGTTGAAGCCGTCATGGCCAGCCCCCTGCGGCGTTGAGTTGGCAAGATGGTTAGTTGGCAAGATGGTTAGTCGGCAAGATGGTGCGTGCGGCAGGGAGAGTTGCCAGCGATCGCACCGCCTGAGCAAGCTGGCGGAAAACCTGGGTACCTGCCTTGGGCGGGGCGAAATCAATGCTGTTCAGAAGGTTGCTCAGGAGCAGCGCTGCTTCTGCTGGGAGCCGTCGTGGCCGCCAGGGGGCCTGGCTTCAGCGCGCTGCTGCGCCCAGCCCCGCTGTGCTCCGGTACGCCTGCTCTCCGAAAAAAGGTGCTATTGGGCCAGCACTGCCGGCAATCCACGCGCACTGAGCGGTCTAGTCGCGTGAACTAGTTGCGACTAAGCGAAGTGTTTGGCGATGGCTTCGGCGGTGACTGGCTGCACAACTCCTCGCTCGGTAATGAGGGCGGTGATGAGTTCTGCGGGAGTGACGTCGAAGGCGGGATTGTAGACGTCAATTCCGCTAGGCGCCAGCTTCTGACCATAGGGAGCGATGACTTCTTGATGATCGCGCTGTTCGATCGGAATTTCGGCGCCGTCGGACAGCGTCATGTCAAAGGTGCTGCTGGGGGCGGCGACGTAAAAAGGAACGCCGTGGAATTTAGCCGAAACGGCCAATCCATACGTGCCAATCTTATTCGCGGCATCACCACGTGATGTGATGCGGTCGGCACCGACGATTACCGCATCAATTTTGCGAGTTTGCATGACGTGGGCGGACATGGAGTCGCAAATGATCGTGGTGGGAATGTTGCGTTGCTGCAGTTCCCAGGCGGTTAGCCGAGCACCTTGCCAGAGTGGGCGAGTTTCGTCGGCATAGACCTGAATTGATTTTCCTTGGTCTTGGCAGGTGAACATCACGCTGAGGGCTGTGCCATACTCGGCCGTAGCCAATCCACCCGCATTGCAGTGAGTCATGAGAGTAGCGCCGTCGGGAATTAATTCTGCTCCATGGCGTCCGATAGCGTGGCACATCGCTCGATCCTCCTCGTGGATCGCACGAGCCTCGGCAAGCAGGGCTTGCCCAAGTTCGCTACCGCCTGCCCGGGAAGCGTTGATGACGTGGTCCATCCGATCCAAGGCCCAGAACAAGTTAACCGCGGTTGGGCGGCTGGTGGCCAAGTATTTGGCAGCACTGGTCGCAGCTTCTGCCAGGCTGGTGGAATGGGCTGCCGTCTTGCCGTGCTGCGATAGGACGACACCGTAGGCGGCGGCGATTCCGATCGCTGGAGCTCCTCGAACTCGCAAGGTCTTGATGGCTTCCCATACGGTTTCCACGTTGTGGCATTTAATCAATCGCAGCTCGCCAGGTAGCAGCGTTTGATCGATCAATTGCAAGTAGCCATCGGACTCACCGATCCATTGGACTGCGGCTGGAGAGGACGAGGTCGTGGGATTGGGGGTGGTGGGTTGATTCATTGTCTCGGAATTAGCTTCGCAGTGTGTGCAGAGGTAGGTTGAAGGTTTCGGCGACGGCGGTCTGGGTGACTTTGCCGGCCAAAATGTTGGTTGCTGTGGAAAGTGGGCCACCGAGCCGGGTGGCGCAATCTGCGCCAGCATTGGCAAGGCGCAACACCCAGGGGAGTGTCACATTGCAGAGGGCGAAAGTACTCGTGCGTCCCACGGCCCCAGGCATGTTCGTCACGCAATAGTGCACTACATCATCGATCAGAAAGGTTGGATCTTTGTGAGTGGTGGGGCGACTGGTTTCAACGCAGCCGCCTTGATCGATAGCGACATCGATAATGACCGAGCCTGGTTTCATCAGCCGCAGATCTTCTTGTTTGACGAGGTGCGGCGCTTTGGCGCCAGGGATCAGTACCGAACCGATGACCAGATCCGCAAGTTTCAATTGATCGCGAATGGTGTGACGATCGCTGAACAGCACGTTGACGTTGGCTGGCATGACGTCGTCCAGGTATCGTAGGCGATCCATGTTGACATCGAGGATTGCCACGTCGGCTTGGAAACCGGCGGCAATTTTGGCCGCGTTGGCCCCCACGACACCGCCTCCCAACACGCTAATGTGGGCTGGAGCAACGCCCGGAACGCCGCCCAGGAGAATGCCACGTCCCATTTGCGGCCGCTCGAGATACTTGGCTCCCTCCTGGATACTCATCCGCCCAGCTACTTCGCTCATGGGGGTCAGCAGGGAGAGTCTACCCTTTTCGTCCTGCAAGGTCTCGTAGGCGAGGCACGTTGCACCACTGTCGATCATGGCTTCGGTAAGCACTCGGCTCGCGGCGAAGTGGAAGTAGGTGAAGACGATTTGGCCTGAGCGGACGAGCGCGAACTCGTCGGCTTGCGGCTCTTTGACCTTCACTACCAATTCGGCTTCACGGTAAACATCAGCAGCGCTGGCAACCAATCTCGCTCCAGCCTGCAAGTACGCATGGTCGGCGAGTCCAGAGCCGATGCCGGCACCGGCCTGCACCACGACTTGATGGCCAGCCGCGGTAAGGATTTCCACTCCCACGGGAAGCATGGCGACGCGGTATTCATCCTGTTTGACCTCTGCAGGTACGCCGATAATCACTAGGACACCTCTCTATAGGAACTGTTGGATTTCAAGTTGCGATGACCAGCTGCTAGCTCGCGCCGCCACGGAGTTGGGAGCCTGCCGCCAATGGGCTTCGCTTGAAGTGGGAAACCGTTCACCTTGGCGAGTCAAATGTCGTTATCATACTGCAAGTACGCTCGTGAGGGGCACCGGGGGAGCTTGGCATGTGGACGGTCTGACTGCAATTTACGGTTGGCCGCATACCTAAGTGTTCCCTGGCAATCCGTCAACTCTACGGTCTGGGAGTGTGTCAGGCGAAGCGATTCCGCAGGCCATCAATCGCGCTCTTTCGCGAATGGAAGTTTTTTAGAATGCCGAGTTCCGATCCCTATCTATTGCAAGAGTCCGCGATCAAGGAGCCACCCACGAAATTGTGGGATATGCTCTCCTACATCGGACCAGGTTTTATCCTTTCGGCTTCCATCGTCGGTTCCGGGGAATTGATCGCGACCACAATTGTGGGGGCTCGAGCTGGCTTCATCCTGATGTGGTTCATCATCTTCAGCTGCTTGGTCAAGGTGGTCGTGCAGCTTGAATTCGGCAAGCACGCGATTGGAACTGGTGAGTCAACCATGGCGTCGCTCAATACGCTTCCGGGGCCACGTCTGGGACAGGCGAACTGGTCGATTTGGGTGTGGTTGCTATTGATGATTGCCAAAATGATGCAGGTGGGAGGCATCGTGGGGGGAGTGGTTTTGGCGTTGGTGCAGTTTTTTCCAGCCATGTTGCTGATGCCCTATAAAGCGATTGCAACCTATGCGATAGCCGCGTCGGTATCGCTGCTGATCTACAAGGGGTATTACCTGCTGATCGAGAAAGTATCCCTCTTGATGATCGGTGCTTTCACGCTGTTCACCTTGGCTTCACTCATCGCATTGCAAACCACCGATTTCGCGATTACTTCAGGTGAATTTGCCTCGGGGCTAATTCCATCGATTCCCACCGAAACGGTACTCTTGTTGGCGGCGATTGGCGCCTTCGGTATCACTGGCGTGGGGGGCGACGAGATCATGGCTTACAACTACTGGCTGATCGAGAAAGGGTATGCCAAGTATACCGGGCCGGTGAACGACTCCCGCGACTGGGAGCGTCGTGCCAAGGGCTGGATTCGCGTCATGTACTGGGATGCGATTCTGGCCATGGTTGCCTACACATGCATGACGGTCATGTTCTATCTCTTAGGGGCAGCGGTGTTGAATCGACAGGGGCTCGTTCCGGCGGGAGATGAACTGATTGCCACTCTGGGAAATATGTATACCGAATCGCTGGGGCCGTGGGCGCGCAACGCCTTCATCTGTGGGGCGATCATTGTGCTCTATTCGACACTGTTCGCTGCGTTAGCGGCGTGGACGCGCATGTTTGCGGATGCGTTGGGACGCGTCGGCTGCTACGACTTTCAGAACCTTGCCTCTCGGCGGAGGGCGATTGCGATAGCGGCTTGGGTGATTCCAGTGGGGTGGGCGACCTTGTTCCTGCAGATGAAGAATCCGGCTCTGATGATCATCTTGGGCGGGTTAGCTACCGTGGTCATCCTGTTGATCGTGGTCTATGCCGCACTCCATTTCCGCTACCGTCGCTTGGATCGCCGCTTGCTGCCAACGCGTTTGTACGATTTTACGCTCTGGGTTAGTTCGGTCGCCATTTTTCTAGTGGCTGTGTATGTCGTTTATGACAACGTCTATATGCCAGCCAAGAAACTACTGTCGCCGCCCACGGTGACGGACGTAGCCGAGTAGGGGCAGCCAGAGATAATTGCTCGAAGTGCAACGACTTGTTCTGAGGGGGAGTGCGCCTTGACTCCGCGAAAGAGGTGTTCTGGCCGTACACCACACGGTGCGAACGGGCGGAGTTGCAATGCACGGCATTGCAATGCAGGCCGGCTCGCTAAGTGGCGGGGCGGTTTGATCATCCAATGCGCGCGATGTTGAGAGCGGCAGAAAGTCGGAACGCTTGGTACTCGGAACGCTTGGTACTCGGAACGCTTGGTACTCGGAACGCTTGGTACTCGGAACGCTTGGTACTCGGAGCGTTTGGTATTTGGAACGTTTGGTATTTGGAGCGGCCACAGGGCCGGCGGTTAGCGACGGCCACGTACCGTTGAACAAGCTCGAAGGCGAGTTGGGAACCGGAGTTTCTCTCTGGCGCGCAGTCGGGTTGTGAACTGCCCGCTTGTGAGCTGTCGGCCGAAAGCTTCAGGCGGGAAACTGTAGGCCGGAAACCGTAGGCCGAAAGCAAAACGCGTTTCGAAGACATCCTCTTATCCAGCGGTCTAGAAGTCCCCAAATGGATTGCCACCGGGGGCCGCTTCAGGGGTGGTCGGCGTTGGAGCAAACGGATTGACCATGTCTCCGCCGGTCGCGTCACCGGCAGCCCCTGTACCGAAGGGGTTGTCGGTCGAACCGGAAGTGGAATCGTTGTTGCCAAAGCCGCCGAAGATGTTCGTGGCTGGAGTTGCCTCGGTCTCGGCCGCGGGGGCCTCTGAGGCGGCGGGTTGGGGGGCCACGTCTTCGGTGATGACTGGCGTAATGAGCGTTGGCATATCCGCACCGGGAGCTCGCAGGCATTGCACACGCCCATCTTTGGCGATGATGTAAGCCCGATCGTTGAGCGGATTGATAACCGCTTTGGAAAGTGGAACCGGAGCCGACTTGCCAACTAATTCACCCGTTTGGAGATCGACCGATACGGTCTCGTTGGCAGCCGTTCGACAGATTAAGTGAGAACCACAGACCGCGAGTGGTTCGGTGATTCCATGCAACGAGTTGCGCCACTTTTGCAAGCCATTGGTATCGTCGACTGCGATCAGTGTGCCGCTTTCGGTTGAGAAATATACCGTATCGCCGATGACCAAGGCTGGAGTAATGATCGGTTGGGCAGAGTGGAGTTCCCATTCGATGATGCCAAAGCGATCGGTGGTGGTGACTTTGGCTAATACACCATCCATGGTGCCTACATAGAAGGCACCATTTCCTGTTGCTAGACTTCCTAGGATTGGCGAAGAGGTCTGGAAACGAATCCATGCAGTAGGGTTTTTCGGGTTGTTGAAGACGAACATATAGCCAGCTCCCGACGCGATGGCGCAGAAGGACTGGTCCGCCAAGCTGACGGAACGCCCCACCGATCGTCCCTGGATGACGTAGGACCAAGGGTCGCGTTTTTCCGTGACACCGTAGGTATTCACAACGCCCTTGAAATCGCAAACGAAGGCTGTTTCATTGCAGATGGCAATCGTATTGGAGGTGAGCGATCGCATGCGCGTGACGCTGCGATGTTTGCCAGTCTCCCAGTCAAGCAAGTAGAGCTCCGCGCCGTGCAGCACGCTAATTCCCGCCTCGGATACGGCGGCCGGATAGGCGGGGGCGTCGGACTGTCCGCAATTGCTAGTCCACAGGAGATTTCCCGATTCCGCGTCCAGCGTTTGGACCAGTCCGTCGCTGGTCACCAAGACGAGTTTGATACGCGGAACGTTCAACTCTTCGACTTGAAAACCGGTGGGCTTGCCCGTCAAGCGAGCCGCCTGTTCGGTAGCTTGGGCTTTGGCACCTTCGATGCCAATGGGATCGCCATAGCGATCTAGTTTGGTAGCGGGGATGCGGATTTCCTGGCCAGCGACGCTGACTACTGCAAACTTGCGTGGATTGGTTTTCTCAACCCAAATGTGAGACGAGACGAGGCCGGCGCCGTAGCGTGGGAGTTGGGCTTGAGATCGCCAGGCAACTTCCAGTCCTAGTTTTTGGGCGTCAAAATCGCGCAGCTGAGCCCAGCTGGGAGTAGTCGTGATTGCGATAACAGACGCAACCATCCAACAAGCCATACGAGGTCGCATAGTCTCCTCCAGAGACAGTCGATAGGGAAAGGCAGATAAGCGATCGAACGATTCGGGTGGTCTTCGATCCAACGGTCGACGGATACTCTCCCGATTATAGTCGGAACTCTTCGCGAACGAAGTAATTGCTGACAGGTGTCCTCAAGAACTTGACCGCTACCCCACCCGGAAGCGGTGGGGCGTGGCAGGAGGACGCAGGTAAAGGCGTGGCGAGTCCAGGTAAAGTCGGTTTAATAACCGGTAAGGGTAGGAAATCCTCCGAAATCTTTTTCACAACAATACTTGTCATAATAGGCCCAGCCCCATATAGTTGAGGCGTTGGCAGTTGCTGCCAGCCTTCGACGGAATCTAATTGTGAGTTAGAAGTGTCAACCACCTGTTCGGACCATATTCGCCCTATCGACCAAGCTGTAATGGATTTACTCCGTCACGGCCGAGGGTTGACGGTGCAAGACTTGACCGAGCAGCTGGAGGTTACCGCGACCGCCGTGCGGCAGCGCTTGGAGCGTTTGGTCGAGGCGGATTTGATTGAGCGTGTTAAAGAGAGTGTGGGGCGTGGACGTCCCCAGTTTCGATACGTGTTGACCGCGATGGGAATGCGCTATGCCTCGGCCAACTACGCCGACTTAGCGACCGCCTTGTGGCAAGAGATTATCGACTTGCCCAACCCGCAGCAACGGGGGCGAATTCTCCGACGAGTGGCTCAACGCATGGCCCAAGGCTGGAAGCAAGTCGTGCCTCTTGACGGTAACTTGGATGCGCGGTTCGCTGCCGTGGCCGAGGAGTTGGGACGCCGCAAGGTACCAGCTGTCATACGAGAAAATGGCAATTTGCCGATCTTGGAGGTTCAAGCCTGTCCCTATCCTGAATTAACAGGTGGGGATGATAATCGACATTTGTGTGAGCTTGAGCAGGAAATGTTAAGCGAAGTGATTGGCCAAGCGATGCAATTGGACTGTTGTCGCCTTGATGGCCACCATCATTGCCAATTTCGTCCGGTTGAGGCGCCGACTCCGTGAGCGGTAAAACGCACACGGCACGGTCCGCCGGACGCTTACCAGGGATTGAAGAGCCTCGCGATTGGCGTTGAACACAACGCCGATTCGAACTCTCCAAAATCCATTAGTTTCATCGGGAGCGAATGCTCCATCACCAGTAGATAATTAAGACTACACAGAATAAAAGAAGATACTTTCATGAGCCATGTACTGAAAATCGAGAATCTTCACGTCAGCGTTGAAGGCAAGCCGATCCTCCGAGGCGTGAATCTCGAAATGAAGCACGGCGAGATCCACGCTCTGATGGGACCCAACGGTTCTGGCAAAAGCACGCTAGGGTTGGTGGTGGCTGGGCATCCCGGTTATGAAGTTACGCAAGGTTCCATTACGCTCGATGGAGTGGACCTGTTAGCCATGGAAGCCGATGGTCGCGCACGAGCCGGGATCTTCATGGCCTTCCAACGGCCTGTTGCCGTGCCGGGAGTGAAGATGGCGGATTTCCTGCGGCACGCGACTACCAACGTTCGCCGCCCCGATCGCAAAGAGGGGGAAGAGCTCATCGCTATGCGTGAATTCCGCAAAGAGCTCAAGGACAAAATGCAGCAGCTCAAGATGGATCCCGAGTTTGCTCGCCGCTATGTCAATGACGGATTTTCCGGCGGAGAGATGAAGCGTGCGGAAATTCTGCAATTGGCCATGCTACAGCCCAAGTTTGCAATTCTGGACGAAACCGATAGCGGTTTGGATGCTGACGCGGTGCGTTTGGCCAGCACGAGTATCGCAGAGATCGGTCGCGAAAAGATGGGGCTGTTGATCATCACCCACCACGATAAGTTGCTGGAGCACAATCCACCCGAATTCACGCACGTCATGCTCGGCGGACGGATTGTGGAAACCGCTGGCATGGAATTGGCTAAGGAGCTCCATGCCCAAGGCTACGATCGAATTCGCGCGGCTTACCCTGAAGCCGACCGAGCCAATCAAGAAATGATCAGCGACGAGAATGCAGAAGTTGCAGTCGGCTAGCGAGTCCTCGCTCATCCGACCTCCCTTCCCTACGGCATCATCAACTTCAATAAGAAATAAACTCATGGCAACCGATACCGCACTAGAAAATAACGAACAGATCGGTGAGATCAACAAATACGACTTTCGGACTGAAAGCAAGGCTGTTTTCAAGGCGCGTAAGGGAATCGATCGAGAGATCGTTGGCCAAATTTCCGAGATGAAGGGGGAGCCTGATTGGATGCGGGAGTTCCGTCTCTCCTCGCTCGATATTTTTAACTCCAAGCCGATGCCTAAATGGGGCGGAGATATTGCCATCGATTTTCAAGACATTTTCTACTACCTCAAGCCCTCGGAAGGCCAAGGTAAAACATGGGAGGATGTGCCGCAAGAAATTAAAGATACCTTCGAGAAACTGGGGATCCCCGAAGCGGAACGCAAGTTTTTGTCTGGGGTTAAGGCGCAGTTTGAAAGCGAAGTGGTCTACGGTTCGCTCAAGCAAGATTTGTCGGACCAAGGCGTCATCTTCCTCGATACTGACTCCGCAGTACGCGATCACCCCGACCTGGTTCGCGAATACTTTGGGAAAATCATTCCCCCGCACGACAACAAATTTGCTGCGTTGAATTCGGCAGTCTGGTCAGGTGGTTCGTTCATCTACGTTCCGCCAGGGGTGAAGATCGAGTTTCCGTTGCAGGCCTACTTCCGAATCAATGCGGAAAATATGGGGCAGTTCGAACGCACCTTGATCATTGTGGACGAGGGTGCGGAAGTGCATTACGTCGAAGGCTGTACCGCCCCGATGTATAGCAGTGAAAGCCTCCACTCCGCCGTGGTCGAAGTCATCTGCAAAAAGGGAAGTCGCTGCCGCTACACGACCATCCAAAACTGGGCCAACAATATCTATAACTTGGTTACCAAGCGTGCGATGGCCTATCGCGATGCAACCATGGAATGGGTCGATGGGAACTTGGGTAGCAAGTTGACGATGAAATACCCAGCTGTCTACATGATGGAACCTGGGGCACGTGGCGAAATCCTGTCGATCGCTTTTTCCAGCAAGGGCCAACACCAGGACGCGGGTGCTAAGTTGGTGCACGCAGCCCCCAATACGACTGGACAAATCGTTAGCAAGTCGATCAGCAAGAATGGTGGTCGCGGAAGCTACCGAGGGCTAGTTCGAGTCGAAAAGGGAGCGACGAATTCGAAGAATAGCGTCGTCTGTGATGCCTTGATCCTCGATGATCAGAGTCGCTCAGATACCTACCCTTACATCGAGATCATGGAGCAAGACGCCAGTGTCGGTCACGAAGCGAGCGTGTCGCGAATTGGGGAGGAACAGCTCTTCTACCTGATGAGCCGCGGGCTCAGCGAATCAGAAGCCAGCACGATGATCGTCAACGGCTTTATCGAGCCGCTCGTGAAGGAATTGCCCATGGAGTATGCGGTTGAAATGAACCGTTTAATTCAACTTCAAATGGAAGGCTCCGTAGGCTAGCGGACCTGTTCGCAAATTGACGCGTGAGCCGAGGCAGCCTGCTGCCACTCACGTTGGGGGCAGGGTTGAGCACATTGAAGTGGCAAACCCTGTCCGTCTATAAGCCGCGGCAACGCTGTTTCCGACAATCATTAGTAACCAATACGACTGCAAGAAGTTAGAGATTCATGACCACCACTGAGGCTCAGCCACAATCGATCAAGTTTGACGCAGAAGGGTTCGAACAGTTCCTCGCCGCAAGTTCCGAACCGAGCTGGCTGGTCCAGCGACGCCGTGATGCTTGGAAGAAATTCGAAGAACTGGCCTGGCCTGATCGCAAACAAGAAGAGTGGATGCGCAGCGATCTTCGCGGCTTTAAACTCGATAACTACGCTCTTGCAAGCAGCGCTGCAGCAGCGTCCCTAGATGAGGCCAATGTGCCGCAGTGGTTGGCAAGCGGCATCCAGCCTGCAGGAACCCTGCAAACGCTCAACGGACGCGTACTCCATTCCAACTTGGATTCCAAGTGGAGTGAGCGAGGCGTCTTGTTTGGTGATTTGAGCTCGCTGGCCAGCGAACACTCCGAAATTGTGGAACAGTACCTGCACACGGTCGTGGATCCGAACCAAGATCGTTTCGCCGCCCTGCACGCTGCGACGTGGAACGGTGGACAGCTGCTCTATGTGCCGAAGGGAGTTTGCATTGATCAACCGCTGTACGTAGCGGCTGGGATGAGTGATGGTGGATCCGATCAAGGGCATACCTTAATCGTTATCGAAGAGGGCGCCGAAGCGACCTTCCTCTATGAATGCAATAGCGATTCACCAACCGCCAAGGGGCTGCACAATGGCGCCGTGGAAATCGTTGTAAAACCAGGCGGACACCTGCGTTACGTGAACCTTCAGGATTGGGGACGCGGGGTATGGCATTTCGCACACCAGCGTGCGACCATCGACCGCGATGCGACGATCCAGTGGACGATCGCAGCCTTGGGGACACGCTTTTCCCAAGTTGGTCAAAGCGTTTCCTTGGTGGGTAAAGGAGCGCACAGTCAGGTCAATGGAGTACTGTTTACCCAGGGGCAACAGCAACTGACGTACAACACATTCCAGCACCACCAAGCTCCTCATTGTCGAAGTGATTTTCTTTACAAGTCGGCTCTGCAAGACAAGTCTCGCACTGTTTGGCGAGGAATGATCGGCGTCGATGCAGGAGCTCAAAAGACCGATGGGTATCAACGCAACGACAACCTCTTGCTGAGCGAGCATGCCCGCGCGGACTCCATTCCCGGCCTGGAAATACTCGCCGACGACGTGCGTTGCACGCATGGTAGTACGTCTGGGAAAGTGGATGAAGAGTTGATCTTCTACGCTCAAAGTCGTGGATTCACACGCAAGGAAGCGGTGCGCATGATCGTGACCGGGTTCTTCCAGCAAATTTTTGACCGCATTACGATCGAGAGTGTTCGCGAGTCGTTGGGACAGTCGATTGCTCGGCAGGTCCGTGAATACCAATAGTTGCCTGAGGGCAACTACTGAACGTGAACATCCCTCACTGACGCTGTATTGCAACCAGTTCTCCAGCACTGCTTGAGAACGCAACGTCCCCCTGCGACTCCGCGCCGACCGATGGGGAAATCGCTGGTCGGACCAGCACCGTGCGAGAGATAGCAATTCACGAATTTTGCATTCGAGCAACCTTTGTTCGTAGGGTTGGCGCTAGGGCGATCCTTTTTTGCTAGCTGAACCGCTTGTTTAGCCCCGTCGATCTGGTCCTCCCCTGGAGCACTTATTCCCAGTAATATTGGACGAGGTAGATCCTTCCTCGACCAAATATTCGACGGAATAGAAGGCCGTCAAACCACGAGTACGACGTTAGAACAAACCTGCTACTGGTCGTGCAGCTCGGTAAGAGTTTGAGTTCCCCCAAAAAAATTAAGATGCACTCACCAGAATTAAGATGCACTCACCAGAAAGAGTTTGAGCACGATGAGCGAATTTGTTGTAGCCGCGAAGACGAGTGACATTCCGCCCGGCGGAAAATTCTGTACCGAAGTCGAAGATCGCTTCGTGGTGATCGTTCACTTGGGAGACGAGTACTATTGTCTAGACGATGTCTGTACCCATGACGGAGGCCCTCTGGGGGAAGGCGAGTTGGATGGCTTCTGCCTCGTTTGTCCGCGTCACGGCGCCAAATTTGATGTGCGGACAGGGGAGCCAACCTTGATGCCCGCAACGGAACCGACCGCTAAGCACGAAGTGCGTGTCGAGGGCGACTCCGTACTAGTGCGAATTAACGGTTAGGCCATGGGCACCGCGATGCCAGCCAATTCGAGGACCTCGGTGCTCTCACAAACTCCGTCGAGTTTAATGCCGTACTGGTAGTAGCACTTTTCTTTGAGTCCCAGTGTGCGGATTCGTGGGGGATACTGCTGTACGATCTTGCCTACGACTACCTTGTCTGCAAGGCCTTCCATCATGACGCGAATGTAGATCTGCTCGACCGAGAGTTGAGTTTCTGTGATCAGCCGCACACCCACTGGTGAAATATTGTCGATCCAAGAACGCAGAGCCTGCAAGCAACCTTTGGAATCTCGATAGATTGTAGTGGCGGCTGTCCTCAGCTCGGTCCGCTCGAATTCGCGACGCGATGGCTTGATTGGATTGGGATTGGACGTTGTCACAGCGGCGTTTTCCATCTCGTTTAAGAACGGCATTGAGAGCGCATCGAATTGCTTTCGCGCTTCATCCAAAGTCTAGAACGCATTGACGCAATGGGATTTCTTGGCTCTCTAAATCGGGTATTTGTACGAGCCCATAAGTGCTGCCGTTCCGATTCGAGCGGTTGAAGCGACTGAAGCGGGGGGGCGGCAGGCAATCTACGGGCAACGCTATGGCTGTCACTCGACTTCCGCGCCCCGCATCAATCCTGGTTCCCCGGGGGGGATGCAAGGCAATGGGCTCGCCTCTTGAAGTCGTCTCAGGACCGCCGGACAATTTTCTCCATTCCTGAGTCGCGGCTGAGCTGTGAAGCGTCGGTGCGTCGAGCCACCCCACCTAGCTTCAATGTGGCGATGTTACTGCTAGGTAACGTGCTGCACCGGAGTTCCTGCTCAGACGACTAATGATTTAGCGGGCATTGCGTGAGGCCAGGAAATCGGCCGGTATGGAGGCATAGGTTATTCAATACCGATACCCAATACCGATGACCTACGGCAGGTCATAGTTTTCTTCGAGAGCTTCCGCAATGTCTGGCGCTACTGCACCGGCGGCAATAGCTCGGTTCAACATGCCCATTGCTTGCTCGGCCATGCGGCCGTTGGTGGAAGACTGAGTCAAGGTGTACGCCGCTTTTTGAGCATTAGAGATTGGATTCTGAATATCGAGTTTTAAGTCTTGGAAGGCATACACCAACGCGATGGGGATTGTCTCCGTGGAATACTCCTTCCTCTCTCCTCGCAATCGAATGACGATGTGGTCCGCATCACCTTCCACAAAAGAGATAACGGTTGAGCTCCCGATCTGCAACGTTTCTGCTCCTCCCATCGTCGTGATAGCCTCGACCAGGGCTGTGTGGGCTGCTTGTGCAAGATTGTTGAGCTCCGTCAGACGCTTTAACTGCTCTTTTTGCTCCTGAGACTGCGCCTGAGCACCCGCTTGGGTTAACTCCTCTGTGGCAACAGTGTAGTCACGCGTTTGGATGCTTTGACGAATGCCTTGCAGTCGTGTCTTCCACTGTACTTTCTCTTGGTCGGACAGCGGCGCGCCGGTGGAATTGGCCATCGGAGGAGTGTTTGCCATGCTGGGATTCGTGGCGGGCATTTCCACGGGGACTGGGGCAGTGAAAGTATCTTCCATGGGGGTGGGGGGAGTTGAAGTCACGGATGGGGTGGGGGCAATACTCGGCTCCATGGTCGCGGGTGCGACAGCCTGCGGCCCCGCTTCCAATGGCTCAGTGGGAGTAAGTACCTCGTTCGTGAGTCCGGAGACTTGGGGGAGCCCGCTTCCACGCGGCGGTTCTGGGGGGGGCGGCAGAGGTGTCTGCGGTGCATTCTGCGCAATCGCGGGGGGCGTAGCAAAGCGTTGCTGAACCAGAAACATGATGCCAAGCAGGATCCCGACGCCAGTCAATACTCCGCCAAGCAGCCACACCATGGAGTTTTGACGCTTGCTCCGCAGCTTCTTGGCAAGCTTTTGTGTCTCCTTCATCGACGTCGCCCGTGGTGCTTTGGCGGAACCAATTTCAAATTTCCCAGGCGACGCAGTCGGGGCGTCGGCGGCTAAGGGCTCCGGTGATTGGTCCTCTTCATGGCCATCCGCATTCCGTTGCTGCTCCAAGGGCTGCATAGGTTGGACGGAATCGGGGCGCTCAGTTGAAGGGGGAGCGGTTTTGAGCAATTGCAGCAGTTGTTCAAAGTCCTCGTCGCGCGTCATGGGGGAAATCCCCGAACTCGAGTGCTCAAGGAAGCTCGACATATTGAACGCATCTGTGGGGGAGGCGTCAGGCAGAAGAGCTAAGAGGGGATCGCAATGTGCCAGCGACTTTTCCGTGACAGCTCCGCGCGGCACTGGCCCGCGACTACCGCTAGAGGCAGGCGAATCGGCAGCCGTTTCCACCAGTTGGGCGTGAACCTGGGGCTTTCGAAAAACTGCCTTCCACTGTTGGTCGTAGGCCAACTTTTGTTGGGAGTTAAGGAGATATTTGCGGCCAAGTGCAGCAATTCGGCGAAGGCGTTCGGACCTATGCTTCGCTTGAGGGGATCCCTGGGCGTCCGTTGGCTGTACCGCCTCCGCTTCCACCCTCGCGATTGCTTGCTCGATTCGGACCGCATCACTCTCCAGTGCTGGGAGGGATAGTAGCTGGTACAGATTCGGCAGAGAGCGATTCCCGTTGGGCGTGGCTGGCCTCTGATTCACGACAAACACTCCAATTACTTCATTCACATCGCACGAGGGAAGGCAGTGCACGAGTATAACGCCTGACCGCCCAAGCTCCAAAACTCCAGGAGCAAATGCTGTGAAAGTCGAATAGTGCCAGCATTAGCACTTTCTCGATAAGAATTTCTCGATAGGTGCCATCCACATTTACAGGCATTGCCAGCAATGCCAGCGCCCCGATAGGTGCCAGCCATGTATGGCATTGCTAGCAAATTTAGGGGGAGGGATGGGGGCAAGCTAGCTATGGAGTAATTCTGAAATATGGATGGCACCTTTCAGGGGTGTTGCGCTAGCAAATTGGCGTTCATGCAGTAGCACTTGCTCGATAGGTGCTCGATAGGTGCCATCCACATTTACAGGCGTTGCCAGCAATGCCAGCACCCCGATAGGTGCCAGCCATATATCGCATTGCTAGCAAATTCAGGGGGATGGGCATGCTAGCTATGGAGAGTTTTTGAAATAAGGATGGCACCTATTGGGTTGTACTGGCGGGAGTCAAGGTCCAGGGGGATTGAGATAAGGGGCGTCTGAGTCGCGGCGGAGGCGGGAAATCGATCGCTGTCCAGTGGTTCCAGCGAGCTGATCCCTCCCGAACGTTTGAGAGTATCTGCTCAAGTGGTCTTCGCATTGATCGTCAACTGCACGGGGGGCAAACTAATTACAATGAATGTTCGGACTCCTTTTCTTGGGCCCTGTGATTCGCAGACGCTGCTGGGGCGGCTCATGCAGAGGGGGTGATTTAACAAGTGTTGGTATTGGGCAAAGATAGATCAACTATGCGTACACAACTCTCTTTCTGGGGCCTACTGCCTCTGATGACTCTGATATGGCTCCCACCGCTTAGTTGGGGGTATGAGAAGCCAAGCGGCGGTGCTGAGTCAGCGGAGCGGGCTCAGTCGCCCAAGGGAGAGGGGGATGAGGCTGAGTCTCCCACGACTCCCTTCCATGTTTCCAGTGTGGAAACGGTGGGAGCTGTTGAAATCCATGGCCAGCGAGTTGAGTATCAAGTTGAGACGGGCACCTTTGATCAGACCTCTGATTCCGGAGAGGTGAAAGCCAAGGTCTTTTTCGTCGCCTACACACGCGTTGGACTGGAGGGCCGTACTCGACCGGTGACTTTTGCTTTCAATGGTGGACCTGGTAGTAGCAGTGTGTGGTTGCATCTGGGCATGTTGGGCCCCAAACGAATTGTCTTCCCCGAGGACGCCTCTCCTCTTCGTCCGCCGTATCACCTCGAGAATAACCCACATTCGTTACTCGATATTACCGACTTGGTATTCATCGACCCGGTGAGCACGGGCTTTAGTCGCCCCGCTGAAAAGGAGGATAAATCGCAGTTTCACGGATACCAGGAAGACGTGCGGAGTGTCGGACAATTCATTCATGATTGGACCAGCCACGCCAGTCGTTGGGAAAGCCCCAAATTCTTGTTGGGAGAGAGTTACGGTGGTATTCGAGCGGCTGGCTTGTCGGAGCACCTTCAGTCTCGCTACAACCTTGAGCTGAATGGAGCGGTGGTGATTTC
This sequence comes from Aureliella helgolandensis, assembly GCF_007752135.1. Classification (GTDB taxonomy): domain Bacteria; phylum Planctomycetota; class Planctomycetia; order Pirellulales; family Pirellulaceae; genus Aureliella; species Aureliella helgolandensis. The sequence goes on along the minus strand of NZ_CP036298.1, from coordinate 6,020,227 downwards.
AGGCGCCATCAATTTCCAAACGCTGCGATTTGGAAATGGCAATGACCTCCCCTACATCTGCTTTCTACCAACCTATGCAGCCACTGCTTGGTACCACCAAGCTTTGTCAGAGGATTTGCAGGCGTTGCCGCTGGACGAAGTCGTGGCTCGTGCTGAGGATTTAGCGCTGGGGAAGTACGCTGACGTGTTGCTGCGAGGCAGTTCAGCCACACCGGCCGCCGTGACTGAAGTGGTGCAGGAGCTCAGCCAATTGACAGGCCTTAGCGAAACGTATCTGAGACGCAGCAATTTGCGTGTGCCCATGTCGCATTTTGGGAAAGAGCTATTGCGAGATGCGAACCGGACCATCGGTCGCTTTGATTCGAGATACAAGGGCATCGATCAAGATTCGGTGGGAGCTCAAACCGAGTATGATCCCAGTGGTGCGGCCATCTTCGGGCCCTTTACGGCAACGATGAATCAGTACTTGCGTGAAGAATTGAAATACGAACAGCCACGAACTTATGAGATTCTGACGAACAAAGTCCATCCGTGGAACTACGATACCTTTACAGGGCGTTACGTCGACGGAACGGAGTCGTTGCGAGAAGCGATGACTGCCAATCCCTTTTTTAAGCTCTACGTCGCTTGCGGCTACAACGACTTGGCCACACCGCATTTTGCCATGCAATACACGCTCGACCACCTTGGACTGGATGAATCGCTGCGCAAAAACGTCACGGTCAGTCGCTTCGAAGGGGGCCACATGATGTACATCTATGAACCCTCCATGGAACGTTTGCGAGACGAGCTGGTGAAGTGGTACTCGGAGGCGTACTAACTCGGATCGTGCGTGCGGCCCAGTCCTAGCCGGCCTACGGGCCCTCGTTCTGCAAGCGTGAGTGGCCCGGAGAGATCGCGATCGTGTCCACCCCGACTCTCCCTCAAGGGAGAATTGGGGCTCAAGGGAGAATTAGGCGCGGGCCCGCAGAGGCCCGCCTTGGACTACTGTTGCTTACACCAAACTCTCAATGATTTTATTGAGTGTCGGGCTGGGCCGCATGGCTTGGGCGACTTTGTCCTCATGGGGATGATAGTAGCCGCCTAGGTCGACTGCGGCGCCTTGCACTCCGTTTAACTCTTCCACAATTGTCGCCTCTTCCGCAGCCATGGCAGTAGCAATTGGAGCGAAACGCTGCTTCAGCTCCGAGCAGTTGTCTTGGTTCGCCAAGGCCTCTGCCCAGTAGAGTGCGAGGTAGAAATGACTGCCGCGATTGTCGAGTTCTTTGACTTTCCGCGATGGCGATTTGTCGTTGTCCAGGAATTTTCCGGTGGCTTGGTTGAGCGTTTCGGCGAGGACGGCGATCTGCGGCTGACCGGTTTTATCGGCCAGGTCCTCCAAGGAAACAGCAATGGCCAGGAACTCTCCTAGGGAATCCCATCGCAAGTGATTCTCTTGGATGAATTGCTGCACGTGCTTGGGCGCCGACCCCCCTGCCCCGGTTTCGAACAACCCTCCTCCGGCAAGTAGTGGAACGATGGATAGCATTTTGGCGCTGGTACCGAGCTCCAGGATGGGAAAGAGATCGGTGAGGTAGTCGCGAAGTACGTTGCCGGTTACCGAAATTGTATCTAGCCCAGCCCGTGCGCGCTGACAAGCATGCTTGGTGGCGTCGATTGGCGCTAAAATCTGGATGTCCAATCCGCTGGTATCGTGGTCCTGCAGGTACTCATTAACTTTGGTAATAAGGTTGGCATCATGAGCGCGTTGTGGGCAGAGCCAGAATACGGCGGGGGAGCCGGTGGCTCGCGCGCGGCTAACGGCCAGACGCACCCAGTCGCGTACGGGAGCGTCTTTCGTTTGGCAAGCTCTCCACACGTCCCCTGGTTGAACGCGGTGTTCCAGCAGGATTGTACCTCTTTGGTCAATTACGCGGACAATCCCGGCTGCTGCGATTTCAAACGTTTTATCGTGGGATCCGTACTCCTCGGCCTTTTGCGCCATCAGCCCGACATTGGCCACGTTCCCCATGGTGGTTGGATCAAAGGCGCCATGCTCTTTGCAATCCTCGATGGTGGCCTGGTAAACTCCCGCGTAGCATCGGTCCGGTATCAGCGCTTTGGTGTCATGCAATTTACCGTCGGCTCCCCACATCTTGCCAGAGGTGCGAATGGCGGCTGGCATCGAAGCGTCGACAATGACGTCACTGGGAACGTGCAGGTTGGTAATCCCCTTGTCGGAATCGACCATCGCCAGTCGAGGACGTCCGGCGTAAACGCTGGCCATGTCGGCTTCGATCTCGGCCCGCTTGGCTTCAGGCAAAGTGCTGACTTTGGCGAGCAGATCACCGAGACCGTTGTTGGGATTGACTCCCAGTTCTTGAAAGGTAGCTGCATGCTTGTGCAGCAACTCTTCGAAGTAGACGCTGACGACATGTCCAAAAATGATTGGATCGGAGACCTTCATCATGGTGGCTTTGAGGTGCACCGAAAGCAGCAGGTCTTGTTGGCGAGCCTGCTCGATTTCCTTCTTGAGATAATCACGCAGAGCCTGGCGGCTTAGGACGGCCGCATCAAAGATCTCTCCCGCTAGGAGTGGGATGACCTCTTTGAGGACTGTTGTTTCACCATCGTCGGTTACCAACTCAATGCGAACTTGAGTTGCCTCAGGGACGATGCACGATTGCTCGCTACCGTAAAAATCGCCTTCCTGCATCGACGCCACGTGACTTTGGGAATCGGCAGACCATGGGCCCATCGAATGCGGATGCTGTTGCGCGTAGCGTTTAACCGGAGCGGCTACGCGGCGATCCGAGTTGCCTTCCCGCAGGACTGGATTGACCGCGCTGCCGAGGACTTTGGCATAGCGACCGCGCGTCTCTCGCTCGGAGTCGTTTTGAGGATCGGCCGGAAAATCCGGAATATCGAAGCCCTGGGATTGCAGTTCCGAAATGGCTGCGACCAGCTGCGGTATGGAGGCGCTGACGTTAGGCAATTTGACAATGTTTGCCTCTGGGCTCTTGGCCAATTCTCCGAGTTCCGCCAGTGCATCCACAACGCGTTGTGATTCGGTGAGACGCTCTGGGAAATTGCTGAGGATTCGACCTGCTAAAGAAATGTCTTTGACCAAATACGATACGCCGACAGACTTGGTGAATGCGCTCAGAATGGGGAGTAAAGATTGCGTCGCGAGGGCGGGAGCTTCGTCGGTATGGGTGTAAATGATCGTGGCAGGTTTGGACATAGTTGGCTCAGATTGGGGAATGGAAAGAGGTCATGGGGGACGTCCGACTTAGTGTCGTGCGCAATAACTCCGTATTCGGAAGCAGCGGCTCGAAAGTCCTGACTGATAGCGACTGAGGCTTGGAAACCCCGTGGGGCTACTGCCATAGTTTAACAGTACACCGCTAATTGCAGTACACCGCTAAGCTAGCACTCCACGATTCGTTGAACAAGTTGAACAACATGTGGACACCGTTCATGCCCTGTTGAATCGCAGCAACCCATTGACCGTTGCTGGTGGAAATCGCAAGCCTCGGCGCGGGTACCGAATTCGGTCGCTGCCGCCTTTCGTGCGAAGGGATGGCGATTTAACTGCATTCTAGGTCTTAGCTCGACGGCTCTTCACCATGAGGCCCATGTGCCAACTGCCCTATGACGGCCATTGGCTCAGGCCAGTTCACGAGGCGGGCTGCGATTGCAGAAAGCGGCGGGGGCTGCGTTGCTATTTTTTGCTGAAACTGGAAAACGAACCAGCTCAACAAGCCTCTCAAGTTGGTCCCGACTTAATTCTTTGATCGATTCTTGGTCTGCCGTCCCAATTTTCGGATCAAAGTGAACTGTGCAGCGGTAACGGGTTGAACACTCAGTCTGGATCCTTTTTGGAGCAACACCATGTCGGCCAATTCCGGTATCTGCTTGAGTTCGGGAAGTGAAAGAATTTCTTGAAACGCTTCGACGAATTGAATATCGACCATGAACCAGGTGGGAGAATCGGGGCGAGATTTGGGGTCGTAGTGGGAGTCGCTCTGGTCAAAAGCGGTGTGATCGGGATAGCTCTCGCGAGCGATTTGGGCAATTCCTGCCACCCCCGGTGGCTTGGCATTACTGTGATAGAACAGGACGAGATCTCCCTTTTTCATATCATCCCGCATGGTATTCCGCGCTTGGTAATTGCGAACTCCATCCCAATGAGTCGACTGATCGGGGGCAGCGGCCAGGTCTTGGATGCTGAAGACATCGGGTTCACTCTTGACCAGCCAGTATCGTTTAGTGGGCTTGTTCATGGATTCGTTCCTCTGCTCTTGTGGTGTTCAAGATTCCCTTGGGGATGCAGGTTCTCTATTTTGATGAGTGCTAATGTTGTTCAATGTTCTATTGCGCCGACGCCATCTGTGCGGTGGTGTGCTGGGTGCTGCCCTCAGGCTGCTGCATGCTGCGGCGGAAGATGGAGCGCGGGACATGATTGTGACGGATTGGGCAAGCATTCCAAGGCCATGGCCATGCATCCGCCGTCACTCTTCAGCTTTTGCAGGCTGGAAAATCGGTTGCGACTTGGCTAGCGGTCGGTTCTCGGCAATAATCAGGATACCAGAGTAGTCGATGTCCCCACTGCATCTGTCCCCATTGCATCGAGGCTGCGGTTTTCCACCTGCTCGCGCAATGTGCAGTGGGCCGTGACCCGGCAGCTTGTCCAGGCGATAGGCTGAGTCGTGTCTGATGTAATTTCCCACCTCACAAACCGATTGAATTGGCTCAATGCAGAACTACGCGCGGATCGGAATTTTTGGAATCTTGGCGCTTGTCGCCCTTCGGGTTGGCTGCGGTTGGCACTTTTATATGGAGGGGGCCAGCAAGGTTAAAAGTCATACCTTTTCCTCGGAAGGTTTTCTCAATGGTGCGAAAGGTCCTCTGGCTGGAAAGTTCCAGGAGCTGATTTGGGACAAGGACGGTAGTTTTCGTTTAAATCAAGAGACGGTCAACGCATATTTTATTGACGCGGCTGAGAAGTCGGCTGTCCATTTTGGCCTTACGGACGAGCAAAAAAAGCAACTCGACCGAGTCCGCCGCCGCTATGCCAATGTTGATAAAAATAAGCGATTTTCGGGCAAACTTAACGACGTCTACGACGAAGCCTCTGAAGATGTTTTCAAGTATTGGGAGAGCGTAGGACGACTGGAAAACATGGAAGACGCCGCACTCTGGACGCAAGTTTCCAGCCTACGTGGTCAAAAGGAAAAGATCGAAGCGGATCGCATGGCCAGCGTCAAACCCACGATGGCAGCGGTGGACGCCATTTGGAACCAGTACGAGGGGCAATTGAATGCGGTAGCCACACCGGAACAACTCCAACAAGCAGGCTATTTTCGGTTCAATCGTCCTGGGGAAGGAGTGCTAACGACTCGCACGGTGGATAAAATCATCCCGATTTTTGACATGGTTGTCGGCATCCTGCTAATGCTGGGTTTACTTACCCCTCTTGCAGCTTGGGCTGGGGCGTTGTTTTTAATTAGCGTCGTGCTTTCGCAAATGCCGGGCTTCCCTGGCACGGATCCGACTTACTTTCAAGCGGTTGAGGCGCTGGCCATGATTGTTCTGGCTACCACCGACGCAGGTCGCTATGCCGGGTTGGACTTTATTCCTTGGGCTTGGTGGCAGAGTAAAAAGAAGAAATCTCCCGCGACAACGACCGCTCCTGCGGCAACTTAAGTCGTAAGCCCTCCTTCAAACAGAACATTTAAATCAATCACTAGCGATATTGAGGATAAGCCATGCAAGCCCTGACCCCTGAGCAGAAGCAAGTCGGTCAAGACAATTTCAACGAGGCCGTGGGTGTTACGCGCCGCGATTTCATCAAAGGGGTTGCCGCCTCTGGTGCCGTTTCGGGTGCTGGCCTGGGAGCCATGTACTTTGGCTATGGAAATGTCACGGACCCTGTCCGCGTCGGTGTGATCGGCGTTGGCGACGAAGGAAATGTGCTGTTGGGCGGTTGTACGCCTGAGTATGTGCAAGTCATGGCGATTGCTGATATTCGCCCCAGCAGTATTCACCGCGCCTTCAACGGTGACTGGTCGAGCGACGCTGCTTTAGCCGCCCGCCCCGGTTTGGTTAAGCAATATGGCTATAGCTCCGAGGCGGAAGCTCGCAAAAATGTGAAGGTCTATACGGCCGAAAATGGTGGGATGGAAGCACTGCTCGATAACCCAGATATCGAAGCCATCATTATTGCTTTGCCTCTCTTTCTACACGCGCCAATCGCCTACCAAGCCATGTTGCGTGGGAAGCACGTGTTGACCGAGAAATTGATGGCTCACAATGTGGCTCAGTGCAAAGTCATGGCGCGGGCTGCTAAGGAAATGACTGCCTCCAGCGGCGATCCACTCCATCTGGCCACCGGTCACCAACGCCACTACAGCGTGCTCTACGACAACGCAGTGCATATGCTGAAATTCGGTTTGCTAGGGCAGTTGCACCACATTCGCGCCCAGTGGCACCGCGGTAACCTACCCGGCCGAGATAGTTGGCAAATGCCACTACCTGGCGGCGAATCGGTAACGATTGACGGCAAGAAGAGAACGGTCAATAAAATCGCTGACCAATTGGCCAGTTTCCGCCGTCAACTGGATGCTGCGACCGCCCCTGGCGATATCGCCGAATTATCACGGAAGGTAGCTCAATGGGAGCAGTGGGACGCGGATAAGGAGATCGATGCCGGCAAGCATGGCTATGAGAAAATGGATCTGTCCAACGGCAGCGTTCGCTCTGCCATGGAAGAGCTCTGTCGCTGGCGGCTGTGGGAGCGTACCGGAGGCGGCCTGATGGCGGAGCTCGGTAGCCACCAGCTCGATGCCTCCACCATCTTCTGCTCGGCCCTGCGAGAGGACGGTAAGAAGGCGCATCCTCTGACTGTGCATGCGGTGGGCGGACGCCATATTTTCCCCATGGACCGTGAGGCGGAAGATCACGTCTACTGCACTTACGAATTCCCTGGACCTGCCTATGACGACAAGTTCGATGTGGGGTACTACAACCCTGCCGAAAACTATCCTCCCAAGGGCAAGGGAGTTCCATCTTACGACGAAGATCCCAACAAGAAGATCGTGGTGACCTACTCCACCATCAATGGCAATGGCTTTGGTGGCTATGGCGAAGTCGTGATGGGGACGAAGGGAACTTTGATCCTCGATCGCGAAAAGGAAATCATGCTGTACAAGGATTCGGATACCGCATCCAAGGTCGGCGTGAAGAAGGAAAAGGGTGGTTATAGCCTCGACACCCAAGCTAGCGGAAGTTTTGCAGCGACGAGTGTTGCCAAGGCAGCCGTTGGTGAGGATGTCAGCCGCGGCTACACCGAAGAAATTGAACACTGGGCATGGTGCATTCGCAATCCAGCTCCAGAGAACAAGCCGCGTTGTTATCCAGAGGTTGCCATGGCCGATGCCGTGATTGCCCTATCCACCAACGTGGCTATGGCCAGGGGAGCCCGGGGCGAAGGTGGCTATCTGAAGTTCGAAGATTCCTGGTTCGATCGCGATAGCGACGAGACGCCTGATGGTAGCGATATCAAGCAGGAAACCGAGAGCATGAAGAACTGGAAGATGGTTTAACAGCAGGGTTTTCCGGAGGGTTAGCTGCAAGTTAAACGCTTGCAGTGGCCCTTGTTCGCTTGCAATCCAACGACGAGCCATGGTTTTTCCATGGTTCGTTTGCGTTGACGGCAACCGCGAGTTGACGGGGGACCGCTTGTGAAAAGCGCAATCCCCTGCGTGACGAGCTGTTAAAATAGTAACCCGCCGCGTCAGCAAGCAAAGGTGGTTGTGGCTACAAGGCAATTGGGAACGCTCCCTCCTCGTTAAAATTCCAATCGCTATTTAAATCCATAGCCTGGTGAGCAAGGAAGTATTGTTGCCATTACCTGGGAAATGAGAACGTTGCCGTCATGCCAAAAGCTACGACACTCCTGGTAACAAGTCGTAGGGCGAGGGAATGTGACCTGCGCCTTGCTCAGGCAGTGGGTTGCGATGGGAAGTTCTACTTTTCGATCAACCCAGGCCGTGGCTGAGAACGAGACTCTTATAAACCTTCTTCTGCCTTAGGGGGAGTCGCGCACTCGGAGAGAGCCCTCCTCCAGCCGTCTTGAGTCCAACGCTTCCGCAAAAGGGAGGGAGCACTTCGAGCTCATTAAACGGGGTCTCGGACTCACGGACGCTCAACGGTTGCTGGAGTTTGACCGGAGACATTGCGGATTTCTGTTGGTGAGTCCGCCCGCATCAAGAATTGAACTGTGGTACCACTCAGTCGTTTCTCTTCCATAATCCCGTTCCGAACGTAGAGCTGCAGAATCAATTCGCGAACTTCTTTCGGCTCCTTACCTTTCACCGTAAACGGCTCGAGCAGCGGTAGCGATATTTCTCCTTCCGCCGTGACCGGTACTGGAAATCCAGTTACTGGCTGGGACGTGCCAGCTTGAAGCACGGGAGGAGAGCCTTCGGCGGGAAGGAGTCCCGGGATGTAGATTGCCAAGGTGTCGCGAGGTTGCACGAGGAGTCGTCGCGCCTCAGCTTCTTCCCGTTTGATTCTGGTATCCTCGGCTCGAATTCGGTCTGGCCGTGCGAGGAGCTCCTGATAGTCCTGGCCGATCAGTCTGCCGGAAAGTAAGTAGATGGTTTGGACGTATAGTTCCGAGTAGAGCTGGCTGCTCTCTTCAAATCGCTCGAACAAATGGTTCTGGCGAGACCGATAGAAATTGTTCGAAATCCGAGGCTTTTCGGCCGCGGCAAACAATGTCTGTAGTGGGCCGGCTAGCTCACCAGCTAAGTTCAATTCGTCCACGAGATTCAGAGATGCAATCAGGGTATTGCATTGGGATGCTGAGCTTCCAACGTCTTGCAGCGAAGGTAGTTTGGGTGCTACCAAGTCTCGAAACGGTCCCCACTGTTCTCTCAGGATGGAACTCTGCACCAGGTCGCTGGCTGAGTCTTGCAGGATTCTTGCTAGGAAACGCAATACCTCTTCCGTTTGCCTTGGCGACAATGTATCGCCCGCAGTAGTAACCACCGAACGAATTACCATTAATGCATGGGCGCGGAGCTGGTCAAGATCCACTTGCGATTCGGCTTCGGAGGACAGCGTTGCAATCGCATGCGTGAGCATGGCGGCTCGAAACGGCTTGTCCATTCGCGTAGCGCTCTTATTGGTAAATTGGTAACGATAGGACACCGGCTGGGCCAGCCAAAAGTTTTGATCCGTAAGCTGCGGGTATTTTTCCAGGTGGCTCAAAATGAGTTTCTGGCAATCGTCGTTGACGAGTTCCGCTTCTTTTTCAAAATCCTTTCGGTCATTGTGCTGGCTCGCGACCAACTCGCTGCGATCGCGGAGGAGGCTCCGCAGCATGTTGGCCAAGGTTGGCTGAATCGCAATGTCGGTCTCTTGTTGGGAAGCGAAGATGGTGTCGGCCCAGTGGAGTAGAGGCTTCAGGGAATCGGGATTCTTACAACCAAACTCACGCAGAGTCGAAAAATCGACTGCAAGCAATTGGCCGCGTTTAGGCTCCGGCGCGGCTTTGAGGATTTGGGCGAAATGCACAAAGAACTCGTCGTCGGAGACACGCCACAGCATCGACAACCGCTCTTCCAAAGCCTCGGTTAGGGACGCGTTTCCCAAGACTTTAGAGAGGACGGGAATTGCCCGTTGCGCTTGGGCTGGGGTTAGTGCAGAATACAACCCAAAACGGTCTTGCGAGGACCACTTGTTGGCCCCTTCACGCTCTAGCTTGTCCAGGTAGCCGTAGGCTTCGACGGCAATATCCACCGCTTTCTTCTGATCAAAGCGAGCCACTAAGTCCTTCAATTCTCTGTCAATTAGTAGCCCGCTTTGAATATAGGTTGTTTGCAAGACCACTAACTTGCGGTCTTTAATGTTATCCAACGCAAGTCTAAGCTCTGTATTCTGATTCCAATCGTTGGCTGGTCTACGTGAGTTCCAATATCTGGCTCCGAACAATACTTGTGAAGCCAATGATTCGTGCAGCGAGGTTAGGGAAGCTCGCAATTCGCTCTGCAATTCAAAACTTCCAACGATACTAAGCAATGCCATTGACCGGTTTACGCTCCACTTCTTAGCCTGATATTTAATGCCAAGATTCGTCTCATGTTCATAAAATAATGGAGAGGCGTCCTCGATGTTGGCTGTGGCGACAGAGATCTCCGCAAGAGCGGGTTCGAGTTCTTTGGCTGCATGTGTCAATCGCCTTGCCAATGCTTCCAGCAATGGGACGCGTTCGTTGCTGCTCAGCTTTGGGTGAAAGTCTCGCGTTGAATTGAGAACCAAGGCGGCTTGGACCACCAATTGACTCTCGGCATCTTCGTCAGCGAGGACCGCGATAGCGCGTCGCACAATTTCATCTCTCATCAGTGTGTGCCATGGCCGATCGCCAATAGTTCCTTCGTTCTCCGCTAGCCAGAACTCTTCGTCGGTGAGACTCGGACACGCTACTAGTAGATCCAAAACCGCCTGCTGGCATTCTTTCGGGAAAATACGGTCTGGCCCATCGTCTTGCAGCATTGATTTGAGCGTGGAACTGACCACCGATCGCAGTGTTTGTTGTGTAGGGCTGCGATTCAGAGCATCCGATGCCCAGGCCAGGAATTCGCGGAGCGATGGGACGCCCATCACATCGCAGTGAGAGAGCGAATGGTGCGCACCCTGTAGAAACTCCTCGGTACGTTCGCTCGTTTGGAAGTTTGTCAACACTTTCGTCACATTATCGAAAAAGCGTCCACCGCTAGATTGATTCAAAATCCTGGTCGCTTCATTAAAGTGAGCAAGTTCTGCGTCCGCGGTCATTAGAAATTCAACGATCACGGGCTCGATCAAATCGCTGGCATTTTCGTCAGCCATGGCGGTGATGGCAGCCAGCGCTTGGCTGATTTTCTCACTGCTGCGTTCGAACTTGAGTCGACGGAGCCAGGTATCGAGGGAATCGCCTTCGTAAACAACGCTGCTCAGTCGTGGGTCCTCGGGAGCATTCGAATGCAGTGCGTCAGCGAAGTCATCGGCAGTTGGTGCTGTACTCGCGGGCGGCTTCGTCGTAACTTTCGCCACTACGGTCTCGCCATTGCGAATCGTGAATTGCTGGTTGGAGACTACAAAATTGTTACTGGGGGAATCGATGACGATCCTGTACTTGCCGCCTCGCAGTCGCGTGGTCTGCGTACCCGGTTCAATATGCAGCTCACTCGCCTCCTCGCCATCTTTGACGAGTTGAACTTGAACATCGGCACCTTCGGACTCGATGACCAGTTGCCCTTTGGAGGTCTCCAACACAAACAGGATACCGCCCCAGAGCATCGCGAAGCAGAGAGCTACCAAGCTCCAGGTCACGATGCGGCCTCCCCCACCGGCCTGGCGAGATTTTTTCCATTGAGATGCAGTTCGGCTCGCGGGTTCCGGAGTGATGTCCCGCTGCATTAGCGCAGGCATTGGTGGCTTGCCTGGTGCGACCTCTTCAGCCAGCGCTGAGGCGCGGGACAACATCGACTTGAGGTCGGAACCGTGGCAAAAAGGCTCCAACAACTCGGCCGCGTGCGCGGCGCTAGCCGGACGGTCCGAAGGCTCACGTGATAGGAATTCGTCGAGTAGTCTACTCAGCTCGGGCGGCACATCGCTGCGGAGCGTGGCGAGCTTGGGAGCTTTGTGAGTAGACAACAATCGCAGTTTTTCCAGTGGTGTTAAATCGGGCGCCGCCGCCAAGGGTGGGCGTCCGGTGAGCAATCGAAACAAGGTGGCTCCGAGCGAATACAAATCGGCGCGGTAGTCGACCGCACCACCTCGTTCCGCTTGCTCGGGGGCCATATAGTCGAGCGTTCCCATCAGTTGTCCAACTGTGGTGATCTCAGCCGACCCTGAATCCCACAATCCGACTTGGGCCAATCCAAAATCGAGAATTTTTACTTGACCATCGACGTCGAGCATCAGGTTCGAGGGCTTGATATCGCGATGCACGATGCCTTTCTCGTGCGCGTGCGACAACCCCAAGGCTGCTTGACGCACCATCTCGCACGCGTCGGCGATTGAAAGTTGATGTAGGGCCCGCGCAATGCGGCTGAGGTCGAGCCCATCGATGGCGTCCATGACCAAAAAATGGATGCCGTGCTCCTCGCCCGCGTCAGTTGAACGGACGATGGACCCGTGATCGAGCTGGCCGGCAGCACGCATTTCTCGCTCGAATCTGGCTACGAATTCAGGCAATCTCGCGGGGAGTGCTGGGAGCAATTTGATGGCAACCAGTTTGTCGAGCTTCTTGTGGCGAGCCAAGTAGACCGCTCCCATGCCTCCGCCACCGAGGTGCTTTAAAAGTTCGTACGAAGCAATAACGCCAGGGATGGCAGGAAAAACAAAAGAGCTATCCTCTTGAAGTCGATCCGGGGCTGGACTTTGCTTAGACACGGGAACCGGACCGAGCTGCAGTAGTTCGACCAGCGTATCGGGATCATGATCGATTACCGATGCCGTCTGCTCACATTCGGCGCACGCGAGCAAATGCCGCTCGAGCAGGTCCGAATCCTCTGGGTCGAGCTTACCAGCCAAGTAGTCTTTGAGGCGATGACGCGGTGGGCATTGTGTGGCTTGCATGATTGGTAAATCCTTGAGCACCATGTTAGCATTGACGGAGGTCGAGTTGGCATAGTCTCAAGAACGAAACCGGTGTGACAGCATTTTTGGGAGCCAGGCTGAAAGACGCCTCCCTGGCTGCATTAGGTGCGACCGGCTGCCAAGCGGGCGGATGTTATATTGTTTTCTGCTTCTCCGGCAGTGCCTGGGGATTAGGGAGAGAACATTCAGTGATCGCAATGGCTTTTATGGAATGACAGATGGCAGCTACCGATTCCTCGTCGACACGTTTGAGCTTGATTTCTCGAATTCGCGCGAATGACTCTCAAGCTTGGCAAGATTTGGTAGCTCTCTATTCGCCGCTCGTTGCCTTCTGGTGTCGCAAGCAGACCGTTGGCGAGTCGGAGATCAATGACGCGGTGCAAGAGGTGTTCTTTTCCGTTTCGCGGTCGATCGACGACTATCGTCCCAGGGAAAGTGGCGGAGGCTTTCGCGCTTGGCTGTGGACGATCACGCGGCATAAGATTATCGACGCCAAGCGTCGTGATGCCAGGTTTCCACCCGCCCAAGGTGGCAGTACGGCCCTGCATGCTTCGCAGCAACTGCCCGAAGAGCTCGACGAGGACGAAGATTCAGAGCGATTCGAATTCACCCAGTTGTTGCACCGGGGATTGGCTCAGGTTGAGAGTGAGTTTGAACCCAAGACGTGGCATGCGTTCTGGCGTTGCACTGTCGATGGTCAACCGGTAGCCGTCGTCGCCACGGAACTGGAGATTTCAGCCTCCACAGTCCGGCAACATCGCTCGCGAGTTTTGCGTCGCTTAAGGCAGCAACTCGGCGATCGAGTTTTCGAGGGAGGCAATGGCAACTCAGAGTCCTAGAGGTGCCGAATGTAGCCTACCAGATTGCGACTCGCTGAACATCGACAGCCTAGTCATCACATAGCCGTCACATGGGCCTCGGCTCACTGGCTGGTTGGAATAGTGGACTGGTTGAAATCGCAACCTGCCGCGTGACGAGCTGTTGAAATAGTAACCCGCCGCGTCAGCAAGGATAGGTGGTCGCCGCTACCGGGTAATTAGGGTGCCAGCTTCATGTTAAAACTCAAAACGCTTTTAAATCAACAGCCCGGTGAGCAAGGAAGGGTGGTTGCCACTCCAGTGCAACTGGGTGTGGTACTTTCGCGGTAAAACCCAAAACCACTCACTGTTTTACAAACCGGTGAGCGTGGAAGGATCTCGTGCGGCTCGTCTCACGTACGGTTTTCAAGGGAGGGCTGACGCCAAATCGCCAGTGCCCTCCTCGGCTGCATAGCGGCCCACCCTCTCGCACGCGGGAGGGTGTTGGGGGCCTGTCGATGTGGAGGGCTATTACTCAGCCGCCACCTTGGCGAAATCGCCAGCGGTGACGATTACCAGGCGCTCGGGATCGATGTACTTGCGGAGTGCCGCGTTGACCGTTTCTACATCCAAGTCGGCAATGTGCTGTTCAAAGTCGCTGTAGTACTGCATGGTACGATTGGCGAAGATGGTGCCAGCTAGCGTGGACGTTAAATTGCGATCTTGGGTGCGATCGAGTTGCTCGCTCTGCAGCAAGCCTTGTTGGGCCGCATCCAATTCGGCAGCGGTGATTCCATCGGCTAAGAGTAGCTCTAGCTCTTCGCTAATCACCTCGACGACTCGATCGCGATTCTCTGGGTTGGTGATGGCGTAGAGTGTTAGGCTCGTCCGCTTGTCCACCGGGTGGGCGTTGAGCCCGGAACCAACGCCGTAGGAAAGCCCCTCTTTTTGTCGCACGCGATCGCCCAAACGGGATGACAGGGCGCCGGCTCCCAGCACGTAATTACCGACCAACAATGCTGGGTAATCGGGATCGTCGTCGCGCATGGGAATTTGCATGCCTGCGTAATAGATGGCATTGGCCTTGTCGGGAGTCATGATCTCCGAGACGCTGCCGGGCACGTCGGTATTGGCGGGAGTTGCGATACGGGCGAAGGATACGTCCGACGTCCAGCCCTGAAAGATGGTTTCACAAGCCGCTAACAATTCTTCGGGATCAAAATCCCCCACTGCCGTGATTTCGCCGTAGCGTCCATCGAGCTGGGTGGCGTGAATTTCCTGCAGCTGCTCCACCGTTACCGATTGGTACCGTTCGATGCGTTCGGCCAAGGTTGGAACATAGCGAATGTTCGAGGGGTCATAGGGGGAAAGCTTGCGTTGGACCTCAATGCCAGCCAGTGTGCCTGGCTCGGTCATTTGCGCTTCAATTCGCGAGATTTGCTGGCGTTTGATGACCTCTAACTCTTCGCGGGCAAACCGCGGGTGCCGGAGGATATCTGCCACGAGTTGAAGCAAGTCACTCATCGACTCGCGTTTCGTTTCTACCGACAGGCTGAGCAGCCCGGTGGTGCCGGACATCCGCATTTCCGCTCGCAGCGCATCGAGTCGGTCTTCAAGTTGTTCGTAGCTTAGGTCTTGGGTTCCACGCATCATCATTTCAGGCAGGAACTCGTTTGCCGCCAGCAGTGGCAGCAAGCTTTGCTCGTTACCGTAGCGCAAGTTGATGGTGAGATTGACGGTACTCCCACGCGTCCGCTTGGGCAGTAAGGCTGTTTTGAGGCCGGTGCTAAGCGTGCCACGTTCGGTGCGAGCTTCGATGGCCAACGGATCGGGATCGAACGCTTCGCCTTGCTGGATATCTTCTCGGCCCACGTAGTCGGCTAGCAACTCGTTCAGATTTGGCTTGGTGGGCATCTCCACCTTCTGCGTCTTTTCACTTGGAATGAACAGCCCCAACGTGCGGTTGTTGCGATTCAAGTATTGGGTGGCCACTGCCGTGCACTCCTCGGGGGTCAAGGATTCCACGTAGTCACGGAAGAGGAAATAGAGTCGCCAATCGCCTTGGGCGGCCCATTCACTCAACTCCACCGCGATACTCATCGAATCGGCAGCGCGCAGCTCGCGTTCTTTGAGGAATTGCGTTTGAGCACGCGAGAGTTCTTCGGCGGTAATCGGTTTGGCAGCCACTTCTTCCACCGACTGGATGAGGGCCTGTCGCGCCGCTTCGATCGACTTGTCGACGGGCAGCTGCGCGTTGAACATGATCAAGCCAGGATCGTGCAGGGCGAGCGGGAAGGTGGAGCTGTTGCTCGCTAGCTCTGGCAGGACTAGATCTTGGTACAGTCGACCACTCGGTTCCGTCCCAAAGATGTAGGCCAGGATTTCGATGGCAGCGTAGTCGCGATGCGAGGCGGGGGGAACGTGGTAGGCCGACATGATGTACTGCGTATTGCCCACGCGTCGCAAAGCCACCGTGCGTTCACCGTCCTGAGGTGGTTCGGTGGTGTAGGTCCGGTCGAGCGGAACATCTGGAGCAGCCAAGCTTCCAAAATTCTGTTCGATGAGTTCCTGGGCTCGTTCCATGTCAAATTTGCCAGCCACGACGACCATGATGTTGTCGGGACGATAAAACTTGCGATAGAAAGCTTGGAGCCGGTCGATGGGCACTCGTTCGATGTCGCTTTGATTGCCGATCGTGCTGCGCCCGTAGTTGTGCCAATCGAACGCCGCGGATTGAACACGTTGCATCAGGATGCGGCGAGGATTGTTTTCTCCACTTTCAAATTCATTCCGCACGACGGTCATCTCGGAGATGAGGTCTTCTCCCTTGACGAAACTGTTCATCAGCCGGTCGGCTTCGAGCCGAATTGCATATTCCAGGTTGCCTTCGGCTTGAGCCGGGGTGGTAGCGGGAAGCGTCTCGTAGTAGTTGGTGCGATCGAGCCAAGTGGTGCCGTTAAAATTCGCGCCTCGATTCTTCAGCTCTTCGGGGATCTTTTCGTTCCCAGGAGTTCCCTTGAACAGCATGTGCTCCAGCAAGTGAGCCATGCCTGCTTCGCCGTAGCCCTCGTGACGGGAGCCGACAAAGACGGTCATGTTGACGGTGACCATCGACTTACTCTCATCGGGAAAGAGCAGGACTTGAGCACCGTTTTCCAAGCGATACGCAGTGATGCCTTCAATGGTCGTCGAATGCTCGAGGGCTGCGTCAGCTGCTTGGCTCATAGAAGCTCCTGCACAAATCAGTGAAATGAGTAAAAATGCGAAT
This sequence comes from Aureliella helgolandensis, assembly GCF_007752135.1. GTDB lineage: Bacteria > Planctomycetota > Planctomycetia > Pirellulales > Pirellulaceae > Aureliella > Aureliella helgolandensis. The sequence goes on along the minus strand of NZ_CP036298.1, from coordinate 6,003,529 downwards.
GGGATAGGATATGGATTACGAAAGGTCACGATAGCCTCCGATCGATGAACGGTTGAGTTGCGTCGTAGGGGCTAATTGTAGCGCAGTGTGCGTCAGGGTGTCAGAGGGGGCTGCGGGGCATCCCTATTCGCAGGTCCGTTTTCGCGATCGTCCCCTCCATCTTTAGCGGCCTGAAGTTACTCCGAGTGCCTTTCCCCCGAGTGCCCCGAGTCCCTGAGGAATTGTTATAACAACTAGATACCGAAGCAGCCGATGCTGCTCGTGCGCACTGGCGACTGAGAGACACGATGGCAGAAAACACCCTGACACCCGAGTTATTGCCTCCACAGCTGCTGGCTCGGCTGGAACGCATGGAGTTGGTCAGTCGCAAAGTCTTTCGGGGGCGAATGAAGGGGGAGCGTCGAAGTCGGCGCAAGGGGCAGAGTGTTGAATTCGCCGATTACCGCAGTTACGTTCCGGGAGATGATCTGCGTTTCGTGGATTGGAACCTCTACGCGCGGCTTGATAAATTGTTCCTCAAGTTGTTCTTGGAAGAAGAGGATTTGCATGTCTATTTCTTAGTCGACTCGAGTCCTTCGATGAATTTCGGGCAGCCGACCAAGTTCTTTGCCGCCCAGCGGCTGGCGGCCGCCCTGGGATTCGTCGGCATGTGTCGCGGCGATCGAGTTCGATTGGAATTTCTGGGGGCCCAGAACAAGTCGAGTCCGGTCCTCCGAGGCCGGTCGCAATTGCCGCAATTGAAGAGTTTCGTAGAATCGGCCGAGCCGGATGAAATCTATTCGCTGACCGACGCCATCAAGCGATTTTGCCTGCGCAATACTGGGCGCGGGATTGTCGTCCTGCTAACCGATCTGATGGAGAAGAATGGCTACGAGCCAGCCCTCCGGATGTTGGTCGGTCAGCAAATGGATTTGTTTGTGGTGCACATGCTTAGTCCCGAGGAGATGGAGCCAGAATTGCAAGGCGACTTGAAGCTGGTGGATTGTGAAGATCAGGATGAAGCCGAGGTATCTGTCAGTCACGCGCTGCTCAAAAAATACAAGTCGACTCTAGCTGCGTTCGTCGATCAAGCGCGACGCTTTTGTTCGCAGCGCGATGTGATGTACCTACTGGCACGCAGCGATCAGACCGCCGATGTGATGGTGGGGCAGTACCTTCGTGAGCGAGGCTTGGTGCGATGAGCTGGATCAATATGCTCGGCCCCTGGCAGTGGCTGGTGATGGCTGCCGTACCGCCGCTGATTGTAATGCTTTACTTTCTCAAGCTGCGGCGGGCGCCGGTGGAGGTCCCGAGTACTTATCTCTGGAGGCGTACTCTTGAGGATCTGCACGTTAACAGCATCTGGCAACGCCTGCGCAAGAATCTACTGCTGTTGTTGCAATTGTTGGCGCTCCTAGCGTTGATTCTGGCCTGCTTGCGGCCAGGTATGCGAGGGGAGCAGACGCTGGGCAACCGATCGATTTTCATGATCGACAATTCCTGCAGCATGCAGGCAACGGACGTGGAGACATCACGATTGGAGGAAGCCAAGCGGCAAACGCGGGCGATGTTGGATGGACTTGCTCCCGGGGACGTAGCCATGGTGGTCGCGTTTTCGGATCGAGCCGATGTGCGGCAAGGGTTTACCGGTGATAAGAGGAAGCTGAAGGCGGCCGTGGAGGCGATTCAGCCCACCAATCGCACCACCGACTTGAACGAAGCGCTGCGGGCGGCCGCTGGCTTGGCGAATCCTGGGCGTACTAGTCAAATTGAAGACATGGTTGATATCCAAGTCGCCGAGGCGTTGCCCGCCTCCTTGTACATCCTGAGCGATGGTGGGTTCGGTACACCTCAAATGGACCTTGGGAACCTGACTGCCGAATACATCCCCATTGGTAATTCCGCCGTTCGCAATGTTGGAATTCTGGCTTTCACCGTCGAACGCAACACGGAGAACAACGGGCAGGTGGCGGCTTTTTCTAGAGTTTACAACTTCGGTAGCGAGCCCGTTGAGTTTCGAGTGTCCCTGATGCTTAATGGGGAATTGGTGGATGCAAGCGATGTCGCCATCGAGGCGCAGTCGGCTACGGGGGTAGCTTTTGAGCTGGCAGCCATCGACCAGGGGCAGCTCCGACTGGAGCTGGAGGTGGAGGATGATTTCGCCTTCGACAACGTTGCTTTTGCGGGACTCGATCCCCCGCGGCAACTGGAGGTCGTGCTGGTGAGCTCTGGCAATACGGCGCTCGAAGCGGCGCTGGCCACGCCGCAAGCGCAGAGTTTGGCATCGCTGCGAACGGTTGGGCCGGGCGATATGGAATCGGCCGAGTTTCAGCAGTCGGCAGAATCGGGCACCATCGATTTGTTCATCTTTGATCAATGCGCGCCCCAGACACTCCCCGCTTCGAACACGCTGTTCATTGGAACGCTACCCCCTGGGGATGCATGGCGCGCCGATGAGCCGTCGGGGCCGCTATTTGTGATCGATACCAATCGCGCCCATCCCATGCTGCAATATGTAGATCTGGGGACCGTTAAAATTGTGGAAGGACGTGCGCTACAGATGCCCGCCGGGGGAACGGAATTGGTCCGCTCCAATGCTGGGATTTTGATGGCCGTGGCTCCGCGAGATGCCTACCAAGATGCGGTGATTGCCATGCCATTCCTGAAGCGAACGGAAGATCGCGACGTGGCGAACACCGATTGGCCCATCAAGCGGAGTTTTCCGGTGTTTGTGTTCAATGCCCTCGAATACCTCGGGGGGGCGGTATCGACGGCAGGTGCCCGCAGCGTGCAGCCGGGGCACCCCGTCGCCCTGAACTTGGCCAGTCGCTTTAGCCAAGTGGAGATCCTCAATCCGCAAGGGGGGCAAACCTCCGTTGACCGCACCGGGCAAGCCCAGCTGATTTTCACGCAAACGGAGGAGCCTGGGTTCTATGAGGCCCGGGGGGCAGGTAGCGACCGCATGCTGCAGATGTTTACGGTGAACCTATTTAGCGAGCAGGAGAGCAACTTGGCCCCGCGAACGGACGTCATGATTGGCGCTCAGAATGTGATTGCATCGGACGCGGTACGGGAAGTGGTGCGCATCGAGTACTGGCGTTGGCTGTTGGCGGCGGCCCTGGTTGTGCTGTCGGTGGAGTGGGTGGTGTATACCCGTCGGGTGGCTATCTGACCAGGCACGCACGCCAGCTGCGCGGCCTTAGAATTTTCCGAGAACAATTTGTAAGGACAGCTCAGGAATTCCGTCTCCTAGTCAGTGAAGCGAATTATCGAACCGAATTACCAGCCCCGTCAGGACCAAAATTGTTCAGACTGGTGGAACAGAGGGGAGGATGGCTTAAGATGTGCACAGTCAACCGTCGAAACAGTCAACCAACGTATCGATTAATCCTCAAAATGCGGTAGGTGACCAACTGGAGGTGGCTGCTATGTCAGCGGCCGCGACCCAGGGGGATCTTGGCAGTTTCCGTGGAAAAAGAAGCAATACAACGCGACGATCCCGTCCATTAACTTTGAAAGGAGCTCCCTCATGGGACAACACACTCTAGAA